>MTCR01000155.1 GCA_002212725.1 Sphingobacteriales bacterium TSM_CSM | reverse complement strand
TTTGACTTTGTACGCGAAATAGGAAAGCGCGATGTATTATTAGCTGCCCGGTGCAAAACCGCCTGCTGGCACCCGGAACCCGAACTGCGGCAGATGATTATTGAACGGGCAAAGTTGTTTGCGGTGTTTTTTGATTCCGTTAAAGAGTGGTGTGCCCAAGGTTTCGCTGCACTTATGGAACTGGAGGCTTCTGGAGAAATAGTAGAGGTATTGAAAACACATGAAAAAGAAGTTGAGTTAGGAGTGTCATCTTCGTTAAATATACAAGGGTATCTTGGGGCTGTTGGCGGTTTTAGGGCAATAGTTGATTTGTACTGTATTGTATTAGAAAACACAAAAAAAGAAACAGCTAAAGAAATGTTGCAAATGGTGTACACCAATAATGTAACAGAAGAGTTGGTATGTGAGCAACAATTACAGCAAATAGCCCAAACGTTTAAAGATAAAAAGGAGTACGAAAACCTATTGCTTTTAGATGCAAATATACAAACCCTATATTTATGTTCTACTGAAGAAGTGGTAGATGTTGTTTACCATGAACTTTTTTTAAAAAAGGAAATTCGAAAATTTGATAGCGAATATTTTGATGTATTATTGTGCATAATAGATAAATATCGTTTGCCTGAAGTATTGGAACCTGAAGATTTCAATCCAATGTTGAGTTGTTATTTAGGGTTTGGAATGACAAAAGATAGTTTTTTCGATCGCATTTCTGTTAATAAAAGGAATAGATACGCAGTATCAGTTTTACATTTGTATTCAAAATATGGGTTGCCCTGTATGCTGCCAAGTTATGAATTGGTAGTATTAGCCGAAATAGGTAGGGTTATTGGTTTACCTTTAGATGTCTTACCCAAAACAGAATTAGAAACCCTCATTGAATCTATTTTGTACATTGGTTCGAATTTTGAAAGGCTAAGGTTAATTGGTGGTAATGATGATTATTTTGAACAGGGTGTATATTGGGCTGCAAAATATAACCTGTACAATAAAGATTTTTTTGAAGAGATAATTAAGGGAAAGTTCTTGGAAGATGATGATTTAGTATCTTTAATTGCAGAAAAATACGCAATATCTATTCCGCCAATTGCCCCTGCTGAAGCACTTACTAAATTAATAGCCTATATTCATGATGGAAATTTTGAAAAGGCATTTGAAATTTTTGAATTGTATTTTGTTGATGGTGGGCAGACAAGATTAAATATAGATGTGAATAGCATGGATGATATAAAAGAAACAAGCATTATGCAACCTGCCAAACTATTTATCCAAAATACTCTTGAATTATTGTTTAAAAGGAATATAGGATTAAGTAACGTTAATTGTTTGACTATATTAGAGTATATTTGCAAGTATAAATTGCAAGAGAAAATTCAATTAAATGATGTACTTGATGTTTTTTACGATAAAGAAATTTCTCTTACTGATGATATTTTATTAGCAATTGAAAAAACATACAAGAGAACTTTATCTTCGGAGGAAATAAAAAAATTTGATTATTTCGAGTTTGAAGATAAAGATTTCCTTGAAATTGAAGAAAATAGAATAATCTTATTAGAAAGAGACGCATTTCTTGATTTTTCTAATGAAACTTTTAATCGTGCCATTAGCCAGTCTTCTTTTAAAAATGAACAACTTGATGACAGAAAAATTGTAGTCAATGATATTAGAGTAAGAGTATTCTGTAAATTAGTTGATTTATTGGATTTAAAAGACAAATTTAATGTACATGTGCTTATTGAAAGGGCAATAAGCAAAAACGAATTTCCCGAAGTTGCATGGCTTTTGAAAAGGTATAACCTTGGCAGCAAATACAAAACGATACTTACGCAATCTATTATAAATTTTGAGGAAAAGAAGATGAAAGAGAAAAATGCCAAATTGCAGACAGTATTTTCTCGATTCATGATTTATCCAAGGCATCATAAGGGTCAAAGTGCTTATAATATGCTTTTGGGATATGCAAATATAAAAGATATAAATTTTTCAATTTTAATAAATTCAGATTTAACAATCGTCTTACAAGAGTTATACAGACAAAGTGCTTTAACAAAAGTGCTACTTGAAGATTTTTTAAATTACGCTTTAAAATTTGATGCAAATGATAGAAAAAAAGATCAAATAACTAAACTATTTTTGTGCTTTCCCATGTTGATAAAAGAATATGCTTTACTAGACCAATACCCTCTTGTACGCTTTATAGAGAAAGCAATTGAACTTGATGTGGTTTTTGCCAAAAAATGGGAAGAAGAACTTGGGTTAGAAAAAAATTATACACCAAAATTTTGGATTGAGAAAGCATTAGATACTAATTTTTCAACTGCTATACAATGGATAGAAGATGATGGACTACAAAATGATTTTCCAATACATTTATTGATAAAGAAAGCCTTAAAAGTAGATATTCATTGGGCACTCAAACAAATACTCTTACAAGGGCTGCCTGAGAGTATAAAAATTGAGTATGTATTGGAGTGTGCCATTTTTTCCAGAGAGTTGTATAATGAAAGTATCGCAATAATTGTTCAATTAATAAATCAATATAAAGTCAAGAATCGCTTTTTGATTGTTTCATTTTCCATCAATTTGCTAGTAAATGCCTTTTCAAAAGGGAAAGCATGGTATGTGGCTAAGAAGTATCATATTAACTGGGGTAAAGAAATGCCCAAAGTTGTTTTGCAGGCAATCAAAAAAGGATATGCAAACGAAGTCAAAGCATGGTCTGACAAGATTAATTTAGATAGTTTTGTTAACACTGCAAAAATGGTTGAAACCGCCATAGAAACCAAACAAATGGAAGTTGCAGAGTATTGGGTTCAAGAATACAACCTCTACGAGCAATTCCCGCAGTTTGAGCCGCCGGGTGAGGCAGCAGAGGAAGAATTACCCCCGCCGGAGGAAGCTTAAGTAGTAGATAGCCCAAGCATACAACAAGTTTTGCTTTTTAAACTAAAATGCTTATTTTTGTATTGTCTATCGGTTAAAACCAAATTATATTTACCATGCTATCTCAGACAAAGAGATTGTAGAGAAGTTGCAACAGCTACCCCCTGTAATACAACAGGAAGTGGTGAATTTTATTGATTTTCTTACCATGAAGTGGCGCAATCAGGACATTGCCAAAAGCGATGCTAATTTGCGGAAAGCAGGTACAATGCCTAACTTGATAGCCTATATGGCAGATGATTTTGATGCGCCATTAGAAGACTTTAATAACTACCAATAAGATATACCTGTTCCGCCGGGGAGGCAGCAGCGCAAGATTTACCCCCGCCGGAGGAAGCGTAAATAGTAAATTGCGCCGGCAAAAAAACAGTATTGTTTATAAAAAAGACGTATTTTTGTAACCGGCTAAAAAACCCTGTCATTTTACCAAGATTAATCAATTAATAATTTTACCAATGAGCCGACAAATTGATTTAACCGCAGTTGTAGAAAGAGAGGGCGATGGCTTTGTTGCATTATGCCCCGAATTAGATATTGCAAGCCAAGGTGATACAGCAACAGAAGCAAAACAAAATCTGATAGAAGCTTTAGAGCTATATTTTGAATGTGCTTCTGACAGTGAAATACAAACACGTTTAGCTAATGAACTTGAAATTGCTAAAATAACAGTGAATATTTAGCAAATGAAATCGCTTTCGGGTAAAGAAGTATGTGCCATCTTAATACAATTTGGTTTTGCTCAGGTCAGGCAAAGAGGCAGCCATGTCATCATGCAAAAGCAACTTAATAACACTACTATAACAATTCCTGTACCAATGCACAAAACATTAAAAACCGGTACATTGCTATCAATTATCAGGCAATCAGGTTTAAATAGACAGGATTTTGGCATCTAATTGCAATATTACAGAATACTCTTCACTAATCCTCAAACTTACCCCTTTCGCTGTAGCCATTTCAGCGCTTCTCGTTTGCTTAAAGGGGCTAAGGGCGTTTGGGCTACTGTCTGCAACACCCACTGCGGGTTGGTTTTGGAGTACTCGCGCAAAGCCCAGCCTATGGCTTTTTGTATAAAAAACTCCTTAGATTGGTTGCATTGCGTTATGCAGGAAAGCAGTAAATCTGTATCGGTTTTTTGCCGGTACCCTAATTGAAACAAAATGGCAGTTCGTTGCAGCCATATGTTGGGGCTGATAATCCATTTTTGCGTGTAGGTGGCATTTTCATCGGGGTAGTTTAATAACAGCCTGCCAATTATACGGGCAGCGAGGTAATCTACCGTATCCCACCACGATTTATCGGTAACTAATTGTTCCAGCATGGGCAGGTGTTGGGGGGACAGGCGTTTGGTCATTTTTTCCAGTATTTGCATGGCGGCGTACTGGGCTTCGCGTTGCGGAGCCTGCCACAGGGCAAGGGTTACATCGGGCAGTTGCTGCACCGGCGGTAGTCCGTTTTCTTTCAGGTAGTTTCGGGTAAGTTCGGTTCGTTGCGGGGTTTTAATGCCGTAAAATTCAAACAGGTTGCGCATGTATTTTGACATGGGTGCAGCGTTTTGGGGATTGGCATGTAGTGCAAAAGTTTGCAGCAGGCCTTGTGCGTATGTGTGTGGTTGGTTTTGCATGGGTGAAGTTGTAAGTTTTGCTATGTAACAGGCTGTACCACGTTTATTTCGGTTTAAAATATAGTTGTAAACGCAAAGTTAGCAAAGGGTTTTTGGCTCATCTGTAAGTTATAACCGGTAATTTTAGTTTTAGCACAGCTATAAAACAGGTTATGTTAATTTTGGAGCAATGCGGCAAAAAAATGTTCATACTCGTCTATGGTTCTGTTAATAGAAAAAGTGCTGAGTGCTGCCATTTTACCGTTTTCTATCAGCCGGTTTCGGGTGGTTTCATCGGTTAAAATTTGTTGTATTTTGCCGGCAAGTTCTTCAATGTTTCCGTCATCAAACCAAAGCCCGTTTTTTTCGTTATCTAACACATCAATAATGCCCTGGCTGCGGGTTCCTATTACCGGCACGCCCATTCCCATAGCTTCTGTCAGGGTCAGGCCAAAACCTTCCATAGTAGAGGGCAGCACACAGAGGGTAAACAGCGGGTAGTAGTTCATTATTTCATCAGCCGGCACAATACCGGCATAGATAAGTCGGTTTTTGAGGTGCAATTGTTGGGCAATATGGTTGAGGCTGCCGGGTTCAATACCGGCAAACAACAAGGTTATGTTGGGTTGGTTAAGCAGGGCAAGGGCTTGCAGCAGTTGTTCCTGTTTTTTACGTCTTGCAACACAACCAATTACCACCTCGCCGGGCTGCAGCCCAAACTGCTGCCGCAATGCTTCGGTTTTATTGGGTTGCAGGTTGGTAAACCTTTCGGGCGGAATGCCGTTCATGATTACCTGCAGGTGTGCTTCGGGATATCCTTTTTTTATAAATGTTTGCTTTAATTGCGGACTTATCACCACTATTTTATCGGTTCCTTTTACATAAAACAGGGTTTGCAGCATACCGCCCATGCTTTTGGGTTCCTGACGGCGGGTATGCACCACTTTTACCGGCAATTGGTAAAGCCATCGGGCAAATACAGCCGTATAGCGGTCAATGCTGCTTTGGGCATTAATGATTTGAATTTGATATTTCTGAACGGCATCGCGAATTTGGCGCATATTTACCACATCAAACTTGCCCCCGAAGGTCATGGGTACGCGTATAACCCGAGTTTGCTTCAACATTTGGTACAGCAGACTTTGCTGCCTTGCCCCAACCACCACGGTATGCCCTTTTGCGGCCAAACCGGTGGCAAGGTAATAGATAGAGTTGGTAGAGCCGGCAATATCGCCCTGATAGGTAAGCAGCAGTATATTCATGCAATAACAGAAATAGCGGATAAGCGGTTTAGGCCGGCGGCGTGTTGATACTGTTGAAATCAACGCCATCGTACACCTGCGAGGCGGTAATTTGCAGCCCGATGCTTTGAAAGTTAACCATTTCATCGGGGTGGGTAATGTAGGAGTAAATCCAGATGCCGGAGTCGGTTTTGAAATAGCTTTCTATGTTGCAAGAATTCTGGGCAATGAGCATATACTCCCGCACGGTTGGTATGCTGCGGTAAATTTTCAGTTTATCGCCGCGGTCGTACTGTTCGGTACTTTCCGATAATACTTCAATAATCAGAACCGGGTTTAACAGTATGTCCTTATTATCATCGGTTAATTGCGGAGCGCCGTTTACCACACTTACATCGGGGTAACAAAAACTGTTTGTAAGCGGGTTGTGTACGCGCATATCGCTTCCGTAGGTTTTCATGTTTTTATTTTTTCCAAAGAACCACAATAAAGCCAATACGTTAGTTGTTATGGTGTTGTGTTTTTCCGATGCTCCTGACATAGCAATGATTTCTCCATTTATTAATTCGTGTTTGCCTTTTTTTTCCCGAATGGCCGCACGTTCTGCCAACAGGTATTGTTGCGGCGAGATAAGACGCTGTTTTTTTTCGGCTGTTTCGGTCAATAGTTCCATAATGTAAGATTTTCTTAAACAAAGTAAAAATCAAAGATAGGTAAAGCTCTGTAATAACCCATTCAATATTCCCAAGTAACAGTATCTGACGAAGCAAAAAACATATTGTCAGCATCATCTGTCAGGCGAATATCAAAAACATAATCCGATGGGTCTGGTGTGTAGGTAAACAAAAAAGCTAAGCCAGACACAGCTTCATTTCCATGTGCCAATTCAGTTCTTACACAATCGTCAATATATAGTTCACCATTGAAACAGGACAATTTTTGTTCTATTGAATTACCTGGAGCAATGTCCAGAAACTCTTTGTTGCAGGTAATTTTTATATCTTTAATACCCGTTCCAATTTCATCTGCACAACTGAAGGCATAAGCATTTTGGGTAAAGAGGTTAGATGTTGGCAATTGGTTGTTGGCATAAATTCTATCCCAATTCAGATATAGGGTAATGTGAACACTATCGGTATAGGAAAAAACAGTGTTTCCGCTCAGGGTGCCGATATAAATTTCAAAAGAATTTAACTCGCTTTTGGGGCAAATACACCCCACAGGAAATAAAACGCCTGCCAAAGTAGTTCCCAAAAGAACAAATAGAACTTTATTAACCATTTGTGATAACTTTATTAGTTAGCCCAAACAACAGTATCGGAAGTAGCATACAGAAGTTCATCATTATCTGTTGTAAGTCTTACAGTAAAAATATGTTCGGGTTCCGAGGGCGCTTCTTTAAACATGAATAACACGCCTCCGAGGGTTGATAATCCTTCATGCAAGTAGGCTCTAATACAATCGTCAATGTATGTGCCGTCAGTTTCGGGGCAAATTAATTTTTCCTCCAATGAACTTCCTGCTGCAACATCATTAAAGTTTTTATTGCTGGTTATTTTAATGTCTTTTATTCCAATTCCTATATCGGTAGAACTGCAAAAGGCATGTGCACTGCTTAAAAATGGATTGGTTGTAT
This sequence comes from Sphingobacteriales bacterium TSM_CSM, assembly GCA_002212725.1. Classification (GTDB taxonomy): domain Bacteria; phylum Bacteroidota; class Bacteroidia; order Chitinophagales; family UBA2359; genus UBA2359. Next base: position 25,121 of record MTCR01000155.1, on the reverse strand, counting down.
TTTGGTAAATTTCGGAAATAGGATGCCAGTTCATATCGAGCACCAGCCATACTGTATCTGTTGGCAATAAAATGGTATCTTCCGGATAGCCTGTTCCTATGAAAACGTTAAACGATTCGACTTCATAATCTGAACAGCGGCATCCTGCGGGAGGTAAAGATGCCAGAACGGTAAAAATTGACACAATGACAACAATTTTTTTCATTTGTATTTAAACCCTTATCTGTTCAACATTAGTGCTCAAACAAAGATAACCCGATTTCACAAAATTTATCCCGATGATTGTAACATTTATTAAATTTTTGTTCCCCTCATAGCTTTGGCTATGGCAACATCCATAACTCTTTCGGCAAACGGGCGGGTAAAGTTATTAAGAGTTTCAATGCGCTGGTGGATAAGGTCTTTATTACCCGATTGCAGCACGCTGCGAAGGTCTTGCACCAAAAGCAAGGTTTGGTCAATTTCTTCGGGGGTGAGCATTGCGGTATTTTGGGTTACAAATTTTTCGGCAGTGGCCGTTAAGTTTTCGGCTTCATTTATGGCTTCCTGCAAGGCGCGCACCTGCCGGTCTGCTTCGGCATGTTGAATGGATTCGAGGAGCATTTTTGCCATTTCTTCTTCTGTAAGGCCGTATTGCGGTGTTACCTCAATGCTTTGCTCTACACCCGACCGCAGTTCTTTTGCCCTTACGCGCAAAATGCCATCGGCATCAATAATAAAGGCAATTTCCACTTTGGGCAACCCGGCCGGCATAGCCGGAATACCTTTCAGCGAAAACTCGCCTAATTTGCGGTTGTCTTTCACCAAATCGCGCTCCCCCTGGTAAACCGAAATCCGCATATCACTTTGCCCGTCAACATGCGTAGTGTATTGGCGGCCGGCTTTGGCGGGTATTTTGGTGTTTCGGGCAATAATTACATCCATCAGTCCGCCCATGGTTTCAATGCCCAAAGACAGGGGAGTAACATCCAACAGCAGCATATCTTTATTATTGCCGGCCAAAATATCGGCTTGTACGGCTGCACCCAATGCCACCACTTCATCGGGGTTTAATTCGTCGTGCGGGCGGCGGTTAAAAAACTGTTCCACGGCTTTTTTAACCATTGGCACTCTGGTAGAGCCGCCTACCAGCACTACTTCATCAATTTGTGCGGGGGTAAGTTTGGCATCGGCAAGTGCTTGCCGGCAGCAGGTAATGGTGCGTTGTACAATAGGTTCAATAAGGGTTTCAAACTGCGTGCGGGTAAGACTGCAAGGCAGGTTGCCGGCCATGCCCTGCCAGTTTTGAGCGGTACTCAGTGCCATTTTGGCTTCTTCGGCCAGCAGGCGCAGTTGTTGTCCCATGCTTTTATTGTTGTGCAGGGCATCGGGGGTTAACCCGTTCATTTCCAGCCAGTAGTTGATAATGGTGCGGTCAAAATCATCGCCGCCCAGAAATGTATCGCCGTTGGTTGATAAAACCTCAAACACGCCGTTTTCAATACGCAGTACCGATATGTCAAAAGTGCCGCCACCCAGGTCATAAACAGCAATTGTGCGGCCATCATCGGGGTTAAGCCCTATGCCATAGGCAAGGCTGGCGGCGGTGGGTTCGTTCACAATGCGCAAAACATCTAACCCTGCAAGTTTTCCGGCATCGCGGGTAGCTTGCCGTTGCGCATCGTTAAAATAGGCGGGCACGGTAATCACTGCCTTAGTAACGGTTTGTTGCAAAGCCTGTTCGGCGCGTTGTTTCAACGCTTTTAAAATTAGCGCCGAAAGTTCTATAGGCGTGTAAAAACGGTTGTTGACCTTTATTTTCACCAAACTTTCGGTATCATCGTCTATAATTTTGTACCCGAAAAAACCCGCATATTGCTGCACATCGGTATAAGATTTGCCCATGAGCCGTTTTACCGAGTAAATGGTATTTTGTGGCTGTTCTATCAGCATTTTTTTGGCTTCGTTTCCTACCAAAATACCGCCATCGGGGGTAAAATGTATAACAGACGGAACCAGTTTATTGCTTCCGCCGGCATCTTTCAGGGCTACCGCCTCCTGTGTTTGGTTGTTAATATAGGCTACTAAGCTGTTGGTGGTTCCAAGGTCAATTCCAACAATAACTTCTTTAACGGTGCTGTTTTCCGTTTGGGCAAGTGTACCCGATTTTATGTCAATTGAGATTAACGGCATTATGGAATAGTGAATTTTGTGTATTTATTTTGATGGATGTTTAGCCCGAAATTGTACTTTACCTAACAATTGCCTGCGGGCATTTGTTTTACCCGATGCCGGTAAACTGCAAGCCGGTTACTTTTATAAAAAGCCCGGCAACATGCCGGGGCAGCATTTTTTATTGGCATTTTATTAACCGTCATACCCAGGCTAACCATGCAGGCTTTGCTAAACGCATTGCGCCATTTACGGACGAGCGGTAAAATTACATAAGCTATATTTGCTGTTATATAATGCTTTACCAATTGAAAAACAGCTTATTAAGCCGCTTAATCGGGAAATTTAAGTAACATTTGCCCACTCATGTAGTTTACCACAAGTCCGCTATCAGATTTTACCCCACTCATGCTGTTCATCAGCAAAGATACCATCAGCCCATTACCGGTTGTTTGGGTAAGTTGCATATCGGCCGGGGGTAAATCGGTTACATTTACCCCATGTTTGCTGTAAACTACCCGGGCAAAAGAGTCAATGTTAACGGTCCACAGTGCAGTTTTTCCGTTTTCCTGCAACAGCAATGTATGGCGGTTGCGGTTAAACGCCACCTGATACGTTTTGCCTTTATGTGCCACTTCTTTAATGGCAACATCGCTTTCCTGTTCCGATTCGACATAGCTGTAAAAATCAGATGATACGTTGTTAATTAACACATCAAACCCCGATACCGGTATGGCATCGTAGGCAACGGCATAATAGTTAAAACCGCTGCCGGTTGGCGTGCCGTAATACCCTGCGTCAATGCCCATTAACTGCTGCACTAAAGCGGGTGCGTAGGTGGTATTGGTGGTATCTTTATCAATTAATGCCTGAAGGTCTTGCTCAAAAAGCGGTTGCAGCGAGCCAAGTCCATGCGTGCGGTACAGGTAATCAACCGATGAGGCAATTTTATCGCGGGCAGCCTGGTCGGGTTTTTTATCGGCAGCAGCCTGTACTTTACCTGTAGCATTGAGAAGGTTATTTTCCATTAGCACTTTTTTAAGCCGTTGTTGCTGACTCAGGCGCGAAACACCCGAAGCTCCCCAAGGCCCGAATGCGCTGAGAAAAGCCAGCACACACAAAGTAAGCGGCAATACTTTAATGTTTTTAACCTTAGAAAAAATAAAGTATGCCGTTATTCCCGTAAGCCAGAAGGTTAGTAGCAGCAGCAGGTAGCGAAGTTCGGTAATGCCATAATCTAAAACCCGTCGCAAGGCTGCCACATACAGCAAAACCAGCAGCGGAACCAGCAGAAAGTAAAACCATCTGGAAAAAGTGCGCACCCAGGCATTTTCTGTTTGATTGCGTATGGGATACACCAACAGTTGCGACAAAATACCTGCCACCGAAAAGCCCAAAATTAAATACGACACCCAACCTTTTGGCAAGCGCGCCTCCAAAACAATTTTTCCCATGTAGCTGTATAAAATGAGCAGGTAAATGGCAACCAGCGGCAACAGTACATATTGGGTAAAAATTTTAAGCCCACGCGGATAAGGTTCGTCGGCATTGCGCACCGTCATGTTGGGCAAAGGCACACCCGAAAGGAAAAACATAGTATTGAAAATGCCTGCCAATACCACAAACAACTGTCCGTACCAACGGTCGGGTATGGAGATATTAAACAGGTTGTCAATAGAAACCAACGCCAGCGCCAAACCCAGGTACAACACACCCGAAAACAAGGCAGCGGTTAAAAACCGTATGAACAAAGTTTGGTTATACTGCCAAAACTGGTTGGTATTTCCTTTGGCTACAAACGGTGCAATGGCTACACCAAAGTGTGCGGCAGTTTCAAACAGTGCAAACTGAAGCAGGAAATACAGGGGCGAGTCGTTCCAGTCATCGGGCAGCATAAAGTAATAAAGAACCAGCAGTGCAAGTCCGGCAAGTTGTGCTCCAAAACTATATGCAGAAAAAGCCGGTCCTTCGCCGGAGGCTACCGATGCGTCTTTTTGTTCGGCAAACAAAGCCATTGTAAGCAGAAACGGAACACCAAGCAGGCAGGTCATAACCAAATTAACCCAGGGCGCATCATTCTCTACATGATAGTTGCCTATCATATAATAAGCGGTTGCAGTACCAACCAACGTGGTAAGACACAGCACCGGAAAACGGGATACAATTTCCTTTAGTTCGCTCAGAACATAGGTAAAAGAAGGCAAACGCATATAAGTTACATTTTGGAGGTGTGGTAAATGAGTTTTGCAACTTCAAATGTAGCAGATAATTGCGGCTTTGTGTCTAAATAAGGCAAAAAAGATGGTTTTTGCCGACGGAACAGCCCATTTAAATAATACATAACACAAAACCCCTTGATTTTCAAGGGGTTTTGTGTTGGAAGGGTGATCCCGATTGGACTCGAACCAATGGCCTACTGCTTAGAAGGCAGTTGCTCTATCCACTGAGCTACGGGACCGCCTTTTCAAGGCGCAAAAGTACGCCAATTTTCTGTATTTGTAAGGCAAAGGGCGGTCAAAAAGTTCAGTTGGGCTAAGTAAATTTTCTGTGATGGGTAAAAACCGGTTATAGTGTTGTAATTTAGCGGCGGCTTATTCACCAAATTTGCAGCAAACATGTTACCACCTGCCGAACAAACCAAAATAAACCCGCAAATTGACGCCAGTTGGTTGGAAGTATTAAAAGACGAATTTCAGCAACCGTATTTTGCGGGCATAAAGCAACATTTATTGCTCGAAAAGCAGCAGGGTATTACCGTTTACCCTCCCGGCCCCCTTATTTTCAATGCTTTTAACAAAACACCTTTTGATAAAGTGAAAGTGGTAATTTTAGGGCAAGATCCGTATCACGGACCCGGTCAGGCACATGGTTTGTGTTTTTCGGTGCCCGATGGTGTAGAGCCGCCGCCTTCATTGAAAAATATTTTCAAAGAACTGAAAGCCGATATAGGCATAGATATTCCCCAATCGGGTAACCTCGAAAAATGGGCCGGACAAGGCGTTTTTTTGCTCAATGCCATGCTGACCGTCAGGGCAAACGAGGCAGCTTCGCACCACAAAATAGGGTGGCAGCAGTTTACCGATGCCGTTATCGGTAAATTATCCGAAAAACGAAACGGGCTGGTTTTTATGCTTTGGGGGGCATTTGCCAAATCAAAGGCTAAACTCATAGACACAGAGCGACACTATTTATTGCAGGCCGGACACCCTTCGCCATTATCGGAGCGGTATTTTTTCGGGTGCCGGCATTTTTCGCAGGCCAATAACCTGCTTGCAAAACAAGGTTTAACTCCTGTTGACTGGCAGTTGTAAACTTTGAAGCATTCACCAAAGAGCAAAAAAACTTTGCAGAACTTTGCGCAAAACTTTGCCTTCTATGCGGTAAATGAAAGGAGTTCAGTGAAGAACATCGCCCCCAAGGCACAACCTGAATAAGTACCAAATTTCGGCTGTTTCAGGTTGGTAAGCCCATTTTACCCCCAATTTTCAGGGTACATAAACTAAGGTTTAGTATTGCCGACCCCTTTTCATGTAAAATTTTTCAATTTTACTAAGTTGAAAGGAAAGAAACCGCATTTTATTGTGTATATTTAAGCCTGAATAAGGCATTCATTGCTTGCATCTGTCTATGCAAGTTTTAAGTACTGCCTGTATTTCGCTGATATCTAAAGCAAATGCTATATGGAAACAAAAATTTACTTGTTTAAAGTCCGGGTGATGCATATTTTGCTGCTCGTCTTTGCGGTGTGCATGGGTGGCAGAATAATGGCACAAACAACTTCTTGCATCAATGCAGCGCAAATTAACATTAATTCGGGGTGTCCGGCGGTTTATGCGCCTGTGTGCGGCTGCAATGGCATTACCTATGTCAATTCATGCGAAGCACAATATTTTGGCGGCGTTACCCAATGGTCGCCCAATGCTTGTAATACTTGCGGGGTTTCGGTAATGGCAAATGTTACGCCGGCTTACTGCAACGGGGCTAACGGCGCTGTTTGTTTTACGGTTTCCGGTATTACCGGCGCTGTTGTAGGGCCAATGAGCTATACGTGGCAAGGGGGCGGCACAAGCGGCACCGGTACCGGCGGCAGCAATACTGCCGGAACAGCTACTTTTTGCATCAACAATCTGGTGCAGGGCTTTTATTTTGTAAGCATGTCCAATGCCAATGGTTGTGTTATTCCGGTTACAGTGTATGTTCCGGGTTCGGCCAACCCTGCCGGTGGTGGAATAGCCGCACAGCTAACTGTACAACAGCCGGCCTGTGGCAACAGCAATGGGGTTGTTTGCGGCGATATTTCGGGCGGAACTGCGCCATATACCGTTACATTAACCGGTCAGCCATCGGTAACTGTTAACCCAGTTGCCGCAAATCCCGATTTTTGTTTTAACAATCTTGCTGCCGGTTCTTATACCCTGAACATTACCGATGCCGCCGGTTGCTCGTATCAACAAACTGTTACCCTTACAGGCTTTTCGCTTGGGCTAAATGTAAGTGTAACATATCCCAACTGCGGGTTGGGTACCGCCTGCGTACAAACACCCACTTTGGGCGGGCCCTATACTTACCAATGGTTTACCCAAAACGGAACCTCCATTACGCCGCCGGCCGGCACTAACCCTGCCTGCCTGTCAAACCTGCAATCCGGAGTTTATTCGGTAGTAGTAACCAATTCAGCGGGATGCTCCGCAAGCCAGACTTTTTCGGTTTCACCAACTGCGCTTACGTTGCAACATTCCGTTGAGCAGGTGAGTTGCAATACATTTAATGTATGTGCCTGGGTAAACAACACGGGCAGCAATACTACCGGGGCTTTAACCTTTACCTGGGCCAATGCAAATGGCACAACCTTAACCGGTACCCCGTTTACCGGCAACAACTCGGTGGGCAGTTGCCTCAACAATGTTGGGCCGGGCACTTACACAGTTACCGTAACCAATACGGCCGGATGCGCTGCCACACAAACTATTACCGTGCAAGGCGCAACAACTGTGCCCGATATATCGGTAAATATCAATGCTTCAGCTTGTGGCGGCAGTATATCGGGTTGTTTGAGTGCAAGCGGAGGCGCGCCACCCTACAACTGGTTTTTCTTTTCCGGCTGTATGCCGGCGTATCCCAACAGCATCAGCGCCATCACTTTGCCGCCGCTGCCCAACCTGTTTACCCCGCCGCCAACCGTTCCGCCAATTGACCTCAACACCCTTGTTTGTGCACAAAACCTTGCGCCGGGAGCTTATACCGTTGCCGTGCAAGATGCATCGGGCTGTTTTGACGTGGTTTGCGTTTCCGTTCCTTCATTACAGGGGTTGGCGGTAAACATCAGCGTTACGCCTCCGGTATGTGGCAGTACCAACGGTGTAGTTTGCGGCGATATTACAGGCGGCACCCCGCCATATACCATTAACTGGAGCGGCTCGCAGCCGGTTGGTGGCGGTACAGTTTCGGGAAATTTTGACTTTTGTATTCAGAATGTGCCCGGCGGCAGTTATTCGGTTACCATTACCGATGCTGCCGGCTGCAGTATTGCCCAAACAGTTGCGGTTAATTCTGCCGGAAGCAACACCAACTTAACGGCTACGGTTACCAATGTAAGTTGTTATGGCGGAAACAACGGCGCTATTAACCTGAACATTGCCAATACAACAGGAGCCTTTTGCTCGGTTTTATGGACAGGCCCGGGCGGCTTTAACGCCACTACCGAAGATATAGGTAATTTGACTGCCGGCACTTATACGGCACTTGTAACCTGTGGCAACTGTACCTCTAATGCCACTTTTACCGTAGGACAGCCTCCGCAACTCAATATTGCAGTACAGGCATGGCAGCCATCTTGTTCCAATATCGGGTCTGTTGTAAGCGCTTGTGCATCGGTTAGCGGCGGAACACCGCCTTACAGTGTAGCATGGTTTACTGCAAACGGCGCACCCGCCGGAACTTCGGCAACCCCGAATAATTGTATTACTGGTCTTGCAGCGGGTTCCTATTTTGCCGTTGTAACCGACTCCCATAATTGTACCGCATCGGCAACTTTTACTGTACAACAGGCGCCTGCTTCCATGAGTGTGCAGGTGAACCTTAACCAAACCGCCTGTACCGGCGCTGTTACTGCCTGCGCAACGGTTAGCGGAGGGGTAGCGCCGTTTACGTACTCCTGGTTTTCAACATGGGCAACAACGCCGGTTTCTCTTCCTTCCAACAGTTTGCAAACCGGCTGTATCAATCTCAACGCATCGGGAAATTATACCGTGGTAGTTACCGGTGCAAACGGCTGTACCGCATCGGCAACCTTTACTGTTAATGCCGGAAATACTTTAGATGTAAACGTATTGCTTACCCAACCTGCCTGTGGTGGCAATGTTACCGCCTGTGCAACGGCAACCGGCGGACAAGCGCCTTATACCTATGCATGGTTTACAGCCAATGGCACGGCAATTCCTCCTGCGGCAACAACGGGGTCTTGTGTAAACAACCTTTCATCGGGCATTTACACGGTAGTAGTAACTGCTGCCAACGGTTGCACCGCTTCCGAAACCTTTACCGTAAATGCTGTTGCACCGATTTCGGTGGTAATTCAAAATGCCAACAGTGCAGGGCTGATTTGTGCTTCGGCAAGCGGAGGCACCCCTCCATACCAGTTTGCATGGTATAACCCGGCAGGCGCTGCCATACCGTACACCGGTTTGGTTACCAGTTGCCTGCAAACTGCCAACCTTACGCCCGGCAGTTATTCCGTACAGGTTACAGATGCCAACGGTTGCGTAGTAAGTGCTACTATAACCATAGGGCTGCCGCCGGTAAACACCGGACCGCTAACCGTTGTGGTAAATGCTGCCAACGCATCGTGCAACCAACCCAACGGAAGTGTTCAGGCTGTTGCAACGGGTGGAACCTCACCTTACAGCTGGCTTTGGAGCAACGGAGCAACCACATCGGCTATAACCGGATTATTACCCGGCGTTTACTCCGTAACTGTTACCGATGCAGTGGGGCAGCAGGCCACCCAAAACGCAACAGTTGGTAATTTGGCTAATAATCTTGTACTTAATTTAACCGCCACCAACGTAGGATTTACCCCGGCAACATCTCTGTACAATGTCATTCAGTACCAGGCAACCCCAACCGGAGGCACCGCTCCATACACGTATGCATGGACAACCACAGGACTTGCTTTTGTTTATTACAACAATTCCGGCGGATTGAGCATTTTTACCATAGGAAATGCCGGCTTCTCTATTACCGTAACCGATGCCAACGGATGTCAGGCAGTAGCCGGCATAACCGGCACCGGAACCAACAGCCTGCAAATTATATCTTATGCAGTAATACCCGCTACCGGCGGCGGCATTAACGATGGTGGCATTGATATTACTGTTTCCGGCGGAACAGGCCCCTATACTTATCTTTGGAGCAACGGGGCAACCACCCAAGACATAAACGGACTTAGCCCCGGATGGTATATGGTATTGGTAACCGATGCCAACGGTAACAGCGTTGCCGGATGGTATTGGGTTGGAAGTTCGGCAGCAGATACAGGCGGAGCCAAACCCGAAGAAGAGTTGTTGCAGCCCGAAATGAAGGTGTTTCCAAACCCTGCCCAAAGCAGTGCCCTCGTTTATGTACGCAACTTGCACGAATCAACTGCAGACTTGCTAGTTTATGATTTAACAGGCAGGTTGGTTGGCACATACAGCGTTCAGCAAACAAACGGTTTTGTTGTAATAGATACCGGTAATTTTGCCAACGGACTGTATATGCTTGTACTGCAAAGTGTTAATGGCAACCGGGTTGTTGCAAAATTGAATGTGGTGAAATAGTTTTTAAAAACCTGTTTAGGCTAAGGAGGCATTTCGGTAGTTGCTAAATGCCTCCTTAGTTTTTTATACGTTGCAGTTTACAGGGTATAAAAATTTTCTTTGTTGCCGTCGTGCAGCCGTATGTATCCGTCAAGAGTTAGTTGCACTAACATGCGCCTTGCCCTGCGTTCTGAAATATTGACCAATCGGGCAAATTGTTTAAGGGTAATGCGTTCGTGTTTTTTCAGGTATTCCAACAGTCCTTGTTCTTTAGAGGTAAGTTCCGTATTGTTTTCCGGTGTTTCATTTTTTGGTGGTTCGTTGCGCAATACTTTTTCTGTCAGTTTACCGGCCGGCATGGTTTTGTTGCCGGTTCGTATATATACTTGTTCCTGCCCGTTTTTCAGCATGGCTTTATGCGGTTTGACACTGCTTTCCTCAATGTGCAAGGCCAGTACCACCAAAAAATCTTCTTCATATTCCCAAAAAACAGGTTCAATGGGTGGGTAACAGTAGCGGATGGCGGCTTCGGCAAGGCGTTCTTTTTCCAGTTCCGGTTCAACAACGCCCACAATTTTACCATCATCGGTAATACCGCTCAACAGTATGCCCCCTTTTGTGTTGGCAAATGCACAAATGGTTTTGGCAACCTTATAAGGTTCGGTAATTTTTTCTTTGAATTCAAGCGTAGTACCTTCACCTTCTTTTATCCACGCCCTTACGCGGTCATGCGATGTAATTTTAAATGTCTTCATGCCAGTTTAAAGAGGGCTATTTTGTAGTTTTACTGAAAAAGTGCGCTAAAAATACCTAATTTTGCCCTCATTCACCCGATAATTTACCTTTTCATGGAAAATAAACAGAGTGGTTTTGATATTGACCTGGGCAACCAATGCTCGCAAAATGCCTTTTCATGGGCGAAAAAAACCTTTGTAAACCGTATGGGTAAAGCCGGACAGGTGGTGTTGAAGGTTGATGGCGCTTTTTCTAATATGCTGGATTTTAACGGGGTAAAAATTGGCATTACCTCCGATGGCATAGGAACAAAAATTGAGTTGGCAGAGAGAACCGGTATTTATGACACACTTGGTTACGACTTGGTGGCCATGGTAGCCGACGACCTGGTGGCAGGCGGCTTTGTGCCTACCAATATTTCAAATATTATTGATGTTGACAAGCTTGATTACGACATTATTGATCAATTGATGCGCGGCTTACACCATGCCGCCAACTTTGCAGGCATAGCCGTAACCGGCGGAGAAATTGCCGAATTGGGCAACCGCATAAGCGGTTGGGGAAACAACATGCACTTTAACTGGTGTTCTACTGCCATAGGGGTACTTCATCCACGCCTGCAACACCCCATAGACGGATCGGGTGTTCATGAAGGTGATGCAGTAATTGCCCTGCGCAGCCGGGGTTTCAGGAGCAATGGCTTTTCGGCTGTAAGGAAAATAATGAACGAGCAATTCGGTAACCTGTGGCATACACAACCTTATTCCGATACGCAAAACTGGGGGGAGATTTTGTTAACGCCTTCGCTCATTTTTGCACCTGCCGTAACACATGCGCTCAATGAAGGCATTGCTATAAAAGGCATTGCCCATATTACCGGCGGAGGCATTGCCGATAATTTCAGACGGGTGCTGAAGGTAAACCAATTGGGTGCCAACCTGCACAACCTGTTTGAACCGCATCCTTTTATGGCACAACTTGCAACCCTGGGGCATTTAACCCCGCAACAAGCTTACCTGTATTGGAATATGGGCAATGGCATGTTGCTGGTAACAGCCAATAAAGATGCTGCAAAAACAGTAGATTTGCTCAGAAGCGCCGGAGAATATCAGGCCCAAATAGCAGGGCACATTACCGCAAAAAGGCGTATCATTATTGAAACTTCCGGAGGATCATTCATTACGGCGCTGGAAAATGAATAATAAAAAAAGGGAAGGACTAAGTGTAACCTTTGCCTTCCCTCCAACCATTTTCTAACCAAATTTAAACCTCATAAATGAACCTATGAAAAAACTATACCCGTTTTAACAGTTATGTCGCAACCGGTTATCAGTATTTCAGTTTTCAGCTACGATTGAGCCTCAAATATAAATACCGACAGTACATTTTGTGTTACTTTTCGCACATTTTTTTTGAAAAAGTTTAAAAAAAACGCAAAAAGGCTTTGTTTTTCGCAATTTATACTTTTTCTAAACAGCAAAACAGGTAAAATGTTTACCATTTAAGCCATTTTTTTTCATTTTTTCATTTTTTTTGCCACGCTACTTTACCCTGTTTACCTCGCCACATGGAGCAAATAAACATAGTTTGGTTTACCAACGACCTGCGGCTCGATGACCATGCTCCGCTATACTATGCCGCACAGACCGGATTACCTGTTTTACTGCTATACTGTTTTGACCCGCAACTGCTGCAACATCCCACTTTTGGCAGCCGTCACGGTTGGTTTGCCCTTCACGCTTTGCAGGAAATGCAGTTGCAGTTGCACCCATTCAAACACATTATCTACACGCCGCATATTGAAATAAGAACCGCCCTGGAACTATTGGCAGACCACTACCAAATTATAAACGTTTTTTTACACAAACCACAGGCTGCCATGCAGCATGTGCGGCAACAACATTATGCGGCGCAGCAATTTTGCCGGCAAAAAAATATACAGTGGCAGGCTTTTAACCATGCGGGCTTGTTTGATGAGGTAAGCGGAACGCCTGATTGGGAAGCAAAATGGAAAACAGACATGCTGCAAATGCCCTACAGCATACACCTGCCCGATATTACCACTCTGAAACTGCCAACGGCCATAAGTGCAGCACTCTATGCACGGGCTATACCCAAAGAGTTTAAAAAGGGGGAAAAGCCTTTTTTGCCCGATACAACGCTACAAACACCCGGACCCGCCAATGCTGCACGATTGCTCGATTCCTTTGTGCAAAATCGTGCTTCGGGCTACCGCAGCCTGCGCAAACAAGCTTTTGCCGCACAAACGGCATCGGGACGCTTATCGGCACATCTGGCTTTCGGCAACATATCGGTAAGGCAGGTTTACCGGCGCATCAGGCAGGCAAGGGCAACCTCGGCCTTTCCCTCTGAATTAACCGCTTTTGCCGATATGCTTAAACTGCGCAGTTTCTGCCTGCAACAATTTAACCTGCATCCTAACCTGGAGTACGAAAACCTGAATTATGTGGTGAACGGCATTCGCATAAAATGGAACGAAACACAGTTTGAAAAATTTACCGAAGCAAAAACAGGATTTCCGCTTACAGATGCTGCCGTTCTGTGTCTTAAACAAACCGGCTACCTCAACCATCGGTTAAGGGCTTTGCTGGCCTCTTTTGTAACCCTGCATTTATGGTTAGACTGGCGGAAGGCCGCCCCTTGGTTTGCCCGACACATGACCGATTTTGAACCCGGCATTTTTTACTGGTATATGCAAATTATTTCGGGTTGTACAGGGGTGTTTCCTGCCTGGGTGGCCAATCCAGCCCGCGAAGCCCGCAAAATTGACCCCAACGGGTTGTTTATTAAACAATGGTTGCCGCAGTTTATGCAGGTTCCGGGTGCATTGTGTGGCAATCCACAGGCCATGTCGGCGTTGGAGCAGAAAATGTACCACTGCGAACCCGGCAAAAACTACCCGTTTATGATGATAAGCCCCGAAACAACCGGCGAATTTGCCGCAACAGAACTACAGCGCATTTATAGCAAACACATAGCCGTTAAAGAAACCGCCCGCCTGCAAAAATTGCTGTTGCCTTTGCCGGCCCGGTTTGCCGGTAAATATACCCAATAACACAAACATGGCATTAAACCTTACCGGCTTAAGTTATTCTATAACACAAACAAGAACATAACCAACATGAAAAAACTATTTGCGTTTATTAGTATTTTGCTCACTCTGGTGTTTACGGCACAAGGTTGCAGCAATCCCAAAAAACTCCTGTATTCGGGTAATTATGATGAAGCCATTGAAAAATCAGTTCAAAAACTGCGCAAAGACAAAACCAATGAAAAATACATTGCCGTAGTGGAGGAAGCCTTTAACAAGGCTGCTCAACGCGACAACGACCGCATTGTATTTTTGAAAAAAGAAGGCAAACCCGATAACTGGCGCACCATTTATGATACCTACGTACATATGGCAGCCCGGCAGGAAAAGGTAAAACCCTTGCTTCCGCTAACCTATAAATCGGAAAGCCGCACGGCAAACATTGCCCTGGTAAACTATACCGATGATATTATTGACGCAAAGCAAAAAGCTACCGAATACCTGTATGCCCTGGCGATAAGGAAGATTGACAGCGGAAACAAACAAAAAGTGCGCGAGGCTTACCGCGACCTGCAAGAGGTTAAGCGGCTTTACCCCAATTTTAAAGATACCGAACAGCAAATGCAGCGCGCCCGGATATTAGGTACCAGTTTTGTACTCATAGGCACCAAAAACACATCGGGCATACCCGTTCCGCCCGATTTTGAAAGACAACTGGTAAACCTCAACCCGCGCGACCTGAGTACCGATTGGGTGGAATATCATTTATCGGCCGCCAACAACATTCCTTATGATTACGATATTATTGTAAACCTGCAAGGGGTAGAGGTTAGCCCCGAAGCTTACCACGAAAAGCAGTTTGAGCGCGAACGGGAAATTGTGGACGGCTGGGTATATGCCAAAGACTCAAAAGGCAACTACATTTTAGACAGCCTTGGCAATAAAATTAAAACAGATAAATATGTGCAGGTAAGTTGCCGTATAACGCAAATTGACCTGCATAAAGAAGCACGGCTTGGCGGAAGTGTGGATTACTTTAACCGCAAAACCAAACAACGCCTGCTTAGCGTGCCGGTTAATGCCAACGCTGTATATGATTATGCTTATGCCACCATAAACGGCGACAGAAATGCACTTGACGAGGAGAAAGATAAAGACTTGCTGCGCCTGGCCAATAACCCGCCCGCCGGTTTTATGCCCGATTTTGAACTGATTATGCAAACTGCCGCCGGGTTGCAGGAGGCAGTTGCAGGCGCAATTCGGTCTAACCGGTCGGTGGTTGATGATTGAGTTGAATCACATCGAACTTCTTAACCTACTTTATGCTCTTTCTGTTGTACTTATTTGCATTATGGCCGTAATAGAGCGCAGATTACGCCCTTTACCGCAGCAATGTGCAACCGGTTTAGGTAAAGCGTTTTTGGTAAAATGACAATGTTGCCTGTTCACAGCATAAGGCATTAACACTGCTTAACAAGCGTTAACCTTTGCTTAACAACTGCATTGCCAATACGCCTGTATCTTTGCAGCGTTATTCAAATCACTTCACCTAAACTTACAACTATGAAAGCAACCTATGTAGTATTGATTGCATTGTCCTTATCCCTTCAGATAACGGAGTTGAAGGCGCAACACTCCGATGCTTTGAGCAGCCTGCTGCAGGCAAAAGTACAGGAAGAAACCAATGCCATAACAGAAATGTATTTGCTGTATGATATTGTGCCGTTTGCAGCATCGGAAAACTGGCAGCAAACCGATGCCATGTTGGTAAATGCCCGAAATTCGGTACAAACCCAAAAACAGTTTGCCGGTTCAGTAGCAGAGTTGTCAAATACCGTTTCCGAAACAACAATTTCTGTTCAGCCACTCAGTTTAGAGGAGCAGATACAACAGGCAGTTAAGCAGGAAGAAAGCGCCCTGTTTCAATCTTACCTTAACGACCGGTACATTGAAAACCTTACCAATGGTACCTGCTATCGCAATGAGAAAGCAAAAATTAACCCGAAAACCGGTTGTAACAAGGTAACCGAAAATAATTCGGAGAGTTTGTAACCGGTAAATACCTTAATATTGCCAAGTGACAGCCAATCGCCATATGTAAAAAGTGTGGCGATTTTCTTTTCGTACAGGTGTAGCAGGGCGGTTAAAACCCTGTAAACCCCTGTTTGGGGCAATTTTAGCTTTGCAGCTACAATTAAAACCTGTTATTTTCGGAAAATATTTTAAACCATTCAGAGGTTTTGAACAGAGGAAGGGTTTGAAAAGCCAATTCTGCTTATATTTGGGCGCACTTTTCAGGTACATTAAGCAAACCACTATGAGCAAAAAGCAGAAAACGACAGCCACCCCAACCGCCAAAGAGCCGCAGCAAAAGCGGGCAGGGCAAAAATCCGCATCTAACAAACAGCCATATAAAAGCCTGTGGTTATTGGGCGGAGTTGTGTTGTTTACCGCCCTTGTATTGTTTCCGCTTTTACAGGCCGATTTTGTAAACTGGGACGATGATATTTATATACTCGAAAACCCGCTGATTGCCAATATTGGCGCAAATTTTACCACCTATTTTACCCAAGCCATGGCCAGCAACTACCACCCGCTTACCATGGTATCGTTGGCTATAGATTATGCGTTGGTGGGGCAAAAGCCTTTTCTGTTTCATTTGGTAAACTTGCTGTTTCATTTATTGAATACGGCACTGGTTTTTTTCTTTATTAAAAGCATCAGCAAAGGCAATACAGAGGTAGCGCTGCTGGTGGCCTTGTTGTTCGGCATTCACCCAATGCATGTTGAATCGGTAGCCTGGATTTCGGAGCGGAAAGATGTGTTGTTTACCTGCTTTTTTCTCTTATCTATGCTTGCCTACCTGCGCTATACCGAAACCAATGCCTTAAAATGGTGGCTTCCGGCCTTTGTTTTTTTTGCCATATCGGTATTAAGCAAACCGGCAGCAGTAACACTGCCTGTAATATTGCTGTTGTTAGATTGGTATCTTGGGCGCAGCATTAACCTTAAATCGCTGCTCGAAAAACTGCCGTTTTTTATACTGGCTTTGGTAATTGGCTACGTTACCGTAGAAATACAAAGGCATACGGCAATAGGCAGTTTTGAAAGCTATACCATACCGCAGCGTTTTATGTTTGCCTCTTACGGTTTGGTAATGTATATAGTTAAAATGTTTGTACCCTGGCATTTATCGGTATTGCATCCATATCCTTCCACAACCGGCGGACTGCCGTTTATTTATATGCTTGCCCCGGCGTTGGCAGCAATATTGCTGGCAGCGGTAGCATGGTCGGTAAAACGCACCAAATTAGTGGCATTCGGGTTTTTGTTTTACTTTATTAATGTAGCGCTCGTATTGCAGTTTTTAAGCGTTGGTATGGCTATTATGTCTGAACGCTATACCTATGTTCCATATATCGGATTGTTTTATGTGGTGGCAATGGGTGCTTATTTTTTTATGAAGCAAAAACCACAAATGGCAACTGCCATACGAACAACAATAGCGGGTTATGCACTGTTACTGGCATTAGTTACTTTTAACCGCACTGCCGTTTGGCAAAACAGCGAATTGCTCTGGACAGACGTAATAGAAAAATACCCCGATAAAGCGCCGGTTGCACATAACAACCGGGGAACCTATTACCGCACCGAAAAACGTTATCCCGAAGCTCTGGCAGACTACAACAAAGCCATTTCGCTTTCAGTAGATTACCAGTTGCCTTACCTGAACCGCGGAAACGTATATTTTAATACCAACCAAAACGAACAGGCCTTGGCCGATTATAACAAAGCCATTGAACTGAAAGACGATGATGCCAAAGCTTATTGTAACCGAAGTGCTGTATATTTCCAGCTTAACCAGTTAGAAAAAGGTTTGGCCGACGCTACCCGCGCCATAGAACTGCAACCCATTTACCCCGATGCATGGATGAACCGTTCGGTAATATTTGCATCTTTAAACCGGCACGAAGAGGCTGTTGCCGATTTTACCAGTTACCTTAAACACAAACCCGATACCCCAAAAATGCTGAACTGGCGAGGCATTTCGTACCGCGCACTGAAAAAATACCAGGAGGCATTAGCCGATTTTAACAGCGCCATAAAACTTGACCCCAATGTGGGCGAGTACTATGCCAACCGGTCTTATGCCCACAACGACCTGGGCAACCGTGCCGCAGCTTTAACCGATGCGCAAAAAGCCAAATCTATGGGTTTTAAAATTGACGATGCATACCTGCAAGGTTTAGGCAACTGATAATGGCAGATAAGTTTAGCTAATCAATTAGTTTTTGCACGGCCTCGCCGGTAAGGTTAAAAGTTACCTGTTTACCTTCGCCGCTTACATTTACATTCAAATGAATGGTTCTGATAGGGAAGGGTATGGTAACATTCTTTTCCTTATAGGTATTGAAAATGGCTACAATGGCTAAGTGCTGAGCATGGTAGTAGTCTGATTGTGAATTGGTGAAATTAATCCAGAAACGCACCATATAATCTACCGAACTTTCATTAAACTGCTGGAAAAAAAATTCCACATCTGTGCCTTCTTTTACGCAAGGAAGTTGTTTAACCGCCGCTAAGGTGGCATCTTTTACCAGTTCCAAATCGTCGTCATACGAAATGCCCACTACAATTTCTACGCGGCGCTTACCAGTTTTTGAATAATTAACCACCGGATGCTCAATAACAGAACGGTGCGGTAGCACTACCCACAAACCATTGGGCTGTTCAATGGCTGTTGAGCGGAAATCAAGTTGCCTTACAATGCCCAAATGCGAATTGGTTTCTATTAAATCTCCAACTTCGAACGGACGTTTAAAGGCAATAATAACACCCGATATAAAATTGATAATAAAATCCTGAAAAGCAAAACCAATGGCTAATCCTGCCAAACCCGCGCCTGCCAGCAGCGATGCCACCGCTTTATCAAGGTTCATGACATTAAGCGCCACCGAAAGCCCGATGAAGAAAATGAGAATGCTGGCAATATTGCCAAATATTTTGCTCAATTGCACATTGCGGGCATATTTTTCAGATACCCGGTGTGTGTATCGGGTTACTAACCGCGCAATGAAATAAAAGAACAGCATTACCAGAACTGCCAGCAACAAATTAGGAAGCATGTACAGAAATATATCGTACCAACTTTCTATTTTTTGAATTATTTGTCCGGTACCTGCGCCAAACTGTTCGCGTGCATGTTTAAGCGCATTTAAAGAGTCGGTTTTTTGTAGTGTTTGAAGCATGGCGGGTTTAAATATAAGGGGGCAAAATAACTTTTAGTTTTCGCGCACGGTTGCGGCAAATTCCGATGTGGTGTGAAACTCAATTTCGGGGTAATCTCTTTTTGCGGTATCTAAAATCCAGGCGGTTTGTGCCAGAAAAACCGGGTTGTTGTCTTTGTCGTAACCAATGTAATTAGCTTTTCGCTGCAGAAATTCGGCCAGTTTTTTGGGGTTGTCGCTGGTTATCCACAGTGCTTTAAAGAGGTCTAGTTGCCTGAAACTGCACGCTGCCTTGTATTCATGCAGCAGCCGGTATTGCAGCACTTCAAATTGAAGGTCGCCCACGGTTCCTACAATTTTTTTATTGCCCACGGGTTGGGTAAACAGTTGGGCAACCCCTTCTTCGGTTAATTGTTGTATGCCTTTTTCCAACTGTTTAAATTTCATGGGGTCTTCATTTATCAACTCCCTGAAAAGTTCGGGCGAAAAGCTGGGAATGCCGGTAAATTGCAGGTTTTCACCTTCGGTAAGGGTATCGCCAATTTTAAAGGTACCCGAATCGTATAAGCCCACCACATCGCCCGGAAAAGCTTCGTCTATCACGTTTTTCTTTTGCGCCATGAAACTGGTAGGGTTGCTGAACCGAATATCTTTGTCTGAACGCACATGGTGGTAAAATTTATTGCGTTCAAACTTGCCCGAGCAAATGCGCATAAAGGCAATGCGGTCGCGGTGTTTGGGGTCTAAATTGGCGTGTATTTTAAACACAAATCCGCTGAAAAGATCTTCATCGGGATGCACATTTCGGGTAACGGTGGGGCGAGGTTGGGGCGGCGGGGCAATTTCAATAAAAGTGTCGAGGAGTTCTTTCACCCCGAAATTGTTAATGGCACTGCCAAAAAATACAGGCGCCAGGTATGCGTCGCGGTAGAGTTCCATGTTAAAAGGTTCGTAAACACTTTCAATCAGTTCTACATCTGCCCTTAGCCGGTTAGCATCGGCTGTGCCAACTTCCCTGTCTAATGTTGGGTCGTTCAGCCCTGAAACAGACATGGCTTCTTCGTCGGTTGCAGATTGCAGGCCGGGCACAAACAAGCGCAGTGTTTGGTTAAAAAGGTTGTAAACGCCTTTAAAATGGGTGCCCATGTTTATAGGCCAACTTAAAGGGCGGGTATGTATAGACAGTTTGCGTTCCAGTTCATCAAGCAGGTCAAAGGGGTCTTTGCCATCGCGGTCTAATTTGTTAATAAAAATAATTACCGGCGTATGCCTCATGCGGCAAACCTCCATCAGTTTTTCGGTTTGCTCTTCCACACCTTTTACACAGTCCACTACTAATATTACGCTGTCAACAGCGGTAAGCGTGCGGAAAGTATCTTCGGCAAAATCTTTGTGGCCGGGAGTGTCTAAAATGTTGATGAGGCATTGATTATATTCAAAGGACATAACCGATGTGGCAACCGAAATGCCGCGTTGCCGTTCTATTTCCATAAAGTCGGAGGTAGCCGATTTTTTAATTTTGTTTGATTTTACAGCGCCGGCAATTTGTATGGCGCCGCCAAACAGCAGCAATTTCTCGGTGAGGGTGGTTTTTCCGGCATCGGGGTGGCTTATAATGGCAAAAGTTCTTCGCTTTGCTATTTCTTCGGTATATTTCATTGGGCTGTCAGCATTTTTTAACAATGCTGCAAAGATAGTGGTTTTTTGGGCAGTTACCTGTTTTGGCAATTGCAGTGTGGCGCTTTTTACTAATTTTCGCACTTTTTTAGCAATATATGTTTGGGTATTCTAAATTTGTGTATTTTGGCAGGGTAAAACGGGGTTACATGTTTTTTTAAATTTGCAGGTAATGAATTTTTTACCCCGATTTAGTGTTTACCTGTTTATATTGACTGATGCTATCGTTTCAAATATGACCATTACTTTTGTTATTGGACTTATTGTGCTGGGGTTATTACTCATTGCCCTTGAAATGGTGTTTATACCCGGCACTACCGTAGCTGGCATTTTCGGCATTTTGCTCATCTTGTCGGCCATTGTGCTTTCCTATTACGGGTTTGGCGTGCAAACCGGCAATATTGTGTTGTTGGGAAGTTCCTTGGTTACGGCAAGCCTTCTTTTTGTGGGAGTTAAATTTTTTGGTGCCAAGGGGGTTGCACTCGATTACAAACTCAATGAAAGCAAAGTGGAGCCTTCGCACCGCGACATTCCCATCAAGATTGGCGATATTGGTGTAGCTTTGGGCGATATTAAGCCACAGGGCAACGCTATTATTAACAGCCGGACCATTGTTGTGCGCTCTACCGGTGAATATATTCCCGATAACTCGGAACTGGAGGTAATAGATGTTACTGCCAACAGGGTAATTGTAAAAATCCGTACTTCGTAATTTCTTAATAATCAAACCATGACTCTTACACTGGTTAATGTATTGATTGTAATTGTAGTGCTTGCTTTGATTATAGCACTTCTGTTGTTTTATATTCCTGTTGGGTTATGGTTGGCCGCTACAGCATCGGGGGTGCATATTTCATTGGTGCAATTGGTGCTCATGCGTTTACGAAAGGTAAACCCGTCTATTATCATTACCAATATGATTACCGCAACCAAGGCCGGTATTGATGTGAGCCGAAACCAATTGGAAGCCCATTTTCTTGCAGGTGGCAACGTTAAATCGGTTGTGAGCGCTCTGATTTCGGCCAACAAAGCAGGCATTGACCTTGATTTTAAATTGGCTACTGCCATTGACCTTGCCGGCCGCGATGTGTTTGATGCCGTTCAAACTTCGGTAAATCCCAAAGTTATTAACACACCGCCCGTTTCGGCAGTGGCAAAAGACGGCATACAACTTATTGCCAGAGCGCGGGTTACGGTAAAAGCCAATATCCGCCAATTGGTGGGAGGCGCCGGCGAAGAAACCATTATTGCCCGGGTAGGTGAAGGTATTGTTACCACCATAGGGTCATCTGACAGCCACAAACGGGTACTTGAAAATCCCGATTCCATATCGAAACTGGTTTTGGCCAAAGGACTCGATGCCGGTACGGCCTATGAAATTCTGTCTATAGATATTGCTGATATTGATGTAGGAAAAAATATCGGCGCAGAATTGATGATTGACCAAGCCAACGCCGATAAAGGAGTTGCACAGGCGCTTGCCGAAAAACGCCGCGCCATGGCCATTGCACAGGAACAGGAAATGCGCGCAAAAGCCGAAGAAGCCCGCGCCAATGTAATACAGGCCGAAGCTGAAATACCCCTTGCTATTGCCGAAGCCTTCAGAAACGGAAAACTGGGTATTATGGAATACTACAATTACCGCAATCTGAAAGCCGATACCGAAATGCGCGAATCTATTTCCAACTCGTACCGTCAGGTGCAACAGGGCAGTATTGAAGAGGAGAAAGAAGAAATAAAAGAACCCGAAGTGCATACGGGGGAAAATACCAACCAATTGCGGTAACTACCCCGATAGTTGTCAATGTATAACAGAAAGCCTCGTAAACCAATCATAAAAAGGGGTAAATTGAAACAGGCATGGAACTCATTTACAGAGTAATACTTTTTGCTGCAGGAATCATTAACCTGTTGCCCGCAGTGTTGGCGTTTTTTCCCGGAAAAATCCCCAATTCTTATGGAATTGAATTGCCTGATGCCAATTATGAATTGCTTCTCAGACATCGTGCCGTCTTATTTGGAATAATTGGCGGACTTATGATGTTTTCAGCCGTAACTAAAAAGTTTTATGAAATTGCAACTGTTTTTGGACTTATAAGCATGACCTCATTTATCCTTCTTTATTTCTTGATTGGCAAAGATATTAACTCAGAACTAAGGAAGGTAATGTTGATTGACATGATTGCTGCGGCAATTTTATTAATTGGTTGTATTGCTTTTTTATTGACTTCAAACAGTAATAGATAGTAAACCAACCAACCATGCCCGGCATAATGGGAATTATTGGAAATTTGGTAATGGCAAAACAGGGGTTTGGTTCGCAATTGTTCAGGATTGCTTATTCAAAGCGGGTGCCTGCCGCAACTTGGTAGCCCCTTAAAAAATCAGCAACGGGCAGCCGTTTTCTGCCTTCTAATTGCAGTTCTTCTGCAGCAACCCAACTATCGGCGCAGGCTATATGCAGAAATGTTTTACCATCTGTTTCCACCAATCCGGGTGTTTGTCCCATAACAGGTTCGCCGGTAAGTTGCGTGCGGAAAATTTTAAGCAGTTGATGGTTATGGTGTGTAAAAGCAGCAGGGTAGGGGCTTAGCCCCCTTATGTGGTTATGTACCCGAACGGCTGCCAAGTTCCAGTTAATGCGGCAGGTTTCGGTAAATATTTTTGGAGCTTTAGGAAAATTGCCTTCGGGTTGCCTTATTTTAGGGCAGTTTCCGGCTTCAATAGTCTGTACTGTTTGCAGCAACAGGCGGGCGCCAATGTGCATTAACCGGTTGTGCAATTGTCCGGCTGTTTCGTTGTTATCTATAACGGTTTTTTCCTGCATAATCAGGTAGCCGGCGTCAATTTCCTGCTCAATAAAAAAAGTGGTAACTCCGGTTTCGGTTTCTCCGTTCATAATTGCCCAATTAATGGGCGCTGCTCCGCGGTACTTAGGTAACAACGATGCATGAACATTAATGCAACCCAGTTTGGGCAGGGTAAATACGCTTGCCGGCAACATTCTGAATGCCACAACAACTTGCAAATCTGCCCGAAGTTGCTGCAACGGTTCCAGAAATTGCGGGTTTCGAAGTTTTTCGGGTTGTAAAACAAGCAGGTTGTGGCTTTGGGCATATTGCTTTATTGCCGATTGCGAAAGCTTTTGACCCCGCCCGGCCGGTTTATCGGGTGCTGTAATAACGGCAGCAATTTCGTAACCTGCTTTTACCAATATGTCTAAGGAAGGTACTGCAAACTCGGGCGTACCCATAAAAACTATACGCATGTGCTACTTTTTAGTATCGGAAACAGGGGTAAAATTACAATAAAAAAACGGGACAGTTTGCTAATTGTCCCGTTTCTTAATTGGTAGTTTAAGTGCCGCCTGTTAGTTACGCATCTTTTTCAAAATTGAGCGAAACAGAATTGATGCAATACCGAAGTCCGGTAGGTTCGGGGCCGTCATCAAAAACATGCCCCAAATGACCGCCACATTTTTTACACATTACCTCAATGCGGTGCATGCCATGACTGTAATCATCTGTAAGTAAAATGTTGTCTTGTGCCAACGGCGTAAAAAAACTTGGCCAGCCGCATCCCGAATCGTATTTTGCATCGGAGCGAAACAAAACATTACCACAACCTGCACATTTGTAGGTGCCGCTTTCCTTATTCTTGTAATGCTTTCCGGTAAACGGGCGCTCGGTGCCTTTGTTGCGCAAAACATGGTATTGCACTTCATCCAGCAGTTTTTTCCAATCTTCTTCAGTCTTTTGAATTTCAAAGTTCATATTTTTTTCATTTTGCAGGTAAAGCAGCGCGGGAGTAACCTGTCAGGAAACCTGCGCTTTTAAAATGCAAAAGAAACAACAACTCAGGAAGGTATTTGTTGACGGTACGGCCAATTGAGTGCTATTCTATGCGGCAAAGGCGTTGGGTTATGGTTTTACCGTTTGCCAGTTCCAAAGTAACAAAGTATAAGCCGGGCAGTAAGGGCTGTAAATTAAGAGATACCTCATTTTGCCCTTCCAGAAGGTCAATTGTTTGCACCTGTACTCTTTGTCCGGATGAATTGGTAAGCAATACCCGTGCAGTTTGACTGTTGATTACGTCAATTTCTGCAGTAACTATATCGGAATTGGTTAAGTTTTGCGGTAGCGCCAGCCTGTTGGATGAAACAGGGCCTTCAATTACAACGGTTTGGCAAATATCATCTTCGCAGCCGTTGCCGGTCCAGATGAGGAGGCAAACGGTATAGGTTCCTGCTTCGGCGTAGGTATGGTTTACCGTAGCCCCGGCATCGGGACCCGATGAGGTTCCATCACCAAAGTTCCACTGCCAGCCTATGATTTCGCCGTTGGCTTCCGACGGGTTGCCGTTGAACCATGCGGTCAGTCCTTCGGTTTCAAAGTTGAAATGAGCGGCACAGGTTGGGGTAGTCCCACCCGAGAAATTGCTGCTGTTTGGCGGCGCCATACAAATTGCCGGCGCTGTAAAATC
>MTCR01000154.1 GCA_002212725.1 Sphingobacteriales bacterium TSM_CSM | reverse complement strand
AAGTAGCAACATAGCGGCAGGGGTGTTGCGCCTGATAGCAACGGCGTTGGTCGAATGGATACGGCCAACATACAAATGAATTTGCTGGCCATTGACAGCCTGCACAACTACCTCTCATGGGGCACCGACCGTTTTTTGGAACTTGCGCCCAACTTTGAGGCTTTTACCGATTTGCTTTCTACCGAAATTATCAAGAAAATAAAGCAATTGCAAGCCGAAAAAAGAGACCTTTTGCTTAAATACACCCCGCAAAACGACAAAGTAACCGTTGTTGACGATAAAATTAAAGACCTTACCTCCTACCTGCAAGAGAGCATTAACAATACCCGAATTAACCTGCAAATTAAATACACCGACCTGCAAAACACCATACAACAGGCCGAAACCGCTTTTAACGGATTGCCCGCCAAGGAAAGAAGCATGCAGGTGCTGGAAAGAAACTTTCAGCTCAATGACCAGATTTACCGGTTTCTGCACGAGAAAAAAACCGAAGCCGAAATTGCCCGCGCTGCCACCATATCCTTCCACCGCATTATTTCGCGTGGCCAAGTTCCCAACCTGCCTGTATCGCCCAACAGCACGTTAATTAAAGTGTTTTCGGTATTTTTGGGGTTGCTGGCCGGTGTTTTCCTTATTTACATGCTGCATTTTGTAAAAGCGCGGGTAGGCAATGCTGTTAATATTTACAAAAGCTCAAATACTCCGGTGGCCAATGAAGTTCCGTTTTTGCGCAAAGCAGTTGCCCTGCACCGTTTTTTCGATAAATGGGCATTGCAAATGGAACTCAAACAATGGCTGCAACCCGGTTCCGTAATCTGCATTTCTTCGTTTTCAACCGCAGAGGGTAAGCAGTTTACCGCAAATGCGCTGGCACAAGCCCTGGCAAGGCAAGGTAAAAACGTATTACTGGTAGTTGCCGGCAGTTATCCGCAAACGCCTGCCCCGGCAGGCATAGAAACACAGTATCTGGGCAATGCCGGCCCGTGGCGGCAATTATCGGGCTGGAAACAAACGCTGCAACAATGGCAAAGCCGGTATGATGTGGTGATAATAAAAAACGCAGCCATTGCACACGAACCCCTGTCGGAAATGTTTATGCACACCGCCACCATTAACCTGCTGCTGCTCGACAGCCGCAAAACCAAACTTACCCGCATTGCAGATGCCGACCTGATGAAAAATGAACTGCAACTACACGGCCTGCACTTTGTGCTGAACCGCGCAGGTTACACCCCTTCCTTGCTTACCGAAGCAAAAGAGTTACTTGTATCTGTACTGCCCCGCACCGGTAAACAGGGTTTGCCATCACCCCTTCAACCTGCTCAAACTGCATGAAACAACAAGTACAACAACCGTTGCAATTGCAAAAAGCATGGGTACTGGCAGACCAGGGCGTTGTAAGCGCCTCGGCATTTGCCACCAACCTGTTGCTGGCACGTGCGCTGGGGTTAGCGGGCTTCGGGCAGTTTTCGGGCATGGTGCTGGCGCAGTTGTTTGTGTTATCGCTTTATCAGGCGGCAACGGGCAGTGTGTATCAGGTATTGTATCCGGCAATGGCAGAGGGGCAACGGCACAGTTACCACAACGGTTTGTTTTACCTGCAGGCACTTGTGTGCGGTGTTTTGGCTTTGGCTGGCTTTTCCGTGGTTTGGTTGTTTGCGCTGCCGGCAGTTTTTGTTTGGGTAGTGGTGTCCATTTTGCTTGGTCTGCAGCAAGATTATTTGCGCAAGGTATTGCTTACACAACAGCGGGCCAAACACGCCCTGTACATTGATGCACTCACCAACCTGTTGCAGTTGGCTGCCTTGCTGTTGCTGTGGCAGTACCAAACGCTTACCCCGGCAAGCGCCTGGATGTGCATAGGGTTGTCGTTTGTGCCATCGGTAGGGGTAGGTATTGGGTATTTAAGGTTGGGTAACCCTGCTGTGGCACCAATGCAGTTTGCATGGAGGCAGCAGCGGCAACACAGTGGTTGGCTGTTGCTAACGGCTTTGGTGCAGTGGGGCGCCGGCAATTATTATGTGGTAGCTGCCGGTTGGTGGCTTGGCGCTGCCGCATTGGGGGCTTTGCGGCTGGGACAGTATATTTTCGGGCTGCTCAATGTGCTGTTGCAGGCGCTCGAAAACTATGCCCTGCCTCTTGCGGCCCGTCATCGGGCTACATCGCCCCGGGAATTTCACCGCCTTTTAAAAACGGTATTTATAAATAACCTGTTGCTGGTACTGCCGTTGTTGCTTGTGCTTTCGGGGTTTGCCAAACCCATTTTGCAACTTGCGGGCGGCAATGGTTATACGGCATATTCCTTTGTTATATATGCGCTTTCGGCATTATACTTGTTGGTTGCGCTTGGTTACCCGGTGCGCATAGGCATACGCGCGGGGTTATACAACCGGCAGTTTTTAACCGGTTATGTAATAGCTGCCTGTTTCAGCCTGCTTACCGCCCCTTTACTCATACAAAACTGGCAACTGCACGGCGTACTTGCCGGTATGTTTTTAACACAACTTATTACCCTTATTTACTGGATACTAATTCTTAAACAAGAGAACATTTTAGCATGGAAATCATACACATTATCTTAGGAAAAGCTAATCCCCTGCGCATGAACGGGGTAAACAAAGTAGTGCATGAACTGGCTACACGGCAAACTGAAGCCGGCATGAACGTGCAGGTGTGGGGCATTACCGCCAATCTGGCACATGATTACCCGCAGCGCAACTTTGCCACCCGTTTGTTTAAGGCATCGGGCAATCCTTTTGTGCCGCCGGCCGAATTAAAAGAAGCACTTTTTGAGCATAGAAACCGGGGGGTTGTACATTTGCACGGCGGTTGGATTCCGGTCTTTTATACCATAAGCAAATGGCTTAAACAATACCAAATTCCTGCCGTATTTACCCCGCACGGAGCATACAACATTATTGCCATGCAACGTAGCGGCCGGCTAAAAAAACTGTATTTCAGGTTTTTTGAAAAAGAACTGCTGCAAAATGTAAAAGTGGTACACTGCTTAGGTAAAAGCGAAGTGGGCGGCTTAAAAAGCATTTACACCAATGCTGTTACCCAACTTATTCCCTATGGCTTTTCGTGCCCCGATGAGCAAGCCGACTCTACCGTTTCGCCCTCGCACCGCCCCGATTTTATTATTGGTTTTTGTGGCCGGATTGACATTTTTACCAAAGGGCTTGATGTGTTGCTGGAAGGATTTGCAGCGTTTAAACAACGTGTTCCCGAAGCAAAACTGTGGGTTATTGGCGATGGTGAAGAAAAAGCCCGACTGCAACAGTTGGCAACCTCCCTGAAAATTTTTGACGACGTTATTTTTTGGGGCAGCCGTTTTGGCAATGAAAAAATTACCCTGCTCAAACAATGCCGTGTTTTTGCACACCCGTCGCGCAATGAAGGCCTGCCCGCATCGGTGCTTGAGGCTGCTTCGCTTGGCTTGCCCTGTATGGTATCGGCACAAACCAACGTAGATGACAATGTTGCCCGCTACGATGCCGGCTATGTTTTAAGGCAAATTACCGCCCGTGAAATTAATAACGGATTAACCGTGCTTTATAACCGGATATGCTCCAACCAGGCCGAACCATTGCAACAACATGCACGCCAAATGATGCAGGAGGCATACAACTGGAAACCTATTTTAAACCAGTTTCAACAACTCTACCAAAATATTTATGAAACCCATACCGGCAGCGCCCTCCTACCCGGCTGATGCGCGTTTTTTGAAAATGTTGAACAGCCTGCTGGTGGTTATTTTGTTTATTAAAATTGCCGGCTTTTTTACCTGGAGCGAAAACATTGCCATTACCCGTGTGGTAAAAGTATTTACCCGTACAGGCATGACTGCCGCCATTTGGTGGCTTCATTACCGCATTGTGCAGCGCGGGGCAGTGGCTTCGTACAAATGGCAACATGCCCTGGCGCCATTGCTTTACGGCGCTTACCTGGCGCTGGGGCTGGTTTCTTTTTTGTGGAGTACCAATGTTGGCTACTCTGCCCTGCAATGGTTTATGGATTTTGAAAGCCTGGTATTTGCCCTTTATTTTGTGCAATGCTTTTTGTTGTTGGAACAGTTTTTTCCGCAGTCCGACATAAAATTTTATAACGTGCTGGGCAATGCCGTTTTTTTAATGATGCTCATTTTTGTGGCCGGCATGTTTATTGCCCCCGATGAATTTTACCGCCTTACCCACGGCGGCGAAGAAGCCCGCTTAGGCGGCTTTTTTATGAACCCCAATGAGCTGGGTATGCTTTGTGTAGTAGGCATTAGCTGCTTTGTTTTTGATGTGTACCGCAAACACCGTACAACCGCTACCGTATTAAAAACTGCCGTATTGCTTTTTGCGCTGGTAATGACCGGCTCGCGCTCTTCAACTATTGGGTGTATGCTGGTTTTCTTCTTCCACATCAGGCAGTCAAATAATGTAAAACTGCAGGTACTCATGTACGGTGCCGCTATGCTGGCGGTTCCGTTTATTGTAGAAAAAATAATGATTAAAGAGGGCGGCGGCGGTTTAGATGAAGTATTGAGCATGACCGGCAGACTGCCTTTCTGGAAAGCCCTTATTACCGAAGGGCTGCCGCAGGAACCGCTCTTCGGTTTCGGGTTTATGCGCATTGCTTACAAAGATTATTTTCAAAGCGTACACACCTATGCCGGGCAAATGACCCACAATACCTTTATACAGGTACTCATGAACCTGGGTTTTGTGGGGTTTACCATTGTGCTGTTTCAAATGGTGTTTACCGTAAAAGGGTTTATGCAAACGGCGCAAAAAGAAAAACGCCTCATGTTTATTGGCATTCTCATACCCATATTAATTAACTCATTTACCGAGTTTGGCATTTTTGGCGAAACCAACTACGGCATTTTATTTTACCAACTGCTCATATTTTACATTAGCCGAACCATTAACCCTTTTTTTACGCCGCGCGAAAAACTGCACCTCCAAAAACGGCGCCCCGATTGGCAATTTTCCTGAACCGGTAATTCCAATAATTGGAAAATATTTCCCGAAATAACTGCACCTGCTGTGCTAAAACAAACAAAATGCCTTTGTTTTAAGGCTTTCCGGCTTTGGCACACCAATAGTATTTTGTATTGGCATGAAACCCAAAATTGCCATACACGATATTGATTTGCTGCAGCAGGCTTTGCTGCAACTGGGTGTAGAAACACAAACCAAAGCCGCCCAAACGCATAACCATGCCGTATTGCTCCACTATTTTTGCAACACCAACGGCAGTATGCGCTGGGTATGGCCGGCAGGGCTTACCACGCCATATTTTTTGCGTTTTTACCACAGCAGTCATTGGCGGGCAAAAATCTTTGTTTGGGCAGTGCGCCTCCTGTTTGCTTTTGACGCCGGACGCCTGCTTGCCCACGGTACCTGCTTGCTCTTTACCAACCCGCACGGACAACATGTGATACGCAAAATCTGGAAAAACCATTGGTCTGTGTTTACCGGCACCCAAGGCCCTAACCGCAAAATGCTGCATTGGCATAAAAGCACCCTTGGTGCCGGTATTTTTACCAAAATTGCCCTTACCCCTACGGCACGGCAAAACCTGCTCAATGAGCAGCAAAGCCTGCAACTGGTACAGCAGTTGCCGTTAAAACGGGTAAAAACACCGCAAATAGCCTTGTACCAACCCCGGCAACTGCAACTGCACGAAATAACCGGCCTTCCTACGCACCGCATTGCGCAACTACCGCCACAGGCGCTGCAGGAATGGCTGCAACACAGCCTCCAAACGCTGCCGCTTACACAAGCCGGGTTCTGGCATACCGCCCGCAATAACCGCCTGCAGGCTTTACCCAAATGTGGCAGGCACCTGCAATTAATTGCACTGCAAAAAAAACTGCTGCAATTGAGCAATCATTTGCAACATACGGTCAGTACCATTCAAACATCGGGTGCCCATGCCGATTTTACCCCGTGGAACCTGCGAATTTTGAACCGGCAAACCATCGGGCTGCTCGATTTTGAATTGTATCAGCCCCAAATGCCTGCTTTGTATGATTTGTTTCACTTCATTTACCAATCGGTTGTATTAATTGAACAGGGCAGCTATGCCCATATTCAACAACAGATTTACCAACTTTTGCGGCAACCGCATTGGCAGCAGTTTATGCAGCAACACCGGCTCAATGCCGCCGTGCTGGAACAATGCTACCTGCTCTGCAATGTAAGTTATTACCTTAATATTTACGCACGGCAGCAAACCTGGCATACACAGGTAAACTGGCTGTTGCAGGTATGGAATGATGCGCTCAGCTACCACCTGCAGCAGGCAACCCCAACCAATGCCCGCCGCCTGCTGCTCACCGATTTGCCGCATTTATTGAATCAATACCCGCATGCCGTACTGAAATTGCGGGTAAACCGCCTGGAAGAACTGCCCGAAAATGCCGATTTGGATGTGTGCCTTCCGTATGATGCGGCTAAGGCGTTGCTTCGGGGTTTAAAACAGCACCCCGCCGTAACACATATCGAAACCCGCAAATTTACCTTCATGTTTCAGGCTGCCGTACATCTTACCGGCGGTGCGGTATTGCACCTCGACCTGATTTGGCAGTTTAAACGCAAACAATTGCAGTTTTTAAGCGCCTCCAATGTCTGGAGACAGGCAAAACCGGGCGCAGCAGGGGTAAACCTGCCCTTGCCGGAGCATGAGTTTGCCTATATATGGCTGTTTTACCACCTCAACCGCGCCGAGGTTCCGGCGCACTACCGCCAAATGCTGCACAAACGCATTGAAAGCAGCAACAGCCAACAACCGTGCAACCGGTTGGCTATGCAAATACTGCAAAAAGAAACAGATTACCGGAGGGTGCCGGAAGAATTGCCCGGAAATACTGCCCGCCTTATTACGGCTAATCTGTTGCAGCAACCACCCAACAAAGGATACAAAGGGGTGCTTAACCGACTGGCCTACGGCTATGATACATTGCGGCAATTATTGAACGGCGGCGGCATGGTAATTACCTTTAGCGGGGTTGACGGGGCGGGTAAATCTACCGTAATACAACAACTTAAAACCCGCCTGGAAAAAGAACACCGGAAAAGGGTAGTGGTATTGCGGCATCGCCCCTCTTTGCTGCCCATACTGAGCGCCCTTAAACACGGCCGCCAAAAAGCCGAACAATTGGCCGCCGGCAACCTGCCAAGGCAAGGAAACAACCATAATGCCCTGTCATCGGCGCTGCGCTTTGCCTATTATTATACCGATTACCTTTTGGGGCAGTTTTATGTTTTTGTTCGCTATACCCTGTCCGGCCATATTGTACTGTACGACCGCTATTATTTCGATTTTATTTCAGACAGCAGGCGAAGCAACATACGGCTGCCGCAGCGGTTAACCGCCTTTTTATACCGCTTTTTGCTTAAACCGAAGCACAACTTTTTTCTGTATGCACCGCCTGAATGTATCTTGCAACGCAAGCAGGAATTAAGCGCCCAAACTATAGAGCAATTAACGGCAACCTACACCGGGCTGTTTAACAAGCTGAACAAAAAATACCGCCAATCGCATTATATCGCGCTTCAAAACATCAACCTTCCGGAAACCCTTACCGAAATTATTAATCACATAAATAACCATGCTCATGAAAAATCTTTTGCAAAAAGCAGTGCGGTTGCGCAACCCGCAGTTTGCGTTTCATCCGTTGGTAAGCAACACCTTGCTCCTACAGTTTGCGGTTAAAAACCTGTTGGCTCTTTTTCGGGGTGCCTGTATGCTGTTTAGGTTAAGAGCGCCAAAATGGTTGTTGCCGGGGCGCGGCGTGCGTTATTATAACCTGTCGCAAATACGGTGGGGGCGTTTTGTAAAATTAGACGACCATGTGTATTTGTCGGCAATGGGAACCGGCGGAATTGAACTGGGCAATAACACCGGTATTGGCGCCTACAGCCGTTTGGTAGTTTGCACCGATTTTCAACATCCGGGCGGCTTTATACGCATTGGCAACAATGTAGGTATTGGCGAATTTGCCTATTTGGGCGGCGCCGGCGGGTTAACCATAGGCAACGATTGCATTGTAGGGCAGTACTTTAGCTGCCACCCCGAAAACCATGTGTACAACAACCCGGTAATGCCCATAAGGCTGCAGGGGGTAACCCGCAAAGGCATTGTTATTGGCAACAACTGCTGGATAGGCAGCAAAGTAAGCATTTTAGACGGCGTAACGCTTGGCGAAGGCTGTGTAGTGGCTGCCGGTTCGGTGGTTACCCGAAGTTTCGGGCCAAATTCGGTTATTGGCGGTGTGCCGGCAAGGCTTATCAAAACAAGAGGTTTTAATGAAATTGAAAATACAACTGCTGCCGTTCTGCCCGAGCAAGCCATTTATGTTTAGTAAGCGTGGTATAACCCGATTAACGGAGAAAATAATATAATAAAAACAATTAAATCATTTTAACCTCAGCAGCATTTTTAATGAAAACCATTCTTATAACCGCCTATGCGCTTAACCCCTTTAAGGGTTCTGAAGACGGCATGGGCTGGAATTTTGTGCGGCAGGCAGCCAAACACCACCGCGTTATAGCCGTTACGCGAAAAAATAACCGCATACATATTGAAAAATACCTGCAACAACACCCCGAAATTGCGCAACAGGCAAACCTTATTACCTTTTATTACTTTGACTGGCCGGCTTTTTTGCTCCAATGGAAAAAAGGGCCGCTGTTGTCTATGATATACTTTTATGCCTGGCAACTTACCCTGGCACTTTGGCTGCTGAAAAAGCGGTTTGCCGTTGATGTAGTGCATAACCTCAATTTTCATAACAACTGGACCCCCACATTTTTGTGGTTGCTGGGTAAACCGCTG
The DNA here is from genome assembly GCA_002212725.1 of Sphingobacteriales bacterium TSM_CSM. GTDB lineage: Bacteria > Bacteroidota > Bacteroidia > Chitinophagales > UBA2359 > UBA2359. Next base: position 23,971 of record MTCR01000154.1, on the reverse strand, counting down.
GTTTGGGGGCCGGTTGGACATCACCCAAAAATACCTGCAAACTTTTTGCTGCCCGTTTATGGCAAAGTTGCCTACCTGAAAGACCGTTCTTTATGGGGCATGAAAAATGTATTCTGGAAAACAGACCCGTTTTTGCACCTCAGCGCCCGAAAATCGGGGCAAATTTTATGTATGCACCCCGAAGCGGCTCAAAAACTGCATCTGCATTCCGGTCAATACAGCATTTTACCCTCGGTGGCAACCGAAGCACCCGGTAATGCCAATACCGGCATACAAGCTAAAAAAAAGTTTTGCATTATTAGCGCAGGCAGGTTTGTGCCGCTAAAAGGTTTTGATATTACCATACGTGCATTTGCCCGCTTTTACCGCAACCTGCAACCCGAAGAGCAACAACAGGTTAGCCTGATGCTGGTGGGCAGCGGACCTTGCCTGCCACTGTTACAACAAATTATTGCGCAAGAACAAATTGGCAATGCGGTGCAAATAACAGAATGGCTGCCGCGGGCAGCGCTGCAGGAGTTGTATAAACAGGCATCGGCGTTTTTGTTTCCCTCGCACGAGGGGGCAGGCATGGTAGTAGCCGAGGCCATGAGCTACGGGTTGCCGGTGCTGTGCTGGAACAACTGCGGGCCGGGCAGGTTTTTGCATCCTCAATCGGGGTTAAAGGTAAACTACGGCACATATGAAGAAGGTATAAAGCAGTTTTCGGAAAATTTGCTGCTCCTGTTCCGAAACAAGGATTTTTACCTTCGGGAAACCGATTTGTCAACTCAACGGTTTAAGGCACATTTCGACTGGAATATTCGTGCCGGACAATTGCGCCGGATTTACCGTTTTGCGTACAATGCACATTACGGAATAACGCCGGCAGCCGCCACAACACCGGCGCCGCAATTTTAACCGGTTTCTTTTATAATTTGCCGGCATCACCTGACCAATAGATTTTCTCTTTTGCAAAAGCGCTCAACCATTTTTTATGCAACAAATATTTGCCGTACATCTGCTGAACGATTACAGCGGAAGCCCAATGGTGTTTAAACAGGCATTGCAAACCCTGCAAGAAAACGGGCACAGGGTTCACCTTTTTACTGCCACCGCAGCTACGGGCGGCTGTTTAAGCCAACTGCCCAATGTTACCCTGCATAATTTACCTTACAAGCGGTTTAACAACCGGCTGCTTACCCTGTTGAGTTACCTGTTTGTACAGGCGTATTTGTTTTTTGTGCTGCTGGCAAGGTTGCAAAAAACCGATATGGTGTATGTAAATACGCTGCTTCCGGCAGGAGCTGCCCTTGCAGGCCGTTTGCGCGGGTGCAATGTGGTGTACCACATTCACGAAGTAAGCATTAGCCCGGCAGCGCTAAAAAAGTTGCTAACAGCCGTGGCAGAGTTCACAGCCGACCGGGTCATTTTTGTATCGGATTATGTGCGGCGCAGCTATGCTTTTGTTCGTCCATTAACCTGTGTGGTGTACAATGCCCTTTCGCCCGATTTTGAACAAACCGCCCGGCAAACCAATGTGCTTAACTTTACCCATCCGTTTACCGTGCTAATGCTGTGCTCCTTAAAAGCATACAAGGGCGTTTATGAGTTTGTGGAATGTGCCCGGCAACTGCCCCATATCAGGTTTATGCTGGTGCTGAATGCCGGCGCTGCCGATGCAGAAGCATTTAAACACAACTCCCAGGCGCCGCCAAACTGCCATATATATCCGGTGCAAACCAATACACACGTTTTTTACAAACAAGCACATGTGGTGGTAAACTTTTCGCGCCAGCAGGAATGGGTAGAAACCTTTGGGCTTACCATACTGGAAGGCATGGCTTACGGGTTGCCGGCAATTGTGCCGCCGGTTGGCGGCGTTTGTGAACTGGTTAAGCCGGGCGAAAACGGCTATTGCCTGAACAGCGCCGATACGAATGCTGTAACAGACGCACTGAAGGAGTTATCGGGCAATTTACAGTGGTACCTGACCATGTCGGGTAAAAGCAGGCTGATGTCCCGTAATTTCGGGATACACACCTTTGGCAGGCAGCTGACCGGTGTTTTTGAAAGCCTTAAAAGCCGGGCAAACCAAATACCGCCGGTGGAATAATTTTCCGCCAAATGGAAAAGCCATTATGGGTTAATGTTACTGTAATGCTTGCACAATAAGGGTTTGGTTAATTGGCACGTTTCAGGATAATAAAAGCAAAACCAATTACCATGCAAAAAACAGCCATTAACCTTGCCATTATAGGTACCGTTGGAGTGCCTGCCCGCTACGGCGGTTTTGAAACCCTTGCCGAAAACCTGGTAAAAGAACTGGGCGAGCAGATGAATATAAGCGTTTACTGCTCGGCTAAAGTTTACCCCGAAGCAGACCGCCCCAAAGTTTACCACCATGCGCGGCTTTTTTACCTTCCGTTTAAGGCCAACGGACTGCAAAGCATTATATACGATGCCGTAAGCATACTGCACGCACTGGTATATGCCGATGTGCTGCTGATACTGGGTGTGAGCGCCGGTTTTATGGTGCCGCTGCTGCGGTGGTTTACCCGGAAAAAAATAATTGTGTCTATTGACGGTATTGAATGGAAACGCAACAAATGGAGCAAATGGGTAAAACTGTACCTTTGGATTTGTGAATACCTGGCGGTTAAATTTGCCCATGCCGATATTACCGATAACGAAGCCATACAAAACTACACGGCTATTCGGTACAAAACCCTTAGTACCGTAATTGAATACGGCGCCAACCACGTTATGCAGGTAAAACCGGCGGCAGCCGACCGGGTAAAATATCCGTTTTTGGTTAAACCCTATGCTTTTAAAGTTTGCCGCATAGAACCCGAAAATAACATTCACCTTATTCTGGAGGCATTTTCTAAAATGCCACAGCATACGCTGGTATTGGTAGGCAACTGGCAAAACAGCCCTTACGGACGGCAATTGCGCTTTGAATACAGCCGGTTTGCCAATTTGGTACTGCTGGACCCTATTTACCAACAGCACGAATTAGACCTTTTGCGCAGCAATTGCCTGGTTTATATTCATGGGCACAGCGCCGGCGGAACCAACCCCTCTTTGGTAGAAGCCATGTATTTAGGATTGCCGGTTATTGCCTACGGTGTATCTTACAACTACGCCACCACCGAGGGCAAAGCCCTGTATTTTACCTCTGCCCGGGAGTTGTGCACCATTATTGCCCAAACACCCGTTGTCCGGTATAAACAAGTGGCCGCCATAATGCAAGCCGTTGCCGGCAGGCGCTACCGGTGGCCGGTTATTGCCCTTAAATACAAAAAACTCATTGAAACAGTACTTACCGCCCCCCAAAGACAACCGGTACATCCAAAAATTAGCCACTACCTTCCTTACAAACAGTTGCAAGAGTTGGGACTGGCACATTTGCAAACACCATCGGGTTTTTATGAGTACCGGTAAACTGCCCACGTTTATGGTTGATGTTGCTGCACTTTATCCAATCCAATTCCTCTTCATTATTTAAACCTTAAAATCTTATTTTGCCATGACACTTTTATATGCTGCGCTTTATACCCTTGGCGGGGCTGTTTTATGCCGCCTGCTAATGCCTGTATTGCTGCGGTTTAGCGCTGTACTCTGTTTGGTAGATGCGCCGGTAAGCAAGCGCAAGGTACACCGCAAACCCATACCGGCTGTTGGCGGGCTGGTAATTGCCGGTGCTACGGTATTGGTGCTGTTGCTTTCGGGCAATGCCCTGCAATTGTTGTTGCAATATCCGAAATGGTTTTTTTCTGTAGTTGTTTTGCTGTTGGTAAGCATACTGGACGACCGCTTTAATTTACCCGCCTCTTTGCGGCTGGGCATACAACTTTTATGTGCATTTCTGGCAGCCTGTGAGGGTTTCAGAATAACTACACTGTATGGTTTTATGGGTATAGAAACCCTGCCGGTTGTGGCACAATACCTGTTAACCATGGTGGTAATTACCGGCATTACCAATGCCTTTAACCTTATTGACGGCATTGACGGGCTGGCCGGCTCTTTGTTATTTATAAACCTGCTTGTGCTTGCCCCGCTTGCCTATGTTGGAGCGCAAATACAGTGGTTGCTTTTATTGTTGCCGGTGTTGGGGGCACTGCCGGTGTTTTTGCGATACAACTGGAACCCCGCCAAAGTGTTTTTGGGCGATGGCGGTTCTGTAGTGCTGGGATTTGTTGCCATAACCCTTGCCCTGCACCTGGCAAATGTTTTTGCAAACGGCACTTATGTTGTTTCGGGTAAGTTAATGGCAGCCTTAGCCGGCGCACTGGTAATAATACCGGCAACCGATATGCTTCGGGTTAGCTTACATCGGGCCAAAAAAGGCGTTTCGCCGTTTAAGGCAGATAAAAATCATCTTCACCACTGGTTTCTGAAACACAGGGTAAAACATGCTCATGCTACTACCCGCCTTGTTTTTTTGCAGCTGTTTTTGTTACTTTTTACCCTGCTTGCAAGTCATTACTTAACGGGAATAACGGTTCTGTTTTGTCAGTTGATGGCAGTTGCAGGTTACACCCTTTTAGTACAACTGCACACCTACTTTACCCGATGGTATTGTATGGTTAAGCGCATGGAGCATGGCAGGCATTACCAATACCGGTAAAATTTTTTTTGGCACAACGCTTGCGTATTGGTATGTTTTAACAGAACGTTGTAACTTTATACATTGTTTCTGTTACCTAACCCCCTTTTAATGAAGAATTATTGCATATTTATTGTTGAAGACGATGCATGGTATGGTCAATTGTTGGAGTATCAATTATCGTTAAATCCCGATTATGAGATACACCGCTTTACCACGGCCAAAGACTGTCTTGCCCAAATATACCGGAAACCCAACCTTATTACCATAGATTATTCGCTACCCGACATGAATGGCGAAAAGCTTTTCAGGGAGGTGAAAAATCAATTGCCCGATGTGCCGGTAATTATTATCAGCGGTCAGGAAGATATTGGCACGGCGGTAGGCTTGCTGAAAATGGGCGTTTATGATTACATTGTAAAAGACGAAAATACCAAAGACCTGCTTTGGAACTCGGTAATTAAAGCACGCGAAACGGCAGTACTAAAACAGGAAGTAGAAGAGTTAAAACAGCAATTAACTCAAAAATACGAGTTCGAAAACATTATAAAGGGCAACAGCAGTGCTGTTAAGCAAGTGTTTACCCTTATGGAAAAAGCAATTCGCACCAACATTAACGTATCGGTAAGCGGCGAAACGGGTACGGGTAAAGAGTTGGTGGCGCGGGCTATTCATTTTAACTCAGACCGGCGCAAGCAACCTTTTGTGGCAGTAAACATGGCTGCCATACCGCATGAACTGCTTGAAAGCGAATTGTTTGGCCACGAAAAGGGGGCATTTACCGGTGCAATAGCCCGAAAAATCGGCAAATTTGAAGAGGCCAATAAAGGTACCCTGTTTTTAGACGAAATTGCAGAGTTAGATATAAACCTGCAAAGCAAACTGCTCAGGGTGCTTCAGGAGCGCGAACTGGTGCGTATTGGGGGCAATGAAAAAGTAAAATTAGATGTGCGGCTGATAACCGCTTCGCATAAAAACTTAGCGCAGGAGGTAAAGTCAGGAAATTTCAGAGAAGACCTGTATTACCGCATTATTGGCCTGCCCATTGAACTGCCCCCCTTGCGAGACCGCGAAAATGACGTGCTTATTTTGGCAAAGTATTTTTTAGATGAATTTTGCCGCGACAATAAAATGCCTGCCATTGCCATTAGCCCGCAGGCAAAAGAAAAGCTTCGGAACTACTACTACCCGGGCAATGTGCGCGAACTGAAAGCCATTATTGATTTGGCTGCTGTAATGTGCAACGGCAAAGAACTGTTGCCCGACGATATAACTTTTACCGCTCTTAAAAGCAATGAGTTCTTAATGTCTGACGAAAAAACCCTCAGACAGTACACGGTGCTTATAATTGAACACTTTCTAAAAAAATACGACCATAACGTGGTAAAAGTGGCCGAAAAACTCGACATTGGCAAATCTACCATTTATAAAATGATACAAGACAAAGAAATAACCATCTGACAATAAAAACTGCCGATTATGTACGGAATTGTAAACAAAGCTATTGAAGACCTGGTAAAAATTAATTACGGGATTGAGGCTTGGGAAAACATAAAAGAAAAAAGCCGGACAGAGATAGATTTTTTCATCAGCAATGAGCCATACCCCGATGAAGTTACCTATAAACTGGCCATTGCCGCAGCCGAAGAATTAAGCATTACTGTTGAGCAAGTATTGATTGCTTTTGGCGAGTTTTGGGTATTGCATACCGGTAAAGAAAAATATGGTTCGCTTATGGAAGCCGGCGGAAATAATTTAAAAGAATTTTTAATTAACCTGCCTAATTTCCATAACCGCATTATGCTTATTTACCCCAACCTTACACCGCCCGAATTCAGGATTAGTCACCTTACCGACAATAGCTTGCATGTACACTACTTTTCGCAACGGCCGGGTTTAAAAGAATTTGTAAGAGGATTGCTTCAGGGATTGGGCAAGTTATACCAAACAGAGGTTGCCATTGAACTGCTGCAATGCCGCGATGAGGGGGCAGACCACGAAATATTTAAGGTAAACTGGTAGCGCCGCACTACACAACAAGTAAACAGAAAGCATATAACGCTTCCCTATATTAGCTAAATTTTCCGGGATATGGTAAATTTTAATGCCGAACAGTTTAATAAACTATTTCCGTTTTATTTAATTCTAAACAACCGCCTCCGGATTTTAGCTTACGGAAACAGTTTGAAAAAACTGTGCGCAATAGAAGAGGGCATGCCATTTAGCCAACTTTTTAACATTCTGAGACCCGAAATCAGCCGGTTGGCGTTTGACGAACTAAAAGACCTGCAACAACAACTGTTTGTTTTTGAAACCAAACACCAAATAAATAAGGTGCTATTCAGGGGGCAGGTTGAATACTTAGAGCAGCGGGAAAACATACTTATTGTTGCAACCCCTTGGTTTTCGAGTATTGAGCAATTAAAAGAATTTGGACTTTCTATAGCCGACTTTGCCATACACGATGTATTTATTGACATGCTGCACGTGTTAAAAACCCAGCAAATTACGGTTAACGAAATAAAAGAACTGCTTCATACTATAAACAGCCAGAAAAATGAACTGCAAACATTGCTGCTCTTTACCAAAGAAACCAACAACGCTATCATTCTGGCTGATGCCGAAGGAAAAATTCAATGGGTAAACAACGGCTTTACCCGAATTACCGGCTATACCCTGCAGGAAGCAACAGGCAAAAAACCAGGACACTTACTGCAAGGAAAAGATACCAACCCCGATACCATTGCCTACCTGCGACAGCAAATTGAGGCAGGAAAACCCTATGAATGCGAAATTTTAAACTACACCAAAGACAAAAGACCTTACTGGATAAAAATATCGGGGCAACCTTTGTTTGACCGAAATGGTAAAATAGTTAATTTTTTTGCTATTGAAGAAGATGTTACAGGAAGGAAACTGGCCGAACAAGCATTGAGAGAAGCCGAACAAAGATGGAAATTTGCCCTCGAAGGTTCGGGCGATGGTATGTGGGACTGGAATGTAAAAAGCAACAGCGTTTATTTCTCTGAACAATGGCTGAGTTTGCTGGGACTTACCGCCAATAATGCTATTCATAGCCTTTTGGATTGGGAAAAACTTATTCACACCGATGATATTGATAAATTTAAAAACAAAATTAAAAAATATGTAAGTGGCAATATTATTTTCTTCGAAACAGAATACCGCATACAGCATGAAAATAAAAAATACAAATGGTTTTTAGACCGCGGCATGGTTGTTGAACGAGATGCTACCCAAAACCCCATAAGGGTAATAGGCACCTGCACCGATATAACCCGCCAAAAACAAACCGAAGAGGAACTCAGCACTTACGCAAAGCGTTTTTCCACCTTAATTCAAAACCTGCAAACGGGCATTCTGGTAGAAGACGAAACCCGGCATATTGTGCTCACCAATAAAGAGTTTTGCACCATGTTTGGCATACCGGCCGAACCCGAACACCTTATTGGCAACGACTGCTCCAATGCTGCCGAGCAAAGCAAGGAAATGTTTAAAAACCCCGAACAGTTTGTTGCCCATATTAATACCTTGCTGGCAAATAAAGCGCCCGCCGCCGATGTGCTGGAATTGACCGACGGCCGAATTTTTGAACGCGACTACATTCCTATCTTTATTGAAAACAATTATAAAGGCCACCTATGGCAATACCGCGATATAACCATACGTGCCAAAAATGAAGATACCCTGCGACGGAGCGAAGAAAAATATCGCCAAATTATTAATAGCATGAACCTGGGATTGGTTGAAACGGATATTGACGGCAATATCCGCTTTGTTAACCAAAGTTTCTGCAATATGAGCGGATTTGATACATCTGAACTAATGGGAAAAAAAGAAATGCACCTGCTGCTGCAAACTTCAAAACCCACTATACTACAGGAAAATCTGCCCCACAGTGTTCCTGCAAATAACCATAACAATACCTTTGAAATTCAGGCAAAAACAAAAAGCGGACAACTTAAATGGTGGCTTCTGAGCAGCGCACCTATTTACAATGACAACGGCGTTCATATTGGAATTATAAAAATTTACCTTGACATAAGCCAGCAAAAAGACCTTGAACAACAATTAAGAAAGGCAACCAAAGATGCCGAAATGCTGGCCAGTGCCCGCGAAAATTTCCTCGCCAGTATGAGCCACGAAATAAGAACCCCCATGAATGCCATTTTAGGAATGAGCAGGCAGTTGGAAAAAACAACCCTCAACGAAACACAACACACCTACCTTGATGCCATTTCAACATCTGCCGATAACCTGCTGTTTATAATTAATAATATACTTGATTTATCAAAAATTGAAGCCGGAAAACTTTCCCTCGAAAACATCGGGTTCAGTATGAAAACCGTGGTTTCGCAGGTACAAAAAGTACTTCAACACAAAGCCGAAGAAAAAGGGCTTGCCATGTTTGCTTATGTTGAAGCTGACGTGGCCCCTGTACTTATTGGCGACCCCTACCGCATTAATCAGGTGTTGCTTAACCTTACCGGAAATGCCATTAAATTTACCACAAAAGGACGTATTGACATTGCAGTAAGTGTGGCAAGCGTATTTAAAGGAAAACAACAAATTAAAATTTCCGTTTCCGATACCGGAATTGGAATAGATGAAAAATTTATAGAAACTATATTTGATAAATTTTCGCAGGAAGACGAAACAATAGCCCGTAAATTTGGCGGCAGCGGATTGGGAATGAGCATTACCCGGCAAATGGTTGACCTCATGGGCGGAACCATTCATATTGATAGCAAAAAAGGTAAAGGTACCATTATCAGCATTATCTTAACCCTTAGCGAAGGAACCGAAAAAGATATTCCGCAATATGAAAATGCCACTCCTGATGCAAATATATTAAAAAACAAAAAAATACTAATTGTAGAAGATAACCCGCTTAACCGCCTTGTAGCCACTACCATGCTTGCCAACTATGGCGCCGAACTTACCGAAACAACCAATGGCAAAGAAGCCGTAGATTTAATCCGCCAAAGTAACAACAGATTTGACATTGTTTTGCTCGATGTACAAATGCCGGTTATGGACGGTTTTGAAACCACCCAATACATAAGAAGTGAATTACATAGCAATATTCCTATTATTGCACTTACTGCCAATGCCCTTAAAGGCGAACGCGAAAAGTGCTTAAATGCCGGAATGAACGATTACCTATCCAAGCCATTTGAGGAAACAGCACTGGTAAATCTTATAGCAAAATGGCTGAAAACTGACAGTACAAACCAGGAACAGACACAAGACAACAATAAACCTGAGATTAAAACAGCCTTGTACGACCTTTCCAAACTCAACACCATTAGCCGAAACGACCGTACTTTTGTACTTAAAATGTTGCAAATGTTTGTAACGGATATTCCGCCCACTGTTGCAGAAATAAAAGCTGCCTATTATAACAACAACCTCGATGTGGTAAAAAAACTCTCCCACCGTATTAAACCAACTATTGACAGTATGGGTATCAACTCATTAAAAACCGAAGTGCGGCGCATTGAGGAATTGTCGGCTAATCAAGTCAATTCTCCCGAACTGGAAAGTCTTATTATACAACTCGAACAGGTAATTGGGCAAACTGTTGCACAAATAAAGGCAATTGAATTGGGCGAATAATTGCAGTCTGTCTTGTTCCTGCCTTAACAACCAAGAAGGCACAGGCGGTTACAACTCCCTGTCAAAACAAGTCCATTTGCCTGCCAAGCGGCAACAACCTGAAACTCTGCCGGTGATGCGTGCAAAATCCATGTTTTGCAATAGCCTGTCTGTGTTCGGCAGTAGGGTATCCTTTGTTTTGAAACCAGCCATACGCCGGAAATTCATGATGCAGTTGTTGCATATAGGCATCGCGGCCGGTTTTAGCCAGTACAGAGGCGGCCGAAACAGAGGCATATAGCGCATCGCCTCCTACCACACAATGGTAGGGCAATTTTTTGTACGGCTTAAACCGGTTGCCATCAACTATCAGCATTTCCGGTTGTGGCTGCAATTGCTCCAAAGCGCGGTGCATAGCCAAAAATGATGCGTTTAAAATATTTATCTCATCTATTTCGGCTGCCGAAACCATGCCAATCGCCCAAGCTACCGCTTCCTGCTCAATAATCATGCGGGCCTCAAACCGCTGCTTTTCGCTCAGTTGTTTCGAGTCGTTTACCCATTCGGGTTTAAAACCGGGGGGTAAAATTACAGCAGCGGCAAATACCGGGCCGGCCAAGCATCCTCGTCCGGCCTCATCGCAACCGGCTTCTACAAATTGTTCCTGAAAATAAAGTGAAATCAAACCGAATGTATAATTATTTGATTACAAAATATTTACGGCATATCTTTGGGTTTACCTCTCTCCTGCCCCGTTTACCTGCCCATGTGAATCATCAGCACAGAAATATCAGATGGTGAAACCCCGCTAATGCGGCTTGCCTGTCCTAAAGTAAGGGGCTTTATTTTATTGAGTTTTTCGCGTGCTTCCGATGATAATGCCGGCAGCACGCTATAATCAAATTCGGGGCTTAGCTTTATAGACTCAAGTCGGCTCATTTTTTCGGCCATTTCCTTCTCTTTACTGATATAGCTTTCGTATTTGGCATTAATTTCGGCTTGTTCTATAGCATCTGTATGGTATTGTTCCAATAATGCTGCCACCTTTGGCACAGTCTGCAAATCTTTCATAGTAAGTTGTGGACGCAGCAGCAAACTCAGCAGCTTTACCCGTTGCTTAACAGGCGGCGTGCCTTTTGCCTCCAGCAAGCCATTTACCTCTTCGGGATACACAGAAATTCCGGCAAACTCTTCGAGCAGAGCTTCTGCCTGCGCTTTTTTATGCAACATACGGGTGTAGCGTTCTTCGCTTGCCAAACCAAGCCGGTATCCTATGGGGGTAAGCCGTATATCGGCATTGTCTTGTCTTAGCAAAATGCGGTATTCGGCACGCGAGGTAAACATGCGGTAAGGCTCTTCGGTGCCTTTGTTGATGAGGTCGTCAATCAGTACGCCAATATAGGCTTCATCGCGGTTAAGCACAACAGGCTCAAGGTTGTTTACTTTCTGATGTGCATTAATGCCTGCCATTAATCCCTGGCAGGCTGCTTCCTCATAGCCGGTAGTGCCGTTAATTTGTCCGGCAAAAAACAGGTTGTTTACCAATTTGGTTTCCAGGGTATGCTTTAATTGTACCGGCGGAAAATAATCATACTCTATGGCATAGCCGGGTCTGAACATTTTGGCATTTTCAAAACCCGGAATATTTTGCAGCGCTTTATATTGCACATCTTCGGGCAATGAGGTAGAAAACCCGTTCACATAAATTTCAACGGTTTGCCAGCCTTCGGGTTCTACAAATATCTGATGTCGCTCCCGTTCCGAAAACCGTTCAATTTTATCTTCTATAGACGGGCAATAGCGGGGGCCAATGCCTTTAATACGCCCGCTGAACATAGGAGATTGCTCAAAACCGGTGCGCAAAATACTGTGCACGGTTTCGTTGGTGTAGGTTATCCAGCAGCACCGCTGCCGGGTTAGCGGCGGGGTATTGGTAAAGGAAAATTTTCCCGGCGGAAAATCGCCTTCCTGCACTTCCATTTTTGAGTAATCAAGACTGCGCCCGTCCACCCTTGGCGGTGTTCCGGTTTTCATGCGTCCTGCTTCAAAGCCCAGGTTGGTAAGGCAGGCGGTTAGCCCGGTGGCAGCCCGCTCTCCTGCCCTGCCGCCGCCAAAATTCTTTTCTCCAATATGGATTAACCCGTTTAAAAACGTGCCGTTGGTAAGCACTACTGCTTTGCAATTAATTTCAATACCCAAACTGGTTGTAACTCCTGTTACTTTACCGCCTTTAACCACAATGCCCGTTACCATATCTTGCCAAAAATCAAGATTAGGTGTTTGCTCTAGCATGTGCCGCCACTCTGCCGCAAACAACATGCGGTCGTTTTGCGCCCTCGGACTCCACATGGCCGGACCTTTCGAAAGATTGAGCATTCTGAACTGAATCATGGTTTTATCTGTAACAATGCCCGAATATCCGCCCAATGCATCTATTTCGCGCACTATCTGCCCTTTTGCCACACCTCCCATTGCCGGGTTGCAAGACATTTGCCCTATGACCTGCATATTCATGGTAACAAGCAATACCGACGACCCCAGATTTGCTGCTGCTGCTGCTGCTTCGCATCCGGCATGTCCACCCCCTACTACTATAACATCGTACTCTTTAAACATCATTTTTTGTTTACGCCGCAAAGTTAGCGCATTCTGCCCATTTTTTGCAGGACATTACCCGCTTTATTGCCGGTGAATACTAACACGCACCAATTGTTCCACGTGAAACAATTAAAGCAACCAAACTATCCCTGCCGCCCGAAACGTGTTTTGGCCAAGGACAACAACTCACTGTTCCACGTGAAACAATGACATGGAATTTGATGGCAACCATCGCTGCTGCATAAAACTACAAACCTTGCCGAAAAAAAAGGAACAGTGTTCCACGTGAAACATTATTCGGCACAACCAAACTGCGACAGTTCGTCAAGTGCGGAATTAACCATCTTGTCCCAAAAATGTTGCCGCTCTAAGTTCAACCCATGATAGGTATCGTCATCATAAAACCGATGAGCAAATTCCATTTTATCATACAAACTGTCAATCTTCAACTGAATGCGGCGTTCCGCAATATAGCAAGGGTAGGGAAGTTCGGAAAAAATCTTGCGCAACTTTCGGGCATGAAGTTCAGTGAGGTTAAAATGCAGTTGCTCATGGTGCAGTAATCTCGATGACCGCTTGTCGCGACTCCACGACTGGTTTTTAACAAAAACAGCCTTAACCGAATATCTGAAACGCCCGAAATCGTCGCAGGCATGTTTCTCTTGTAAATAAGTAGCCGAAACAGCAGAATACCGGCTGTTGGGGTCGGGAGCGCCCCAAAAATCATTCCACGAAATTTGTTTATGGCTGCACCAGTCTATTTCTGCCAAAAGTGTATCGGGTGCAACAGAAATTGTTGCACAACACATAAAAAGGGCTATGAAAAAAAGTCGGTTCATTGCCAAAAGCTATTTTTCCAAACCTATTAAACACTAAGCCTCACCACACCTGTGTTGCCAAAGCACCCCTTAACGGGTAAAACTTATGCCCGAAAAAGTGTACCTTTGCAACACAAGTAAATAAAAGTATGGCAGCATATCGAAAACACATAGGGCTGTTGTTTGGTTCTTTTAACCCCATTCACATAGGGCATTTAATTATTGCCGAAACCATTGCCAACAGCAACGGAATTTCAGAAGTTTGGCTGATTGTATCGCCACAAAACCCCCTTAAAGATAAAAAATCTTTGCTCAACCAGTATGACCGCCTGCACTTAGTAACTTTAGCAACTGAAAATAACCCGTTGCTGAAGGCATCAAACATTGAGTTTGCACTGCCCAAACCTTCTTACACCATTAATACACTTACTTACTTGCAGGAAAAATACCCCGAACATCAGTTTTCGCTCATTGTTGGCGAAGATAACATGGAGCATTTCCATAAATGGCATAATTACGAAGCCATTCTTAAATACTATACCTTGCTGGTTTACCCCCGGCCAAATTATCCTCCCACGCAGTACCTCAGCCTGCCCAATGTACAGCGCCTGCAAGTACCGGTAATTGAAATTTCTTCAACGTATATACGGCAGTTGCTTAAAGCAGGAAAATCCATAAGGTACCTGGTGCCCGATAAAGTGTATGACTACATTATGAGCACCAACTGGTGGCGCAAATAACCCACGGGCAAAAAACAACTGTAGCCAATTAACCGGCAGCGCCAAACCCGCCGCCGCCGGGAGTTTTCAACACCAGTTTATCGCCGGCATGGGCATCATAAGCGTCGGTTCCACGGAGCGGCACAATAGTACCGGCTGCTTTAATGATGTATTGCTCACCGCAAAGCCCGTTTTCGCCTCCGCAAAGCCCATAAGGGGGTATTACCCGGTGTTGTGAAAGAACCGAAACTTGTACCGGTTGTAAAAAATGCAAAACGCGTACCACGCCATTTCCACCGGCATATTTGCCGTTGCCACCCGAATGCTGTCTGACAGAAAATTCTTCAAGTCGTACAGGGTAACGCAACTCCAGAATTTCGGGGTCGGTAATGCGGGTATTGGTCATGTGGGTATGAACTGCCGATGTGCCATGAAAACCATTTCCTGCGCCGCTGCCGCCGCATACAGTTTCGTAATAACCAAAGTTTGGGTTACCAAATATCACATTGTTCATAGTTCCCTGGCTGCAGGCTGCCATATTGAGTGCTTTCAGCAGCGTGTCGGTAAGGCGTTGACTGGTTTCGGTGTTGCCGCCCACAACTGCCGGGCAATGTAACGGATTGTTTGAAAAAACCGGGTTTAATATTGTTCCTTCGGGTATTTTCAGCAAAACGGGCTGCATAATGCCTTCATTAAGCGGCACATCTTCGTTCAGCAGCAGGCGCAAAACATACAGCACGGCACTGTGTACTATAGCAGGCGTAGCATTGAGGTTGCCTGCGTGGGTAGAACCGGTTCCTGTAAAGTCAATAACAGCCTGCCGGTTGGTTACAGATATGGCAACAGCAAGCGGGGTGCCGTCGTCTAACAATTCGGTGGCCCGGCAAGAACCGAACGGCATTTGCATCAACCTGTTTCTGATAAGTGCCGCCGAGTATGCCGATAATTGCTGCATATAATGGCGAACCTGCCTAAGCCCGAAGCTGCCGGCAAGTTGTTGCAGCAGGCGCATGCCAAGGCGGTTTGCAGCAAGTGCTGCGTGCAAATCGGCTAAGTTGTCTTGAAGAGAACGGGTAGGGTAGGGGGCATCTTGCAGCAGCGCGGTTATGGCATTCCAGTTGGGCACACCCTGCTCAATAAGGTACATAGGCGGAATGAGCACACCCTCCTGAGCTAAATTTTGTGCATCGGGAGGCATAGAGCCGGGGCGGCTGCCACCAATTTCGGCATGATGAGCACGGTTTGCCACATAACCTACCAGTTTATTTTGGGCATTATACACCGGCGTAACCAAGGTTATATCGGGCAAATGAGAACCGCCATAGGCCGGATGATTGGTAATTACCGTATCGCCCGGGCGCATGGGCAGTTTTTGAAGCAAGGTTCGCACACAAATACCCAAACTACCCAAATGCACCGGAATATGCGGCGCATTCACCACCAGATTAGCCTCGTGGTCAAGCAGGGCACACGAAAAATCGAGCCGCTCTTTTATGTTTACCGACAACGAAGTGCGCTGTAACAAATTACCCATTTCAGTGGCAATGCTTTTAAAACGGTTGGTAAACAAGGTTAAGTTTACCGCCTTACTGCGATAGCCAATAGTTTTTTTCTGTACAAAGGGGGTTGTTTTTCTGGCAATGCCAATGCCATGCTTGTCAATATGCAAATGCCAGTGCGGGTGTAAGTAAAAAGTGCTGTGCCGGTATAATAAAAGTGCGGGGCCCGAAATATCTGCTCCCGGTGTAAGCTGTGTATGCGTAAAAACGGGCGTATCTTGCCATGTTCCGTTTTCATAAACCGCCTGAAAAGAGTGGGGAATTGGAGATACAGTTTTTATTTTCTTGTTTTGTACTTTGCTGATATTCAATAACTTATACGATGCAGTAGCTTTTACCGATTCTACTTCAATGGTTCTGCCGGTTGGGTAATACCCATATAACAGGCGGTATTTTTGCTCAAAAGCACTGCGCAAACGGGGCAGTTCTGCTTCGGAAATTTCTATAGTGGCATCTTGCCCCTGCAGGCGCAGGAAAAACAAGCAATGCACAAAAACAGCCGGTTCATCGCCCGTAATTTCATATTGCAACAATTTTCGGGCTTGTTGCTTTTGTTGCAGGGCAATAAAAGGTAGCTGGAGTTCTATTTCATCTAAAGGTTTCAATATTTGCAGTTGTGCCATTCTTTCAATAGCAGCCTGCCCTATACCGGCGGCGCTTAAAATACCTGCATGAGGTGATATGATAATAGTGGACATTTGCAACAGCTCTGCCACGGCACAAGCGTGTTGTCCGGCAGCACCGCCAAAAGCTACCAAAGCATACTGTTGTGGCTTATACCCCTTTTGAACCGAAATGCTGCGTATGGCATTGGCCATGAGTTCGTTTGCAATTTGGGCAAAGCCCTGCAACAACTCTGTCTCTGACGGCTCTTTACCGGTGGCGGCAGTTATTTGCCGGGCAATTTGGTTAAGGCATTGGCGGGCTTGGTCAGGATAAACAGGTATTTCAAAGGCGGCGGGGCTAAGTTTGCCCAACAAAAGGTTCACATCGGTAATGGTAAATGGTCCGCCGGCACCATAGCAGGCCGGTCCGGGGTTTGCGCCGGCGCTTTCGGGTCCGGTGCTTAACCGGTAACCGTTGAAGCGGCAAACCGAGCCACCGCCGGCTGCCACTGTTTCAATGGCCAAGGCGGCAGACAAAAGATGTGCGTTAGCCACATGATGCTCATACACATAATCAAATTGATTATCGTAGCGGGCTACATCGGTGCTGGTTCCGCCCATGTCAAATGATATGATGCGATTGTAGCCGGCCAGCAATCCGGTATTGGCAGCGCCATTTACCCCACCTGCCGGACCGCTGAGCAAGCTGTCTTTTGGGGTAAAAAACCGGTGCTGCACCAATGCGCCGGCTCCGGTTATAATATACAAACGGCTTTGAGAAGAAAGTTGCCGGTGTACGGCGGTCAGGTACTGCTCAATAACAGGTGCGAGTGTGGCATTAACAATGGCGGTGTGCATTCGGGGCACAATTTTAATGAGCGGCGCCAGTTCTGATGAAAGTGAAACATGTGTAAATCCCTGATTTAGAAGAAATTGTGCAAGTTTTTGTTCATGTATTGGGTTGCAATAGCTATGCAGCAGGGCTACGGCGGCGTTGGTAATGCCCTGTGCCAGCACTTTTTGCACCTGTTGGGTAAGCGGGCTGCAATCTATAGGCTCAATAACTGTACCGTTGGCATCGAGGCGTTCGGGCACTTCAAAAACACATTGGTGCAATGGTTGCGGTTTTTGAATATGGAGTTGAAACAGGTGGGGGCGCTGCTGATTGCCAATTTCCGGCAGGTCTGCAAATCCTCGGGTAACGAACAGGGCAACCGGTGCGCCGCGGGCTTCGAGGAGGGCGTTGGTGCCTTTGGTGGTACCCAGGCGCATTATAAGTGGCGGAAGGGGCAGGTTTAGCGGTGTTTTGGTGGCAAGACGGGCAGCAAGCACAGGCGCCTCTTCACCCGAAAACAACTCAAAGCCTTGTCCGGCAATAGCCTTTATGCTATCTGAAAGAAGCAGCCTCGACAAACGGGGTTGAAACGCCACTACCCGAACCGGTTGTTCATTGGCAAGCAGCAGCCTGAACCAATACCCCCGAAGCATGGCAGCGGTAAGTTGCCCCCAATTATGTTTTATTTCAACCAAACGAGGGGTAACAATTTTGGCAATACTGCCCCGCAGGGCACTGCTGCTGAGTACTTTTACCTTTATTTCTTTGCCCTGTGGCGAAACAGCAAGGCAATCGGTAAATGTGCCGCCGGTATCGGCAAAAATTTGCCATAAAGGTTGTTGCTGAACCATGCTTCAAATCTGTTGACAAAAAAACAAATATAATTCAAGCGGTTTTCAAGCAGTTATTAGCCCGAAACCGAAAGAAAAAGCAGCCTATTTCCAGGCAATTTCGCACCAAACCGGCAAGTGATCAGATATGTGGCGGGCTTCGGCCAGGGTTTTAAATTTAGGTACAAAATCAATAATGCCGCTTTTAAGGCTTACTAAGGTGGAGGTGCGGTAAAAAATATTGTCGTATTCTTCGGCCAGGTAGTTGCCATTGGCATCTTTTTTAGTTTTAAGACTGGTTTTTTGGTTTACAAGAACCGGTTTGTAGCCTTTACTTTTTAATGCATCAAAAGCAGGGTTGCTTTGCGACAGGTTGAAATCGCCCATGATCATGAGGTTATCGGTGGGGTATAGCGAGTGTATTTCTGACAGCAACAGCGCTTCTTTTGCGGGATTTTTACCGGTTGGCACAGCATGAAAATTGGCCAACAGCAATTTTTTGCCTCCCACATCAAAGCGCACCATAAACGGCTCACGGTCTAAGTTTTTATCGAGCGCTTTACCGCTTACCAGCCAGCCGTTGCCCAGCACTTTAATATTTTGGGTTTTATACAAAAACACGTATTTTTCAGAACCTTCGCCGGAAGTAGGGTCACTTACAACATAATCCCATTTAGCGCCGCGTCGGTTCAGTTCTTCGTTCAGTTTGGCAATGGCGCGCGGTCCGTTAAGGGTGGTAGATATTTCCTGCAGGGCAACCAAATCGTAATTTTTTATGGTTTCTGCGGCAAAACGCACCTCGTCATCGTCTTTACTGATGCCCATGTTATAGAGGTTCCAGGTTACAATTTTTATGCTTTTTACACTTACCGGCTGCGGGTTTTGGTTGGGCGGCAACGGTTGTGGGGTAGGCGAGGGGTTGGGTACAGGCGAAGGGGCGGGGTTATTATTGGTGCCGGGGGGTACGGTTTGGGTGATAATGGTTTTAATTTCATTGCATTTTTCCATTATAAAACTCCACTGGGTAATAATGAAAATGACAACAAAAACAATGGCTATATAGGTAGAAAATTTTGAAAACGTTATGCTTCCGTATTTGCTTTTCCGCGAGGTGGTTTTTCTTCTTTTTGTGGTGGTTTTGGTTGCCATAATGGGTGGTTGTTTAGCGTTCAGAAGGGCGTATTGCAAACAGGCAGCAGCAGGTAGAACAGGGGGCAAGGGGTTTAGTGGTTTGCAAGTTTACCAATGGGTGTAAATTTTTCAAAAACGCCATCGGTATGCGGTGCATCGGATAACTCTTCGGTAAGATCTTGGCCTGCCCAATGTTCATAATGGTGTCCTTTCCGCCAAAGGCGGCTGCCCGATACATCGTAAATAATACCTTTGTAGGCTACCCAAACCACTTCTTTATCCTGTCCGTTTCGCAGGGCAAGCTGAAACCGGGTATATTCGGGCAGATTTTCCATGTCGGGTTATAAAAACAGACACACAGCAACTTGTTCCGATGTTTTGTCACCGCCGTACAATAAAAAAACTGCATTGCAGGCAAAGAACACAGGGTATTACTGAAGTGAGAGCGGTGTTACAAAATCAATCGGAAGAGGTGCCTTTAAACTGGTGGTTTTTGTTTTTAAACAACAGGTTAAAGGTAGTAAAAGAGCCATAAATACGGGTAATGTATTGCTGCAGGTTTACCTTTTCTTCGTCAGATAATTTGTTGCTACCGTTTATTTGCTGTTCCATTACCCGAAGGCGGTCTCTTGCCATTACAATTTTATGAAAAAATGTTTCGATAGGAATTTCTTTAGCCTGCAGGCCGGTATCGGCGGGTTTTAAGATAAGGGTTCCGCCTTTCCACCTGTCGGCCAAATCTACGGTTTCCTGCAGCCCGCCCCATTTTTCGAGCAGGTTGCTCAACAGGCGTTCCACATCGCGCAGGGTTACGGCGTCTTTGGGTGGTTCAACAGCTTCAATTACCTCCATTTCGGCGGTAACGGGCATTTCAATATTGCCGTGCTGCATAAAGGTAATCTGATAGGTTGAGGGGGTAACCCTGGTAATTGCGCCAATGCCAAATTTGGCGTGTTTAATGCGCGAACCTGCTCCAAGAATTGTTGCTGACATAACGCTGTAAGTAATTTGCCGTAAAAATAAGAAGCCTTGTTAAAATATACCAAAATCCGGCAAACAAAAAAAGGGAACAGGTGATGGTAATGTTTCCTGCTCCCTTATTTTACGGCAAATGCCGTGTTTATTTTTTCTTTTTGTCTTTTTTCTTTTCGCGTTTGCTTTTGTTTTTCAAGCGTTTTGACTTGGAGTTTTCAAGAAGCGTGTAATCGTATCCACCCATATAGTTATCTATTTGTTTTTCGAGTGAATTCTCGGAGGTGGGAGATACAACGGGTGAGGGTTGTTGTGGTTGTGTAGCCCCACCGGGTTGTTGGGGCGGTTGGGCGGTTGTGGTTCCGGGTTGTTTTGGCGGAACGGAGGGTTGATTGCCGGTTGTGGCGGGCTGTTGGGTAGTGGTTGTGGGACGCTGCTGGGTGGTGGTTTTGGCCGGTTGGGTAGTAGTGGCGGTGGTATTGGTAAAACGGGTATCGCCGGGGGTATAAACCTGCATGGTTCCGGTGCCGGAAGGCGTGTTTACCGAAGCATTTTTGACATAGGTTTTATCGGAGCCGGACGATATAAAGCCCGGCTGGTCGTAAATGGTTCCCTGCGTGTTTTGGGAGGGTGTATTGGTATAAACCGTTACCTGCGAGGGAAGTGAATAGCTGGGCGGAGCGGTGTAAATAACCGTAGAACCCGAGCTGCCGGTATTTTTTGCGGTTGCATTAAATGTGGAGGTATTGGTATTGGCCGAAGGCATGGCTGTCGGTTCGGCGCTGCGGTAAACCAAATCGGTTGCGGGTTGCGGCGCGGAGGCCAATGGTACGGCTATTGTATTGCCGTTGCTTACCGCCGATACGGGAGCAGCCGAAACAGGCGCCTGAATTTCCGATTTACCTACCACACGCACCCGTTGGGCATTTTTATATTCTACCAGAAAAGCATCGGGGTAGCCTTCTTTCTGAATTCGGTACAGGGCATCAACGGCGGCTTGTTTACTGTCGAAATTGCCTACCATAACGCGTTTAATGTCGTTATCGGCCGGTTCGCTCACTACGTTTCCGTATTGCGATACGCCGTAAAAATCGCCCAGGTTCAGTTTTTTATAGGCGCCGATTTGAATTTTATAGGTATTGCCTTCGGGAAGTGCCGAGGGTGTAGTGGTAGTGGCGGTGGTGGTTTGGTTGTAGTAGGAAGTGGCAGAAGTGGTTTGCAGGGCGCCTCCGCGAACGCTTTCCATTTTAGCGGCGGTGTTTACCGCGGCGCCGGTGTTAAAGGTTTGCATGGCAACAGTGCCGCCTTTACCTGCATCGGCATTCAGGATGCTTTCCACATCGGCAAAGGAAGGATTTACCGCCCTTATTATACCGCTGGCATCTACCAGATATGCAGAAGGTACTTTCTGAACCTGGTAAGTGGCGGCAGAAACCGAGTAAAAATCGTTAACATTGTAAGGTCCGGGAATGGCATCTGTTTTAAGGGCATTTACCCATTCCTTTTTATCGCTGTCTAAAGAAACGGTGTAAACTCTGAACCCGCGGGCGCTGGTAAAGCCCGCGTTTTGATATTTGCCATACAGTGAAGCTAATTTGGGTGTTGCGGCTCTTGATGCCCCGTCCCACGATACCCAGAAATATACCAGCACCCAGTTGCCGCGTAAAGAACCGAGCGACTGGTTTACGTTGTTTTGGTCGGGCAGGGTTAATTCGGGGGCAACGCTGCCCGTTGTAATTTGTGCCTGTGCGGTATTAGCTGCCAACAGGGCAGAAAGAACAAAAAATGCGGCAAGGAAAAATTTTCGGTATTGCATATTTGATGAGAACTGTTTTCTGTATTGAATAATGTGTTTGGCGGTAAAGATACCGTATTTTTGCAAATACATCATTAAAGTTAAACAAAATTCTTTTATAACCGTATGTGTTCAGGCTTTTTTTTGCAAAAGCTTGATTAGTTTGCTGCCCTTTACCCTGTTGCATTACAGGTTACAAAACGAAAAAAGGCGGTTAATATTGTATGCAAGGCGGTTGCCGGGCATATATTTAGTTAATTGCCGGGCAGTTTACCGGCATTGTACCAATCTACGTTTCGCGATGCGTACATGATAACGGCCAAAAATACAAACAACCCTATGCTGCCCATAAGCAAGGCGTAATCTTGCAATTGCAGCACAAAATAGAGGAATAAATACAGCGCCAGCAGCAGGGCAAACAACAGGGCGGTTAGTCTGCTGTTGCCAAACACGCTGCCCGAATAAGCGGTTATGAGTGCAACGGTAGCCGTGCCCGATACCAGATAAGCCAGGCCAAAGTCCATTTGTTCGGTAAGCGACAACAGCAGCAGGTAAAAAAGGCAAAGGGCTGCGCCAACCAGCAGGTATTGCAGGGTGTGAATATTTTTTCGGTTAAGTACCTCTACAAAGAAAAAAACGGTAAAGGTGAGCATAATAAACATAACGGCATATTTGGCTGCGCGGGAGGTTTTCTGGTACTCATCTACGGGCTGAATGAGTTTTACCCCAAACATTGAGCCGGCAACATTATAGGTATTGCCCTGCCATTGTTGCGGATAGTTGCGGTTAAGGTGCAGCACTTTCCATTGTGCGGTAAACCCGCCGGGGGAAATTTGGCGTTCATCGGGCAGAAAAGCGCCGTCAAAACTGGGGTTTTCCCACGGCGATTGCAGTTGTACGGTAGTAACCTTGCCCATTGGAGCAAACTGAAGCGCTTCGCTGCCGTTGAGTTGCAGGTTAAAAGAAAAGGTGTATTTTGGTGTTTGTCCTGCCAAAGGTACGCGCACGCTTACTCCCGAAGCGGCAACATCGGGGGCAGGAATGCCGGGGTCAAAAGAAAGGCTGTCGGTGTTCCAGGTAAGGGCAACGGTTTCTTTAATACCGCGCATATCGGGAATGCCCACAGCAACAAAAGCGCGGTTTAGATGCAGGTCTTTGTCAGGTATGGAAAACTGCCCCAAATCGGGCGCTGCAAACGAGCCGCTTACGGTAAGGCGGGCGGTGTACAAGATGACACGGTAAATGCCACGGTATCTTATTTCGGGCTGTATAGAGCCGGTTATGTTCAGTTCATCGGGTAAAAAATGAATGTGTTGGGTGGTTTCGGCAGTTTGTCCATTGGGGTCTTTTACGTATTGGGTAAACGGTATGCTTAATACAGGGCCGGTAATTTCCTGCATGTTGCCCCATTTTGAGCTAACTTCGGCCACTGCTTCGTTGCGGCGGGTTTGCCTTTCGTCTATCAGCATCATAAGGGCGGCGGCCGGTATGAGCATAAGCAAAATCAAAAAACCTACGGCAAACATTTTAACCGTTACCGATGTCTTAATGGCTGTGGCTGCGTTGTAAGCCGGATGGTTTTGTGTGGTTGTTTCTTTTTCTTGCGAATCCATGTAAAATAATTGTTTTTATTGGTGGTGGAAAAGGCCGTGTGGTTGGAGTTGATGTGGCAAGCAGGTTATAACACCCGATTAAAGGTTGTGCGTTTTTTTTTGAAACGTTGCGGGTAAACCTGTTGCATGGTAATAAAAAAAGCCTGTTTTAAAAGAAAATTAAACCGAAAGCATTACTATTGGGGTTTATTGAACACCGGCGTGGGCCGTGTGTTTACAGTGTACGTACTCCCCTAAACAAAATTGTGTATGAAAATTGGCATTGTTTGTTACCCTACCTACGGCGGCA
>MTCR01000131.1 GCA_002212725.1 Sphingobacteriales bacterium TSM_CSM | reverse complement strand
TGCCACCACAGATGGCGGCTATCTTGCCGTAGGGCAAGATACGTATCGCGATATATTTGTGGTCAAAACAGATATAAACGGCAACCTGCAATGGCAAATTAAGGGTTTAGGCTTTGATGATATTATTCCTACTATTTATTGGAATACCACCGACGAAATGGCTACGGCAGCCATCCAAACTTCTGATGGAGGGTATCTGATAGGCGGTCATATAGATGGGCAATACCCATCTTCCTCCGGTGCGCCCTATCCATATTTCAGCTACCCTTTCTTTCTCAAAATAGACTCTACCGGCAACTGCCGCCCCGCGGCGGCATTTACCCACTCCGTAGCAGATTACAACCTTACCATTACCGCCAATACTACTTTTGGCGCAGACAGCTACCTGTGGCAGTTTGGCAATGGCGATACCAGCAATCTTGCCATGCCTGCATATACCTACCCTGCAGCGGGCAGCTATAACCTATGCCTCATAGCCCGCAACCTGTGCGGTAACGATACCCTTTGCACCCTGTTAGATGTGGCTACCGGCATAGGGCAACCCACAACGGGCGGGCAGGCAACCCTGCGCCTGTACCCCAACCCTGTGCTGCAAAACGCCGCCCTTTACTGGCAGGCAACCAACCTGCCGCCGCAATGCAACGGCTTGTTACAGGTGTACAACAATCTGGGGCAGTTGGTATATAGTTGTGCAGTACCTGCATTGGCACAGGGTACGCTGCCCGTTGCACAATGGCAACAGGGAACTTATTGGGTGCAGCTAACTACACCCGGCTATACCATAACACAAAAAGTTGCTGTAGTGCGGTAGGTGCTAACAGCAGGTTGCTGCTCTTTCTAATTTTTGAAGCATAACATTTCCACATAAAATTATTTTTTAACAAAAAACCATTGCAATATGATAAATATTGTTGATTATGCAAACAACGACTATCCAAATTCTGCTTATGTAACTGCTAATTCATTACCGCCCGGCAATGTATTGGATTTGTTAGGCAGTGGGAGTAACCCTGCTCATAATTGGAGTACGGTTTTTCACGCATTGCAAGATGAAGATATTGATGCCGGCGATACCATTTATTTTCCGGGCACATATACCGGAGCATCGGCATCATATAACGAGTACAAGCTGCACCAAACGCTTACAATTACAAAATCGGTAATTATAACCGGAGATGGAGCAAGTACCACCTTATTAAAAACTTTAAGTATGGCTACCGGCATTGAATCGAATGCCGATGGCGTGGTGTTGGAGCATTTTAACCTTACCGAATTTGCTGCCGGAAACATGCTAAATGGCATAGTAGTGAACGGAGCCGCCACAACATTGCAAAACATTTTTGTATTCTCTTATGCTAAAGATGGCGTATTCATAGCTGCCGGGGCCAACAAATGGCGGGCCTATTATGTGCAATGCAATGGCAATAGCAATACCAATCTGAACCCCGATTCTGTGGGCTTTCATGCAGAGGCTTCGCTGGGCACGGCAATAGGCTTAGATATAACTGCTAACGGTGCTGGTTCTATTATTGATAACAGCCAAACCGGTAATACTTATATGGGTTGCCATACCGCAGGAGGCCAATTGGTGCCGGCAAGTTATGTTGCCAAAAGTGGTATTTTTTTAGGCTGCTATGCAGAATTTGACCAATTAGCGCCGGCAATAAAAAAACCTGCAATTTGGATAGGGGCAGAAAGCCAGATTCCCGTAGGCAGTGGTACTATATAGAAAGACAACACCTTCTATATACAGAAATCTCATGGTGGCATACGGTTTGAAAATAAAGTGGGCAACATAGTAGATTTTACGGCAGGCAGCTATTTGCCGGGCGTTATATTTGAGTTTGGTTCGGCTTATGATTTTGCTGTTGGCGAATTTGATTACCAAAAGTTAGACGGCTTAAAAACCGAAGAAGATACGATTAACAAACTGAGGGAAAGATATGATTTGTATAGCAGATTATCGGACCTGCTGGCCGAGCAAATTAAACTTACCGAAGATAGAAAAGCAGAAACAGACAGCATAAAATTAAACGAAATTGACCAGATACTGCAAAAAAATGAAGACAGGAGAAATGGTGTTACTACACAAATAGAGGCTCTAAACAATGAGCTGAATCGCGTTCTTTCACCCGATAAACAAGTTTCATCGGGAAGGTGGCGGTTGGTACATAACCCCTCATCGGGAGAAGCATACAGCAATTGGTATCAACTAAAATATTATATTACACCTCCTCCATCAACCTCTGAGCCTGTTTTTACGCCCGATACAGAAGAATTTACTGCACTTGCTTTTTCGGGCACGCAGGCTGCTGTTACCGAATCTGTAAACGGCTACCCTATTGCCGGCAATATTGCTTTTCCACGCGGTTTTTTTGTGGGCAAGGGCGCTAATCGCATCAAAATAGGCGTTGCAGGTGCAATGCCGGTTACCGAAGCTCATATTGGCGATGTTGTGTTTAACAGCAGCCCTGCAACAGGTGAGCCGGCCGGCTGGGTATATGCCGTTGTTACCCCTGGCGGCGCGGGCGAATGGAAACCATTTGGTATGCTTTAGAGTGAATAGATTTCATTCCCTGAACAAGCACATATTTGACATTTCTGTATGAAGCTGCTTATTTGTAGGTATTTGTTATGGCACATACACTTTTGCCAGCCATAAATATATGTGTTAATATTGTTTAATTAATTAGCCCCTGAAAGCACTATTGCCGTTCTGTTTTATAGCTTAACCATTTCCGTATTTACACCTGTTTTACCCGAAACAATCTGTTAATTGCTGTTTTGCCTTGTTTCGGCAAAACAAAAAGATGTGTAAGAATACTGCAAAACCAATACAGTTTGTAAGTTTGCAGAGGCAAGTAGTTGCTTGTAATTTTTTGCTGAAGTATAGCGGCAAACCGGGTAAATTGCAGTGCATTTAACACATTGAGAACAAAATACAGCATTAAAATGGCAAAGAGCATTAGAATTACCATACATGGCAGGGTGCACGGCGTTTGGTTCCGGCAATCGGCTATGCGAATGGCAGTACAACTTGGCATTACCGGCTTTGTGCGCAACGAACCCGACGGCACGGTATATATTGAAGCGGAGGGCAATGATAATGCCCTGTTTGGTTTTATTACCTGGTGTCATAGCGGACCCGAACTGGCAGAGGTAAGTCATGTTAGCATTGAAGAGCAGGCGGTAAAACATTACACCCAATTTGAGGTATTGCGGTAAAGGTTTGCTGTTGGGTGTGTTAATCATCGGTATATTGTCAAAAAAGGAACAGGGTTATTGTATTTTTAAGTGCAAGTTGTATATTTACCCGCTATAGTACATATTTTGGGGTATAAATTTGGAAAAGACCAAATTTTGCCTTATTTTTTAACCAAATTTTCAGGTACAATTAACCATACCCTATGCTGGCGCCACTTGCTGCTGAACTGGAATATTTAAAGGAAGAATACAGGTTGCTGAAACAGGAAAACGAAGCACTTTACCGGCAAATGGTAGAAGTTGAAAAAAAATCGCTGGAGCAGGAAATAAAGTTCAACCAACTGTCGAAAGCTTCTTTTGAGGGGGTTATAATTTACAAAGAAGACCGCATAATTTTGGTAAATCACACGCTTTGCCGTTTATTTGATTTTGACATAGACGAAATAAAGCAACTCAAAATTATTGACTTTATAGCGCCCGAACACCGGAAAGAAGCGCTGGCACTGGCGGAACAATCGGACAAAGATTGGTTTGAAACGGTATGTATAAAGAGCGACGGCACCCATTTTCCGGCCCGGATAAGGCGCAAATTTATACCGCATCAGGGGGTAGATGCCAGTGTAATGGTTATAACCGACCTTACCAACGACAAGCGGGTGGAACAGGAACTGATACAAAGCGAGTTGCTGTACCAGAAACTATTTGAGGAATCGAGAGATGCCATTTACATTTCGGGCGTAAGGGGCGAGTTGCTGGAGGTAAATCCGGCGGCTTTAGAATTGTTTGGCTACACCCGCGAAGAAATGTTGAGCATGAACGCCCAACGTTTATATGCCAACCCGCGCGAGCGCGAAAAATTCAGGCAGGCCATGCAAAAACACGGGTCGGTGAGCAATTACGAAGTGCTGCTGGTAAAGAAAGACGGCACCGAAATGCACTGCCTTTTGTCTTCAACCACCCGTAGAAATGCACAAATGGAAATAATTGGCTATCAGGGCATTATACGCGATATTACCGAACGCAAACGTACCGATGAATTAGTGCGTGCCAAGGCGCTGGCCGAACGCTCGGCGGTTATGAAAGCCCAGTTTTTGGCCAACATGAGCCACGAAATAAGAACCCCCATGAATGCCGTAATGGGCATGACGCACCTGCTGCAGGACACCCACCTGAGCACCGAACAAAAGCGCTATGTAAACGGCATTTACAGTGCATCGGAACACCTGCTGGTACTGATAAATGATATTCTCGACTTTTCAAAAATTGAAGCGGGTAAATTGCAACTCGAGTCAATAGAGTTCAGTTTACGGGAAGTATTAAGCAATATTGCCGATACCTTTAAATTTAAAGTAAGAGAAAAAAAGCTGGATTTTATCGTAAATATTGATGAGCAACTGCCTCATGTAATTATTGGCGACCCCACGCGGCTTACTCAAATATTGCTTAACCTGGTATCGAATGCGGTAAAGTTTACCGAAAAGGGTAAAGTGCAGCTGGATGTGCGCCTTTTTACCGAAGATAAACTGAACGCCACCATTGCCTTTGCCGTAGCCGATACCGGCATTGGCATTGAGCAAGATAAAATAGACTTTATATTTGACAGTTTTTCGCAGGTAAACCGCAGCGATACCCGCTTGTACGGAGGAACAGGGCTGGGGCTTACCATTACCAAAAAACTCATAGAAATGCAGGGCGGCACAATATCACTGAAAAGCAAACTCGGCGAAGGATCCACTTTTCTGGTAGTGCTTAAATTTGAAAAAGGCGCCGCCGGCAACCTTGCCAACCACAAATATACCCTTTCCGAAATGGCTGCCAACCCATTGGGACGCCTGCGGCTGCTGGTAGTAGAAGACAATGAACTAAACCGCGTGGTAACTACCGATACCATTAAAAAATGGGGTAAAGATATTGTTATTGATATTGCCGAAAACGGCGAAGAAGCAGTGAAAAAAATACGGCAAACCAACTACGACCTTATTTTAATGGACGTTCAGATGCCCAAAATGAACGGGTACGAAGCCACACAATATATTCGCAAAACCTTGCACAAAACAGATTTGCCAATTTTAGCCATGACCGCCTATGCTACCACCGGCGAAGCCGAAAAAACCATCACATCGGGCATGAACGATTACATCAGCAAACCGTTTGACCCTAAAAAGTTGTATCAGAAAATAGCCAAACTTACCTCCAAAAAAGAAATTGTGCATTTAGACAGCCCCGATGATATGGAAAAAATCTCGGAAAAAAGAAATGAAAAGGCAGAAACCTACGAACATATAACCAACCTTACTTTCCTGGAGGAGTCTGTTGCCGGCGATGTGGAACTGAAAACCAAAATGCTGGAAATAATGATAAATGAAACACCCGAAGAAATTGCCCTTATGGAAAAGTACTACCGCGAAAAAAACTGGGAGCGGTTAAGGGCAGTGGCGCATAAGTTTAAATCATCGGTAGTGTATATGGGGTTAAGCGGGCTGAAAGAAGTAGTGCAAAACATACAACTGAACGCCGAAAAACACGAAAACCTGGATACTACCGAAAATATGATTGCCGAAGTTAAACATACCTGCCTGTTGGCTGTGCAGGAAATGCAGGAGGAACTTAAAAAACTCAAAAAAACTTAGTTGCAAACATGGTTTTTATGCCAACTTTACTCACCTTTACACAATAGAGCCGTTTAAAAATTTTTTTACCACATAAAACCCCGTATTATGGCAAGAAATTACAAAATCTTTTTGGTGGACGACGATATAAAAACGCTCATTATGCTCAAAACCCACCTCGAAAAACGAATAGGTCACGATATTACGGTAAACGTTTTTGCCTATGGCGAAAACTGCCTTGACCGCCTTAACGAAGAACCCGATATTATTGTACTGGATTACTACCTGAATGCCATTAAAGAAGATGCCATGAGCGGTACCGATGTGTTAAAAGGCATAGTATCCGCACGGCCACAGGCAAGGGTTATCATGATGTCGGGGCAAGATGATATGGAAACAGCCATAGAAACCCTGCGCAATGGCGCCTACGACTATATTATCAAAAACGAAAAATCAATGCAACGCCTCGAATTTCTGGTAAACAAGATAATTCTGGAATTGGAAAAAGAAGAACACGGCCTTTAATTTAGCGTAAAGCGGCATTTTGCACAGCAGGCGAAATGCCGCCTTTGCCGTTTTGTGATATGGGGGTATTTGGTAACGTTTTTTGCCCCGGATGATACGCTTTATACATTTGCAAAAGACATTTTAAGATAAACACCCGCGCCTCCATGAAAGTGTTTCAACTGTTAAGTACTGCTCTGTTTGTTTTTATTACCTTTTCATGGACAGCGGAGCCGGGCACTGCAAAAGTCTGCTTAAAAGACTTTGAACTGCTTGTTGGCTCATGGCAAGGTTCGCTAACCTATTTAGATTATACATCGGGAAAGCCATACACCATGCCGGTTAACCTCACTATTGGGCGAATTGGTAAATCAAACGCCTTTATCTTTGCCAATGCCTACCCCGATGAACCCGGCGCCAATGCCACCGATACGGTTACCATTGCCAAAAACAGGCAATATATTGATGATGAGATGGTAGTGTCGAGAAAAAAAATACCGGGCGGGGCAATTGAAATTATTACACAGAAGAACGGCAAAGATGGAAATGAACAAGAAAATGCCCGGTTCAGGTACACTTACAAAATTGGCCGCAATGAGTTTCGCCGGATAAAGGAAGTGAAATTTGAAGGCGAAAATAGCTGGATTAAAAGACACGAATACGCTTTTGAACGACAGTAACAAGTACCCCAACCCGATGCTGCAACAACAGACAGTCAGCAATTTACCAATAACACAGCAGTTGCCGCTCAAAGCAAATCCATAAAACAATCTTCAATATTGGGGGTAATGGTGGTAATTTTTGCATCGGCATGGCCTTTGCCGGTTAAAAACTGCAAAAGCAGGTCGTCGGTGGCATTGGGGTTGTTTTTGAGGGTAAGGTGTACTACATCGCCAAAGGCATAGCAGTCGGCTGTATTTTCATAGGTAAGCAAGTCATTCAGCAGTTGGTAGGTGTTGCCTGCTTTTACCGCCTTTAGCGGTTTACTGAAATTGTTTACAATATTTTGCGGGGTATTAATGGTTAAAATACTGCCTTTTTGCATTAGCGCCACCCGGTCGCAGAGGGCGGCTTCGTCCATATAGGGTGTAGAAACCAAAATGGTAATGCCCTGTGTTTTAAGTCTTTTCAGCATATTCCAGAATTCGCGGCGGCTAACGGCATCAACGCCGGTGGTTGGTTCATCAAGAAACAACACAGAAGGGCGGTGAATTAGTGCACAGCAAAGCGCCAGTTTTTGTTTCATACCCCCCGACAGTTTACCGGCCCTTCGGGTTTTAAATGGTTCAATTTGGGTATAAATATCGGCAATAAGGTGGTAATTTTCCTTTATGGTGGTGTTAAACAGGGTGGCAAAAAATTGCAGGTTTTCTTCCACGCTTAAATCGTGGTACAAAGAAAAGCGTCCGGGCATATAACCTACCCGTTTTCTTATTTCCTTGTAGTTGTTTACCACGTCAAACCCGTCAACGGTGGCAGTGCCTGCATCGGGCAGCAGCAGGGTGGTAAGTATTCTGAAAACGGTGGTTTTTCCGGCTCCGTCGGGTCCTATAAAACCAAAAATTTCGCCTTCATGTGCAGCAAAGGAAATATTGGCTATGGCCGGCGTGTTTCCGTAATTTTTTCCTAAACCGGTGGCGGTAACTTTATCCATAAGCGCGGCGGGGTTAAAACTTTACTTCGCCGTACATGCCAATTTTCAGATACCCGTCGTTTTTTACGGTTATTTTCATGGCATATACCAGGTTTACCCGTTCTTCTTTGGTTTGAATGGTTTTGGGGGTAAACTCGGCCTTGTCTGATATGGCGCTAATGATGCCCGAATATTCTTTATAGGTGTCGCCTTCGGCATCTACCAGCACCTTTACCTGCTGATTGAGCTTAATTTGCGACAACTGCGCCCCCGACACATAAGCCCGAAGCGTAATTACGTTGAGGTTGGCTATTTTGTACAGGGGTTTACCCGGTGCGGTTACTTCCCCGGCTTCGGCATATTTTACCAATACCGTGCCGGTTATCGGGTTTTTTACGGTGGTTTTCTGCAATTGTTCATTTACCTGTTCCACCCGTTTTTCGAGCGGTTTTTTTTCGCTCAATATGCTGCGGTTCATGGTAGCTACTGTTGCTTTTTGTGCGGCAACCTGTTTGCGGGTGGCTTCAATTTGCTGTTGGGTGGCGGCAATTTGTTTTTGCAATACGGCAATTTGCCCGTTTATATCATCAAGTTGTTTTTGGGTGGCGGCTTCGGCTTTCAGCAGGTTTTCGGTTCGTTTTTTTTCTCTTTCCAATATGCGCAGTTGCTCTTGTTGTGCAGCAACCTGCTGCTCTTGTGCGGCGGCTTGTTGTTCTAATACGGCAATTTGCGGGCCTGCATCGGAGGTTTTTTGCTGTAGCGCTTCAATACCGGCTTCTATCTGTGCTTTTTGCAGTTCAAGGGCGGTGCTTTCAATAACGGCGGCCGGTGTGTCTTTAGGCAGGGTTTTACCTTCTTCGGCAAACATTTGAATAATTTTGCCCGCCGTTTCCGATGACACAATTACCTCATTTGCCTCAAATGTACCCGAAGCATCGAACTGATGGTTGTTTTTCTGGCACGAAATGGCCAGCCATGCCACGCAACCCCAAACTGCCACTGCAAATACTGTTTTTTTCATGTGGTATATCTTTCAAATGATTTTGGCTGTAATTTCGGGCGTATTAAAAAATGCCGGGTATTACTTTGTATTTTACCTGTTTTCTATATGCTTCCCACCAGGGGCCATATTTTGCTGCACAGCGGGCATCATCTCTGAACGCACGGTGGCAAAGCAGAATAGTGAGGTAAACCACATAAAAATAGGGCATGAAATGGCGGAACAGGCCGGGCAAACTCCAACACAAGGAGCCAACAATTTCGCCCAGATAATGAAAATGGCTGGCAATGCCCCACCAGCCCGATGTCAGCAAAATGTTTTCCTTTTCCTGCCCCTGTGCGGTGGTATATTTGGCGCGTATGTATTTTGCCGGCTTGCCCCAAATCTGGTAATTGCCATTGGCAGCCCTTACATTAATGCGCTGACGGTTGGCATTGGTTTTCATGTACAGGCACCAGCCGCCAACCGCAAGCAGCAGCGCCGCCCAAAACCAGCCCAATTGGTTGGGGTAATTTACCAAATACATGGCCGTTGAAGTGTAAACCGAAGGAATCCAAACCATACAACCCCAGCAGAGGTAAAAACCGGCGCGGTCGTGCTGTATGTCCATAGTGGTAAAATACCCGGTTTCGTAGTAGAAAAAAATGGTAACATAAGCCAATTGCAACAGTACCGATACCAGCATGGAATCGCTAATTCCGTGAAGTTCGTGTTGTTTGGCGGCAAAAGATAAAACAATAACCGGCCAGCTCATCATGCCAAACCGCGAGTTGGTAAACTGCTTTACATCCCAACCGGCTATGCGCGGGTACAGTTCAAGCCCCCAAAAATAGTCGAAAATAAAATTGCCGCTCGAACCATGATCGGGTCCCGACGGGGCAAGGCGCCCTTTTACATACAGCAACAGGCAAAACAGCAGGCTAAACAGGTTGAGCGCTCCTAAAATGCCGCCAAAATGATTGTACACTACCGAAGCCTCAAAAAAACCCAACCCATACGAACAACCCAAAAACAACCCCAAAGTAAGCAGGTAAGCCAGCAAGCCGTTGGCTTTATACACCGGTATATGGTGGTTAATGGTTTCGGGGCCGTAAGCTGTTTTACCCGGCAAAATTTTAATAAACAACAATTGCACTGCGGCAAAAATGCCAATTATAAGCCAGGCTGCAGGAGTGCCGAAAAACACAGGTTTCCATATTTTTACCAATGTTTGCGGCAAACCTTCCGTTGCAAACAGGCTAAAAAGCCGGGCAAACGATCCGCCAAGTTCAAAATTGGTGTACCAAATGCACATGGCAAACGGCGGACACAGTGCAATAAGCAACAGAGGCAGGTAGTTTTTCAGTTTCACGTTTGGTTGGTTTGGAGGTTATGAATTATGCCTGAGCACTGCAGCTAAGAACCCGGAAAGGTGAAGTTATAACGCGCTTCGGTTAACACGGGCAGCATCAGGTCTTTTTCCGAAACAATTAACCCCTCTTTAGGCACTTTCCAGTCAATTTGCAGGGTGGGGTCGTCGTATGCTATACCGGTTTCGGCCTCTTTGTTATAGTAGTTATCGCATTTATACACAAATTCGGCGGTAGCGCTCAACACTATATACCCATGTGCAAATCCTCTTGGAATAAGCAGTTGTTTTCTGTTTTCGGCCGAAAGCAGCACCCCAAACCACTTGGCAAAGGTGGGCGAGCCGCCTCTGAGGTCAACCACCACGTCTAATACTTTGCCTTCGGTTACCCGCACCAGCTTTGCCTGGGCGTAGGGTTCCAGTTGGTAATGCAGGCCGCGCAACACTCCATACCTCGACCGTGCCTGGTTATCCTGTACAAAATCATAGTACAAGCCATAATTTTCAAAAGTTTTTCTGTTGTAGCTTTCAAAAAAATAGCCTCTGTCATCGGTAAATACAGGCGGGTTAATCAGTAGCAAATCCGGAAATCCGGTTTCTTCAATAAAAGGTAGCTGCATAAACGGTAAATAAAGCGGTACAAGAACTATTAGGTACAGAAATTCAATTTTGCAGGTTGTTTGGTAGCGTAGGGGCAAAAATACAGAAGTTCCGGCTTCTTTCCTACTATTTACCAATTTCCTGTGCAGCCAATAAACAAGGTTGTTTTTTTGGCAAAAATGCCTTTCTTTTTTGTATCTTTGCCGCCCGAATAATCACTTAAAAAAAACAAATAAATAACCAATGAGCAGAGTGTTAATTATTGGTGCCGGTGGCGTGGGTAATGTAGTGGTCAAAAAATGTGCCATGGTTCCCGAAGTCTTTTCCGATATTATGCTGGCAAGCCGCACCCTTTCTAAATGCCGTGCTATTGCAGATGAAATTGGCGGAAACCGGATTAAAACTGCACAGGTTGATGCCGATAATGTTGCCGAAACGGCAGCTTTAATTGAATCTTTTAAACCCGATTTGGTTATTAACGTAGCCCTGCCTTACCAGGATTTACCCATTATGGATGCCTGCCTGCAAACAGGGGTTCATTACCTCGATACGGCAAATTACGAACCTAAAGAGGAAGCTAAATTTGAATATAGCTGGCAATGGGCTTATAAAAAGCGCTTCGAAGAACGGGGCATCATGGCCCTGCTCGGCTGCGGGTTCGACCCCGGCGCTACACAGGTTTTTACCGCTTATGCCGCCAAACACCATTTCAGCGAAATGCACTACCTCGATATTGTGGATTGTAACGCGGGCAGCCATGGTAAAGCCTTTGCCACCAACTTTAACCCCGAAATCAACATCCGGGAAATTACCCAAAACGGCAAATACTTCGAAAACGGGCAGTGGAAGGAAATTCCGCCAATGTCTGTTCACAAACCTGTTCACTACCCAAATATCGGCGAGCGCGAATCGTATCTGCTTTACCACGAAGAACTGGAATCGCTGGTTAGAAATTTCCCCACCCTTAAACGCGCCCGATTTTGGATGACCTTTGGGCAGCAGTACATTACCCACCTTACCGTATTGCAAAATGTGGGCATGACGAGTATTAAACCCGTTGTGTACAAAGGCATTGAAATTATACCGCTCGAATTTTTGAAAGCCGTTTTGCCCGAACCCTCTTCACTGGGTGAAAATTATACCGGCGAAACCTCTATAGGATGCCAGATTAAAGGGTTAGACAAAAACGGAAATCCGCTTACCTATTTCATTTACAACAATTGCAGCCATGCCGAAGCCTACCGCGAAGTGCAGGCGCAGGCTGTTTCTTACACTACGGGTGTGCCTGCCATGATTGGCGCATTGCTTATGCTAACCAACCAATGGATGAAACCCGGCGTATTTAACGTAGAAGAAATGAATCCCGACCCGTTTATGGAACTTATGAATATACATGGCTTGCCCTGGCATGAGCAGTTTAATATAGAACTGCCCCACGAGTACCCGGCTTAAACCAACGTTGGGTGGGTAAATATTCCATTTTTACCGCTAAACCCGGCAAAACTGCTTAATTGTTACTTTACAACGAATAAATTCAGCGCCATCGTTGCGCTGTTGTGCAAGTTGGTTTCAATTGCGCCCTGCTACAAAGTTGTTGCAAATAACAAACGGGTTTAAGGAGAAAGGCGAGGCAACACCACCCGGCCGGCAAAGTTGCGAATTGCCCCCCTTTTCCCCGGCGGGGGGCTTGTTCCGGCTACGCGGGCAGAAAACGTACAAACAACAAAAAAGCATAATCGCAATAACAGTTTTTGCGCACCTTTTTTAATAACCATCATTTCAGAAACATGAAGTACGCATTTGTTTTTGGCAGAGCAGGGGGTTTCCGGCGCCTTTTTCTGTTATTGTTGTTGGTACCGGCAGTAATGTTTGCACAAAAGAGCAGCAAAAAAGGCAGCGTGGAAGAACTTGCCGCCTGGATGCAGGGCACATACAGCAGCTATGCACAATCTGTTTCAGATACCGCTTACTTTAACATTACCCTGAGCATGCACCCCATTTGGCAAAGTCGCACAGATGGTAAATGGTTATATGTAGAACAGGCAGTTGCTGCCATGCAATACCGCCCCTACCGCCAAAGGGTTTACCAACTGCTGGAAAAAGGAAAAAACACCTTCGAAAGCCGCGTGTACACCTTGCCTAATCCCGAACGATTCATCGGGCAGTGGAACAATGCCGGTCTTTTTTCCCAACTAACCCCCGACTCGCTCACCCTTCGCGACGGTTGCGCCATCACCCTCAGAAAAAAAGGCAATGCCTATACAGGGCAAACCAACGCCACCACCTGCCCAAGCGATTTGCGCGGCGCCGCTTATGCTACCTCAAAAGTAGCCCTTACCGCCAATACCCTTAACAGTTGGGACCAGGGCTTCGATAATTCGGGTAAACAGGTTTGGGGAGCAACCAAAGGCCCTTACCTCTTTGTGAAACCTGCACCTAATTCGCCACTGCAATACCCCGCCGCCAAACGGCTGCCACAAACCGATAACTACCACGGAACCAACGTAAACGACCCTTACCGTTGGATGGAAGAGGAAAATAACCCCGATGTAAAAAAGTGGGTAACTGCCGAAAATGAACTCACCAATAAGTATATAGCCAATACCGGTTTTAAACCGGCCCTCGAAAACCAATTGAAACAATATTTTAACTACCCCAAAATGTCATCGCCCGAAAAACACGGCGATTACTATTATTTCTATAAGAATACCGGCTTGCAAAACCACAGCGTTTTATACCGGCAAAAAGGATTGGATGCAACACCCGAAGTGTTTTTAGACCCCAACAATTTCTCGCCCGATGGCTCTGTGTCTTTGTCTATGACAGCTTTTTCGCATGATAACCGCTATATGACTTACGCAACCTCGGTTGGTGGCAGCGACTGGCGCGAGTTTCGTATCATTGACCTGCAAACGGGCAACACACTGCCCGAAAAACTGGAAAATATTAAGTTTTCGGGTGCAGACTGGCTGAAAGACGGTTTTTTCTACACCCGTTTTGAAAAACCCGAAGAAGGCAAGGAACTTTCTTCTGCCAATCAATCGGCGCGTATTTACTACCACAAAGCAGGAACGCCGCAAGCAGATGATGTGCTGGTTTATGAAAACAATGACAACCCCAAACTAAGGATGGGAATATCGGTTACAAACGATGAGGACTATGTAATTCTTTCACTTTCAGAAGGTTCTGCATCGGGAAATTCTTTGTTTTATGCCTTGGCCGGTAAATGGCAAAATGGTTTCAATCCACTCATCAGCAGTTTCGAGCATAATTTTTCGGTAGTAGATAATATAGCGGATAAACTGCTTATTGAAACCAACTACAAAGCCCCAAATTACCGGCTGATTTTGATAGACCCTTCCAACCCTACCGAGCAAAACTGGACCGAACTGGTGCCCGAAAAACCCGATGCCGTTTTGGACAATGCTTTGTTTGCAAACAACAAACTGCTGCTGGCTTACATGAAAGACGTAAGCAGCCGCCTGTATATTTATAACCTTGCCGGCCAACCCGAAACCGAAATTACCCTGCCTGCACTGGGCATTGCCAACGGTTTCAGCGCCGACAGAGATGAGCCGGTTTTCTTCTATTCCTTCGAGTCGTTTATGTACCCACCCACTATTTTTAAATACGATTTTTCGGGCAGCGCGCCGGCCGTGTTCTACAAGCCCGAAATACCTTTTAATTTTGACGACTACGAAACCCAACAGGTTTTTTACCCTTCAAAAGATGGCACCTTGGTGCCCATGTTTATAACCCACCGCAAAAAAATACCCCTAAACGGGCAACACCCCTGTTTGCTTTACAGTTATGGCGGGTTTAATATATCCCGAATTCCCGAATTTAAGCCCGAAAACCTGCCTTTTTATGCCGGTGGCGGTATTTATACGGTAGCCAACCTGCGCGGCGGCGCAGAGTATGGCGAAACCTGGCACAAGGCAGGCATGTTGGAAAAAAAACAAAACGTATTTGATGACTATATTGCCGCTGCCCAATACCTTATTAGCCACGGTTATACCCGACCCGAAAAACTGGCCGCCACCGGACGCTCAAACGGCGGGCTGCTCATTGGCGCAGTTATGAACCAACGCCCCGATTTGTTTGCCGTAGCCTTGCCCGTGGTGGGGGTTATGGATATGCTGAGGTTTCATAAATTTACCATCGGGTGGGCTTGGGTAAGCGAGTACGGCAGCGCCGACAATC
This sequence comes from Sphingobacteriales bacterium TSM_CSM, assembly GCA_002212725.1. Lineage (GTDB taxonomy): Bacteria > Bacteroidota > Bacteroidia > Chitinophagales > UBA2359 > UBA2359. Next base: position 17,869 of record MTCR01000131.1, on the reverse strand, counting down.
CCCAACAGTTCCCGTTTCTGTATGCCTATTCGCCCTATCACAACATTCAGCCTCAATTAAAATACCCGGCCACTCTGGTAATGACCGCCGACCGCGACGACCGCGTTGTGCCCGCACATTCCTATAAATACACGGCTGCCTTGCAACATGCTTATAAAGGCCCTAATCCAATGCTTATCAGAATAGATACCATGTCGGGGCATGGCGGTGGAGGACAGGGTAAAACCACCACACAGTTCATACAAACGTATTCCGATGTGTGGTCATTTGTTTTTAAAAATCTGGGCATGTACCCTGCGCCATGAGGCAAATGCTGAAATTCTGTTTGCTCTTGCCTGCAATTTCGGCACAAACACTGTAAATACCGTTTTTTATGCTTACTTTGTAAAACAATTCCATTATAGCTACCCTATCAAATTCAAATAAATCCCTCTTGTTCATGCGCACATTCTTTTTGCAATACATAACCCTTTGCCTGTTACTTTGTAACGGCTTAGCTGTTGTTTACCCGCAAGATGCCACAGTAAAAAAAATGCTGAAACAGGCCAACGCTTATTTTGATGCCTACGCCTATGACCAGGCAATACCCATTTACCGCGACATATTGCTGAGAGATAACTTGTTTGAGGTAAAACTTAAACTTGCCGAAGCCTACCGGTTTATTAATGATTATGATAAAGCCGAGTACTGGTACCGGCAAATTATTGCCCAATTGCCGGCCGACCAGCCCATACATAAATTAAATTTTGCGCGTGTTTTGCAAAGCAACGGCAATTGCGAGGAAGCTAAAAAATGGTTTGTGGAATATGGGCGCTCCGATGCCTTGGGTACCGAACTGGCAAAAGGTTGCGATATGGTGGAGCAACTGAACGAACAGGCCTACAATTATGAAGTGTGGTTGTTGCCGCTTAATACCAAATATGCCGAGTTTGCACCGGTTTTGTTTAACAACGGCATTTTGTTTTCCAGCAACAGGCAAGATATTATGAAAGGTAAACCGGCAAAGGGTAAAAAAAATGCAGCCAGCCAGTACCTCGATTTGTATTACAGCAAACGACAGCCGGGCAATGCCTACACGCCGCCGCAACCCCTTAAAGGCGGTGTTAACAGCCAGTTTAATGACGGACCCATGTCTGTTTGTACTTTTCCCGATACAACCGCCGTTTTTACCCGAAACGCCTTTTTTAACGGTAAAAAACAACGCAGCGAAGCCGGTGCGCTACTCCTTAGCCTTTACACGGCAAAATACCTTCCCGATGGCAAATGGTCGAGTGTTGAAAAGTTTAAATATAACAATGTGGAAGATGAACTGGATAATACCCGAACCTATTCCATGACACACCCCAGCATTTCAGACGATGGTCAATCACTGTATTTTGTGTCTGATATGGAAGGCGGTTTTGGCGGAACCGATATTTACCTTTGTGCGCGGCTGGACTCTACCTGGAGCCGGCCGGTAAACCTTGGCCCACAGGTAAATACGGCCGGCAACGAACTGTTTCCGTATATTCATACAGATGGAACGCTTTACTTTGCCTCAAACGGGCATCCGGGTTTGGGCGGGCTTGATATTTTTTATACCAATTACGGCCGCAAAACCTGGATAGAACCGGTAAATATGGGCGCACCGTTTAATTCTAACCGCGATGATTTCGGGCTAACCCTTAGCCCCGATAAACAATGGGGGTATTTTACCTCTAACCGCCCCGGTGGTTTTGGCAGCGACGATATTTACTATTTTTCGGCTTTGCCCAAAGATGGTGTGGCCGGGCAAGATGTTAATGAATCGGTTGCTTTTCAGCAGCCGGCAATTACCAATACCCTGCTCAATGAGGCTTTGGGCATGAATAAAATACGCTTTAAACCGGGCGACTGGAACCTTACTTCTGATGCAGGTAAAGAACTGGATAAACTGGTTAATTATATGAATGATTGGCCCGAAATAAGGGTAGAAGCAGGCGCTCATACCGATGCAAGAGGAAACGATTTTGCCAATATGGAAATAAGCATTAAACGGGCCGAAGCTGTACGCGAATACCTTATGCTCAAGGGAATTTCGCCGGCAAGGGTAATGACCAAAGGGTATGGCGAGCAGGAATTGCTGAACCACTGTGCCAACGGCGTACAATGCCCCGATGAATTGCATCAGCAAAACGACCGCATTGAGATAAAGGTTATTTTTATTCAGGGAGTGGCCGGTTTATCGGTGCCGCAGCAGCAACAAACCGAAACACCCGAAATACCCGCAGAACAGCCAGCACAACCCGAAAACCAGCCGGTTTTGGTAGCACCTGTGGCTGTTTCCGAAACGGAAGAACCGGTTTTATCTCCTCAAGGTGCTGTGTATTCTTACAAAGTCTTTATTGGCCCCTACAAAAATGTGGACAATGACACTTACTACACCTTTGCCGAATTAAATACCGCTATAGATTTACAATATACTCCCGAAGGCATGATGATAGTGCTTGGCCCTTATGCCTCTATTGCCGAAACCGAAGAGTTTGAAAAATTAGCCAAAGAACGCGGGGCTAAAAAAACCCGTATTACTGTTTACAGTGGTGCCGAGCCAAGTACATTAACCATTAAGCAGTTGAAAAAAATGGGGGTAAAGTAGTCTGTTTTTTTACGGTATGCCGGTAACAGGGTTTATGGGTTGCGCTCATAAAGTCTGAGATATACTATGCCGCGGTCAAATGATTGCAAGAGGGTAAACTCTTGTTGCAACAACGCAACTTCGGCAGGGGTAAAATCATTTGACAGGTTAGAGTACAGCACATACCGGGCTTTTGATACGGGCAATTTATCTTTACCGGTCAGTTGAAACCGGTTATCGGGTGTAAGGTGGGTATAGCGGCTTCCGGCAATCATCGGAAAAGCGCTGCAAACGCTATCTGGTAAAATATGGTTTTTTTCGAGGTAATTATTTACTTCCTGTCTGGCCTTAAAATAGGGCAGGCAGGCAAGCGTGGCGTCCCAGCCGTTGGCCACCGGAAAAGGGTAAATCCACCAATGGCCGCTAATTAACGCCAATGTGGCAATTGCCATAAGCCATGTTTTTTTTACCCTGCCAATGCCGGCAGCTTCTGTAAACAGCAGCAGAACCAACCCAAGCAGGAGGTAATACACCGTAAAATACCGGTGCATTACCGGCGTTTGCCGCAGAACCGCAAAAGGTAAAAACGCCGCAAACTGTATTGCCAAAACCAACAGAAACCTTTTGTGGGTTTGGGGCAGTATGTAATGTTGGTTTTGCAACTTTTTATACATAACTAAGCAGGCAAGCAGCACAACTATACGCCCTTGGTCTGCCATACGCCATGCCACTACTGCAATATTGCGCAATATTCCTCCCAATCCGGCGTATCCGTAATTGCCCGACCAATGCGCCGCAACAGTATTATCGGTAAAAAAACCGGTATGCACGTAGTGGTAAACCAGCCAACCGGCGGTTACCAAAAACGCCGGAATAAAAGTGGTCATCATCGTTTTTAACCCTTCCCGGCCATGCTTGCCCGCCTGTATCAGCAGCAGATACTGGCAAACCGCAAAACCGGGCAATAATAACATACCTCTCAGGCTTACCATAGCCAAAAAAGGCAGTAACAGCGATAGTTGACCGTATTTTCCCGATAACAGCCTTTCCATACACCATAAATGCAGGCAGATTAACCCGGCTTCTCCAGCATTCAAAATACTTTGAGATGCAAAGCAAGGTTCAACAACCAAAAAAACCATTGCCATGCCCCACATGCGGTTGAGGGCAAGATGTTTGGTCAGTTTAACAAAAGCCAGGGCAATGCCCGCCAAAAAAGGGAAAGCAGCCCAATGACTGACGGGCAAAGTTGCGCCAAACAGTTTCCAGCAGAGCGCAATATACAAACTGAACAGGGGTGGATGTCCGGCATCCAGTTCAACAGGCAGGAGGGGAGGGAAGAAGCCATTTTGGTAAAAATGCCAGGCCGGTTTTGATACAAGCGCTACTCCGTCCCAAAAAAAAGGCACATTGCAAGCCCACCATGTAAGCATTGCAAGGCAAAGCATTACACAAACAGGCCAAAAAAACGGTAGCTGCCAAAATTTACCCAAACTGCCGCCGGTTTTATTGTTGATGATGAAACAGCCGGGTAAAATTAGACAACAAATCGGGAAACAAAAATACCCCGATGTGTTAGACCACTGAATTTGTTAATGACAACGCACTTTTTCGGTGGTGGTTTTACCCATGTGCGGGCTAAGGTAAGGAATACCTAAATTAAGGCCACGCAAAATAAACAAAGCTGCAAAAAAGACCAATAAAACCGGCAGTGCCTGCTGAATTTTTTTGCGAAGATTCAGGCTGATGACATTTCCCAGCAGAGATACCGACATCATGGCGGGAATGGTTCCCAGTCCAAATAGCGCCATAAATAAAGCGCCATGTAAAATTCCCGATGTAGTGAGCGCACCTGCCAGCCCCAGGTAAACGAAACCACATGGTAAAAACCCGTTTAAAATGCCAATGCCCAGCATGGTGAGGCTGCCGTTTGATTGCAGCAGTTTTGCCAGCATTTTTTTAACCCGTCCGGTAAAATGTTTTACCACCCCAATTTGCTGCACACGGCTCTCAAAATTTACAGAAAGCAGTGCCATGAGCAGCAGCAGCACACCTATTGCAACAGATAACGCCTGCTGATACCCCGATAAAGCAACGCCTTTACCTGCCAAACCCAATAATGCACCCAACAAACTATACGTAATGGCGCGGCCAACATTGTAAAGCAAAACGTTTAGAGCAGAAACCCAATAAGAGTTCCCTCTGTACGGAAGTGCCAGTGCAATAGGGCCGCACATGCCCACACAATGAAAACTGCCCAGCAAACCAAGTGTAAAGGCTGTCCAGAGATACATGGCAAAGGTTATTCTTTAAAAATGGTTTTCTCGGTATAATAAGGTGTTTTACCAACGCTCCATTCCATTTTTATGCGCCAAAGACCGTTTTTTAATTGCGCTGCATCTATTATTTGAATGCCGCCGGTATCGGGCTGAACAGGAATGCTGAAATCGAGGGTTTTATCCGATGGGCGGAAAAAAGCAATAGTTCCTTTTGCCGGTTCTGCAGTTTTTGGATACCGGACAGTTATTTGGTTATTGCCGGTTTGGTATTGCAGTTGTACATTTTGCTCTAAGCGCTGTGCGTTTTTTTGCTTTTGAATTTGCTGTTCATAATTCAGTTCTTGTTCGTAGTAATTTTCGGCAACCAGGTCAACGTCCTGGCGCATACATAAAAATACCATAAACAGCATAAAAACCACAAACCCACAGTAGGCAAACGCTATTCTCCAACCCCATGAAATGTTCATAGAAAAGAAATTGACAGGTTAAATTCTAATAAATCGTTAAGTTTTTTTTGGGGCAACGAACAACACAAGGTTTTGTCCACTGCCCCAGACTATGGTTGTAAAGAGGTCGTCAGACTATTTAATAACAAACGGGCCGATGAAGTTACTTTTGAGCGCTTCAATTTTTTGGTTGTTGGAGTAAATTTCCATTTTCACCGGTGTGTTTCTGCCTTTGAGGCTGCTTTTAGGCAGGTCAATAAATAGAACGTTTTCGGTAGTACCTTGGGTATTAAGGGTAAAACTAACTTCACTGGTAGCCGCGGCGCTTGCTTCTGCGGCGCTGCCATCGGCATTGGCGGTATTTTTTCCCACAATTCTGAGCTTAGCATTTTCGGGCGATACCACTTTTACCGTAACAGGCAGTTCGTCTTTTGTTTTGTTTACCATTTGCAGGTTATACAGGTTGCTAACCGTAGCAGAGTCAACCATTTGGAAAAGTGTGCCCGGTGTTCTTAGCAAGGTAGCTTCCACATCGCCGCGGTTGTACAGCAGAAAACTTACCAGCAGCACCATAAGTACTAAAATGGCTGAATAGGCAACAATGCGGGGCGTAAAATGAAATTTAGTATTGTTTACAATGCCATTATAGGAGGCGTACCTGATAAGTCCTTTGGGTTTATCAACCCGTTCCATTATGGCGTTGCAGGCGTCAATACAGGCAGTGCAGTTTACGCATTCCAGTTGGGTGCCGTTTCTGATGTCAATTCCGGTAGGGCAAACCCTTACACATAGTCCGCAGTCAATGCAATCGCCCGGTTGCGTTTCGTGCAATAAAGCCTCTTCGCCGGCATTAAGATGAATAGCGCCGGCATTGGCAGTTGCCCCTGCTGTCGGGGCCGGGCTTTTTTGTTTGCGAAGTTTTCCGCGGGGTTCGCCCCGGACAAAGTCGTAAGCCACTACAATAGAGTCTTTATCAAGCAGCACCCCCTGTAATCTTCCGTAGGGACAAACTACCAAACAGACCTGTTCTCTGAAGTAAGTAAAGACAAAGAAAAACACGCCCGAAAAAATAAGCATTCCTATAAAGCCCGATAAATGCTCTGAAGGGGGAGAGGTTATGATGTCTTTAAGTTGGTCTATGCCAATAATGTAAGACAGAAATGTATTGCCAATAAGAAAGGAAATGGCATAAAAAATGGTGAGTTTCAGCCCTTTTTTCCTTATTTTTTCAGCATTCCAGGGCATTGCGTTCAGTTTGCGCTGGTCATTGCCGTCGCCTTCAATCCAATACTCTATTTTGCGAAAAACCATTTCCATAAAAATGGTTTGGGGGCAGGCCCAACCGCAAAACAGCCGGCCAAATGCCACGGTAAACAATACAATAAAGAGAATGAAAGTAACCATGGTAAGCCCAAACAGGTGGAAATCCTGCGGGTAAAAATGCAATCCGAAAATGATAAAACGGCGTTCCAGGATGTTAAAGAGTACAAGGGGTTCGCCGTTTACCTTTATAAAGGGCAAACCAAATAAAATGGCGAGCAGCAAAAAACTCAGATAAGTGCGCCATTTATACAAAACACCATCGGGTTTTTTGGGGTATATCCAAACCCGTTTGCCTTTTTGGTCTATGGTAGATACCGAATCGCGAAACGACTGGTCAATATGCTCATAGGCTTCAACGTCTTTAAGATCAATCATTGGAGAAAAAATTTGGTAAGCGAAATTTTCAAATGGTTTGTTTAGAAAATTTTGCTGCATAGGTTCTTAAAAAAGGTAGCCACTTGGGCTACCTTTGGTTATGGGAATAATCCCACACTCACTACCTGAACTATTTTTTGTTTTACTTATTAGCACCACCTGTTTGGGTGGCTGTGCTGTCTTTGGGTGCGGTTGTTTTGGCGCCGTCGGCCGGGGCATTGGCAGAGCCGGTTGCAGCACCTGTTTGTTCGGGCTTGAATTCTGTACCTTGCGGTGCTTTTGCGTTGGGCGGGCTGGTTCCTTGCAAGGTTTCAATATAACTGGCTACTTCCTGAATTTTTTGGGGTTTGAGCATGGCTTTCCACGCAATCATGCCTTTGTCTAACACCCCATTGGTAATGACATTGAAAATGCTTTTAAAATCGCCGCCATGTATCCAGAATTTATCGGTAAGGTTGGGCCCCACGCCACCTTCGCCTTTGTTGCCATGGCAACTGGCGCAGTTGGTAACAAAAATATTTTTACCACTTTCTAGGCTGGCAGCATCGGTAAGAGGCGCTAATTTAGCCATATCAAACCCCATGCCTTTCGCGGCCAATGCTTGCTCCTGGGCAATTTTGGCAATTCGGGCATCTTCCATTTCTGCTTGGTACTCTGCAGCAGAGAGTTTGCCTGTTCCTAATATGTGATAATGCAGCAGGTACACTACCGAAAAAAAGATGGTAATGTAAAACATATAAACCCACCATGGCGGTAAACTGTTGTCTAATTCTTTAATGCCATCGTAGCCATGGTCCAGCATAACGTCTTTTTCACGTTCTACAGGCACAGCATCTGTAAGTGCGTCCATTAATTTTTGCCACCCTGTTTTTTGGGTACCGGCAATTTGTTTTTCTACAGATTCTATATCAATGCCACGCTCGGCAAAGTAAATTTTGTGCAATTCGTTGCTAAGCAGTTTAATAATGCGCAACAGTGTTGCCAACACCAGCAAAATGGCTGCGGCTGCCACTACTAATACAATAAGCGCAATTTTTTCGCTGCTAAGCATAGGTGCTGCGCCGGCCGCGGGGGCAGTAGCAGCAGCTTGTTGGGCAACAACACTGCCACTTATAAAAAGCAGCATACCGGTGGCTGTTAAAGTGCAGAATGTTTTTTTCATAATAAACTGGTACTTATTTGGTTATCTTGCGGGTTGGATTATGCTTTCTTTTTGCTGGCATGAATTCTCATTTCATTACTGAGTGCAGATACAGCTTTTAAAATAACATAAACTGCAGCAACCAGCACTACGCCTGTAACCATAATTAAAACAATGAGTAAATTTTCGCTGTTGCCGGCATTGGCTGTCGGTGCACCGGTTGCGTTTTGCGCCCACGCTGCAGCAACTGCAAGGAACAACAGCATGAATGTGAACAGTAGTTTTTTCATACAGGTGGTAGTTTGGCGGTTAATTCTTTGGGGTAAAATTTGGTAGTAGTTAGAAAAGGACGGAGAGAATAAGATGGAGATATATTGGCAACTAATTTAGGTTTTTTTCAGAGTCGTGGAGCGGTAAATCTGCCATGTGGCTGATGTAGCTTTTATCTCTTTTAGTGGTCCAGATGGTTAGCAGCACGAAAAAAGTAATGAAAACAATGAGTGCGCCTACGGCCCATGGGGCAAAATCTGTGAGCGATTGCAATATTTGCTTGTACATAGCCCTTATTTGTTTATTTGTGTTTTTGGTTAACGGGGTAACGGTGTTAAATTTATATAAGTAACGGGTTGCCGGTTATTATTGGGTTATACCGGCAAACCCGTTACTGTTATACACACATCACACTCCACAATAAAAATTTTGGTCTGAAAATATCACAATTTGCTTTTTGTTGTTGGTTAGTTATCAGGGTTGCGGGTTGCCGCCGGGTTGCGGCGTGGTGTTGCCAGCTGCTCCTACTTTTATATCGGTTCCTAAGCGTTGCAGATAAGCAATAAGGGCAATGATTTCTTTATTATCGGGGGTTTCAATTTGGTTTTTCTTCAAATCTTCCTGTATGCTTTTGGCTTGTTTTTGAAGGTCGGCAACGGCTTGTTGGTCATAACCCTGCTCATACGGAACGCCTAACATTTGCATAACGCGTATTTTCTTGGCGGTATAAGACACATCAAGGTCGTTTTCGAGCAGCCAGGGGTAAGCGGGCATTAAAGAACCGGGCGACATGCTTCGGGGGTCATACATGTGGTTGTAATGCCATGCGTTTGGATATTTACCGCCTTCGCGTTGCAAATCGGGACCGGTTCTTTTAGACCCCCATTGGAAGGGGTGGTCGTAAACAAATTCGCCGGCTTTTGAGTATTCGCCGTAGCGTTCGGTTTCTGAGCGGAAGGGGCGAATCATTTGGGAGTGGCATACATAGCAGCCTTCGCGCACGTAAATATCGCGGCCTTCCAGTTCAAGCGGTGTATAGGGTTTTACCGATGCAATAGTAGGCACGTTTGATTTTATTAAAAACATTGGCACCAATTCAACAATACCGCCAATGGCCACCATTATTAAACTGATAACCAGCATTTGTACGGGGCGGCGTTCAATCCAACGGTGCCAGTGTCCGGTAGGTTCTGCTTCATTTTTGTCTAAAGCAGGCGCTTCAGCCGCTTCATTTGCCACAAACTGACCTGCCGCTACTGTTTTGTACATGTTGTAAACCATAATAAGCGCTCCAAGCAGGTAAATACCGCCGCCAAATGAACGCATAGCATACATAGGCAAAATTTGCAACACAGTTTCGAGGAAGTTGGGGTAGAGAAGTGTGCCGTCGGGTGTAAACTGTTTCCACATGAGGCTTTGCGTAAAACCTGCCCAATACATAGGTACGGCATAAAATATAATACCCAGTGTTCCTATCCAGAAGTGAATATTGGCAAGTCTTTGGGAGTAAAGTTTGGTGTTGAACATTTTGGGTAGCAGCCAGTAAAACATGCCAAAGGTAAGGAAGCCATTCCAGCCCAATGCGCCAACGTGTACGTGGGCAATGGTCCAGTCGGTAAAGTGGCTGATGGCGTTTACGTTTTTAAGAGAAAGCATCGGCCCTTCAAAGGTTGACATACCGTAGGCGGTAATAGCTACTACAAAGAATTTCAGCACCGGCTCATTTCTTACCTTGTCCCATGCACCTCTTAAGGTGAGCAAGCCGTTTATCATGCCACCCCAGGAAGGTGCTATAAGCATTACCGAAAACACAGTACCCAAAGATTGAGCCCAATCCGGAAGAGCGCTATATAAAAGGTGGTGCGGGCCTGCCCAAATGTAAATGAAAATGAGCGCCCAAAAGTGAATAATAGATAAGCGGTAAGAGTAAACCGGGCGGTTAATGGCTTTGGGAACAAAATAATACATTAACCCAAGATACGGTGTGGTAAGGAAAAAGGCTACTGCATTATGCGCATACCACCACTGCACCAGAGCATCCTGCACACCGGCATAAATAGGGTAGCTTTTAAGAAACGATACCGGAAGTGCAAGGCTGTTTACAATATGCAGCATGGCTACGGTAACCCAGGTAGCTATAAAAAACCAGATGGCTACGTATAAATGCCTTTCGCGGCGGGTAAGAATGGTTCCAAACATATTGATACCAAAAACAACCCATACCAAGGTAATAGCAACATCTATGGGCCATTCCAGCTCGGCGTATTCTTTACCTACTGTAAAGCCAAGTGCCAGTGTTACGGCGGCTGCCACAATTATTAATTGCCACCCCCAAAAGTGAATTTTAGACAGGGTATCACTGAAAATACGCGTTTTTAGCAGGCGTTGCAGCGAATAATAAACACCCGCAAAAATTCCGTTTCCAACAAACGCAAAAATTACCGCATTTGTGTGAATGGGGCGGATATGGCTGAATGTGAGCAAATGGGTATAGTTGCTGAAATTCAGGGCCGGAAAAATCATTTGCAGGGTTAAGATAAACCCTACTGTCATGCCAATAATGCCCCAAAACAGTGTTGCATAGGCAAAATTGCGGGCATACACATTGTCGTAAGAAAATTGTTCAATTCGGCTCATAATAAACCTTCTTGGTTGTGAGTATCAGATAGATTATTTTTTATCTTCTTGTTCCTTTCCGGTGTTGTCAAACAAGATGCGTACCGAGGGAGTATAATCATCGTCAAATTGCCCGCTTTTTACTGCCCATATAAAAGCAGCCAAAAACCCCGAGGCAACTACAAAACTGGCAATGATAAGTAAAAACAAAGCACTCATCTTGATGGCAATTATCTTGGGTGCAAAATTAGAGGGGCAGATTCAATTAAAAGGTGACTTTTGTCACTTTGCATCATTTTTTTTTAGCTTTTTTAACAGTTTTCACCAAATAAAAAAGCGCAGCCGGTTAATTGCAACCCGCTGCGCCTTATAAATGAGGTTATTTGTTCAATTGTTAGCGTGTCAGAAACAGTATCTTTCTTCTGCAATAAGTTTGGCGGCAATATTGCGCCGGGCGGCTACGGTGTTAAAGGGGGCATATTTGGTAAAGCGTTTCAACCCCATTAACATCATTTGTAATTCATCGCCCGATGCAAAAGCGCATACAGCGTGTTTCCCGTTCAGGTTAATGCGCTCCATGGCATCAGACAGAAGTGTTTTTACCATTTCTGTTTGTATGTTGCAGGCTTGCAGACCTTGTACGGAAATGAGTTTTTCGGTGCGCAGCAAAGCCGATTCACAGGCTAAAATATCAATGAGCATATCGGTTACATTCATAATAATTTCCTGTTCTTTTGCCAGTTTTTGCATAAACTTTTGTACGGCGGCACCGGCAATCATCAGTACGGCTTTTTTGGCATTGCGAATGGCTTTTTTCTCTGCAGCAAACAGCGTTTCGTCATCAGAAGCCCCGAAATCGGGTATTGACATGAGTTCTTTTTGAACGGCCATGGCGGGGGTCATCAGGTCAATTTCGCCGCGCATGGCTTTTTTCATCAACATGTCAATAGTGAGCAGGCGGTTTATTTCGTTGGTTCCTTCAAATATGCGGTTAATGCGGCTGTCGCGGTAAGCGCGGGCAACGGGGTATTCTTCGGAGTAACCGTTGCCGCCGTAAATTTGTACGGCTTCGTCCACCACAAAGTCCAGCACTTCCGAACCGAATACCTTAATAATAGAGCATTCAATGGCATACTCTTCGGCGGCTATGAGTTTGGCTTCAATTTCGTTGCGTCCTTGGGCTACCAACGATTTTATTTTTTGCTGCAACAGGTCTGAAACGCGGTAATTTAAAGATTCGAGTGCATAAATACGAATGGCTTGTTCTGCCAGTTTATGTTTAATTGCCCCGAAGTTGGAAAGCGGCTGCCCGAATTGTTGCCGTTCGTTGGCGTATTTAACAGCATAGTCAAATGCTTTTTTGGCGCCGCCACTTACCATAACACCCAGTTTAAAGCGCCCTATATTAAGTACATTAAAAGCTATTTTGTGTCCTTCGCCAATAGTGCCCAATACGTTTTCTTTAGGAACTTTTACCCCTTCAAAAAATACCTGCCGGGTAGAAGAGCCTTTAATGCCCATTTTGTCTTCTTCATTGCCCAGCCTTATGTTTTCCGATTTGGCGTCAACAAGGAAAGCAGTAAAGAGTTTGCCGTCAATTTTGGCAAAAACGGTAAATAAATCGGCAAATCCCGAATTGGTTATCCACATTTTTTGCCCTTCGAGCAGGTAGTATTCGTTGCCGTTTTCATCTTTTTGCAGGGTGGCTTTGGTGCGTGCTGCCAAAGCATCGGAGCCTGAGCCGGGTTCGGTAAGGCAATAGGCGGCTTTTATTTCGCCGGTAGCCAGTTTGGGCAGGTATTTTTGTTTCTGTTCTTCGGTGCCAAAATACAATACGGGCAGTGTGCCAATGCCGGTATGTGCAGCCAACGATACACCAAATGAATTGCTGGCGCCCAACACTTCGGTAAGCAGCGTTTCGGTGTTAATGTCAATGCCCATGCCGCCGTATGCTTCCGGAACGGCTGCGCCAAGCAAACCCAGTTCGCCGGCAATATCCATCAGTTGCTGGCTTAAACCCGGCTCTTGTTTGTCAATTCGGGTTACATTGGGCCAAATGTGTTTTTCCAGAAATTCGCGTGCCATGCCGGCAAACATGGCTTGCTCCTCGTTAATGTCTTCAGGAGTAAATACTTCCTGTGCGTCGGTTTCCCTTATCAGAAACTCGCCGCCTTCCAGCACTTTGTTTATTTTTTCTGTTATTTCCATAAGTAGCGGGGTTTATGTTTATAGTAAGTAATAAAGGCTGAACTATTGCAGTGTTTATAAAAACGAAAGTTTGGTTAAATTGTTGCAAAATTGTTGTAATCTGCCCGAAAAGCACCCTGAATTTGAATAACCGTTTGGTAATTTCCCCTCAAAGTTAGGACGAATGTTTAAGTTTTGCAAAAACTATTCTCCATTTTTTTATCTTTTTTGCAAAATTTATCTCTGAATTACAAAAATCGCCCGGTTGGAAGCCTTGATTTGTGTTTTTTTAACCCGGTTTTTGGTTTTGATGTTTTTATGCAACCAAACAAACGTTTGGTAAAAAGATGAGTTGATTTGCCGCCTTTTCCACTGCAAGAAAACGAGTATAAATTTAATATAACCGGCATCAACACCCGCAGCGAACCAAACGGCTGTATGCGTATGCTGCTACTGCCGCTCATTGGGGTAAAGGCAGCAGCCGACAGTTATTGGTTAAGTCAACCCCAATAACTGTATGCTTAATGTTGGGTGTGGTTTTTGGGTTGCAGGAATCGGGCTAACCGTTTGCAGGGTTGCTGTTGTTGCCTTTGTTGCGTTTGGGCACGGGGTCATATCCATGCCCGCCCCAAGGGTGGCAACTCATCAGCCTTTTAGTGCCCAGCCAAAGCCCTTTGAGTACGCCCCATTCTTCTACGGCTTCTATCATATAGGCAGAACAGGTAGGCGTATAACGGCAAGCGCCGCCAAAATAGGGCGATAAAATAAGCTGGTACAGCCTTACAGAGAAAATAAACAGTTGTTTGAGCAAACGGTTAAGGGCAGCAGCCATATATAGGAAAGTTTTGCTTATAATAGAGTTTTCGGTTACAGAAACATCAAATCTTGTACTTATTCAGGTTGTACCTTTATTGGTGATGTTCTTCACTGAATTCCTTTCATTTTACGGCAAAGAACGCAAAGTTTTGCGCAAAGTTCGGCAAAGTTTTTTTGCGCTTTGGTCAATGCTTCCAATCAGCAAGGAACAAGAGAAAACGCCGGGATTTACAGATAGTGCCTGAATAGTTGCCAAATCTTTTACTGTTTTGCAGTTGCCGGAAGTTCAAATGTTGTAACAGGAAGGGCAACTTTGCATGTTGGCACCAATTGCCCGGCTAACGCCACATGCAAAGTTGCTGCCTGTTTCCGTTAATCTACCTTACCAACGTAGTATTGCCTTTGTAAATTTTATCGGTTCCATCGGCAAAAGTAACTTCTATGTAGTAAACATAAACACCTATTTCGGCAGGTGTTTTTTTGTATTGTCCGTCCCAGCCGATGTTAAGGTTGTCGGTTTCAAAAACTTTGTTGCCCCAGCGGTTGAAAACAATGATGCTGATGTTTTCAACGGGGTTGGTATTTACCACCCTGAACTCATCGTTTACCCCGTCTTTGTTGGGCGAAAACGCAGAAGGTATAAGCAGTTCATTGCGGTTAAGCGCTGTTACCGCCACTTCATCTGAACCGGTGCAACCGTTGGCGCTGGTAACCGTAACGGCATACAGCCCGCCTTCCGATACAGTAATGGAAGCATCGGGAGCGCCGTTTGACCATTGGTATTGGTTGTAGCTTTCTTGTGTTGAAAGGGTAGTGCTTTCCCCTTCGGTAATGTTTAAATCGCCGGTTATTTGCGGGCTTACGGTTTCCAGAGCAACCTCAATGGTATCAACGGCTGCACAGCCCAGGTCATTGGTAACCGTAACCGAATAGGTACCGCTTTGGGTAATGGTTATGCTGTCGGCAGTGGCACTATTGCTCCACAGGTAACTGTCAAAGCCGGCGCCGGCGCTCAGCGTAAGATTGCCGCCACCACAAACTACGGTATCGGCTCCCAGGTTTACCGAAAAATCGGCATTGGCAAGGGTAATGCTCACGGTTCGTACGGTTTGGCAGCCCTGCGGGTTGGTAACGGTAATGGTATAAGTTATGTCATCGGTTACAGTGGCAACGGGGTTGGGTATGTTGGGGTTGCTCAATCCGGTAGTTGGCGACCATTGGTAGTCATAATTTGAAATATAGTTTACATTGGTTAGTTGTAACTCCAGCACATCGGTACTGCAAGCTACGGTATCAATGTTTTCAACCGGAAAAAAGGGTTCCGAAGCTACCACAACGGTAACGTTATCGGTGGCGGTACAGGTGTAGTTGCCGGTAACCGTAACGGTATAAGTGGTAGTTTGAGCGGGACTGGCCACCGGATTGGGGAAATTGGTAACCGATAAACCATCGGGCGGTTCCCAGCTAAAGGCAAAGCCACCCGATGCAAAGAGGTTCAAACTTTCGCCCGGGCAAATTACCCCTCCTTGACCGGCATCTACTGCCGGGGCAGGGTTTACGTTTACCGTTACAATGCCGTATGCCGTACAGCCGCTGGCATCGGTGGCAACTACCACATACTGCGTGGTATCTTGCGGTGCGGCAATTGGGTTGGCTATGTTGTTGGCAGACAAGCCGGTGCTGGGCGCCCACACATACGATACGCCGCCTATTACATTGAGTTGTGTACCTTCGCCGCTGCAAATCGTAACATCGGGCGATACGTCTATGCTAAAGTTGTTTTGTGCTATAAGGGTAAACGATGCCTCTTTCGAGCAGCCTTCAAAATCGGTAACTGTTACCACATAAAAACCCGCCGGCAGATTTGATATGGTGGAGGAGGTATTGCTGCTTTCAACAAAGCCGGTACTCCATGCAAACTCAAACGGTGGCACGCCGGCCGTAGCGGTGGCCGTAACCACGCCAATATTGGGTTCGGCACAGGTTGGAAAAATGCCCGTCATTTCGGGTATGGCGCAGCACGATAATACCGATTTAAACGTATATTCGGGGTCTTCGGGGCAAATACTGTTTACTCCCCAACTGCCCGTTTCAGAATCGGAAAAATTGCGGAAGGTAATACTCAGGTCTTGTCCGTCAAAAGCAGGCGGGCAAGCCGCCAGCGTAGTTACCGAAAAGCAAAATTCCCAGCCGCAGGTGCCGTCTGTGGGGTCGCCAAAATTGTCGCCGGGGTCGGTTGGGTCGCACGGGCCAGGGCATCCGGCATCTGATTCAAAGAAATAGCCGGGCCCTTGGGGGCCGGTAGCAGGTCCTGAACCTCCGCCGTTGCTCACAATAGGCCCGACATACCAATCCCAGTCGCCGTTGCCCGAACAGGAGGGTGGTATGGAGGTGGGTGTAAGCGTGGCGGCATCCCAGCCGCCGCCCAAAACCGGCACTAAGCTATGAAACCAGTCGGCGGCGTTTTGGTTGTAGCCTTCTACGGTAAAGCAAAAATCAACGGTTTGCCCGGGCAGGTAAGTGCCCAACACAGGCGGCGGGTTTACCACCAAACTCTGCCCCAGCATACAAATTTCGTCAATGGTTTCGCCATAGTTTTCAAGGCATAGTTGAAAATCGCCGGTATCGGTGCCAGAGCCGCCGCTGATTTGAATATGGTAGGTTAACCCCGGCGTAACGGGTGCAAAAGTGGCATTCAGCGTACCATCGAAAGAAACCGAGCAATCGCGCCCGATGAGGGCATTGCAGGCGCCTTCATATAAGGCAACCACGGCCGTATCCATATCAAAAGTAAGCGAAACATCTAAAATATTGGAAACCGCCACAAAACTGTACCAAAGGTCGGCTGCGGGTCCGGGCATGGGTATGCCGGCGCAGTTGTTTTGGTTAATGTAGGGCAATTCGCCAAAAGCGTTGTTGTTGTTGCCTACAATACAACTTTGCGCACCTATGGAAAGCGCCGGAAACGGCAGGGCATTATCGCAAATATCATTAATTTCGCTGGGTACAATTATCACAATAGTAGCTGTACCACCTACCGTGCCGGTGCAAAAAGCATTGTTCATGGCGGTAAGCGTGTAGGTGGTGGTTATTTGCGGGGCAAGGTTCAGTATATAGGGGTTTTCGGTTACACCTGTAACAGTTTGGGTGGTAACGCCATTGGTGTAGGTAAAACTCCACGGGGGCGAACCGGTAAAGCTCACTTCAACCGGCACTACATAGCCCAGCAAAATTACAGCCGCGCCGGTAATATAGGCACTTGGCGGCGCTACGGTAACGGTTTGGGTAAGCGTACTGCTGCCTAAATAGTTGGATACTACCAGCGTTACGGTGTAAGTACCCGCAGTGGGGTAGGTAACCGTTGGGTTTTGTGCGGTGCTGCTTGTTGGGGTTCCGCCCGGAAACGACCATTGCCAGCTATCCAGGTCGGTGCCCGCACTAATGTCGTTAAAGGTAAAGGTTTCGCCGGCGCAGGGTGGCTGAGCAGACCAGGTAAAATTGGCTATTGGTTCCGATGGTGTGCATTGTACAGCCAGAAAAGCGTTTACCCTGCCCGCACCCAGTTGCCCTTCAAAACCCGGGTTCAGGGCATCAATATTGTCGGCGGTGGTTTCCAGGCATTCCTCAATCCGGTCGGGATTGGCTGTGGGGTCGAAAGACAACATTAAAGCCGCCAAACCCGAAACGTAAGGGCAGGCCATAGACGTGCCATCGTAAAACTCGTAAGACGACGTGTTGGTGGCAACAGTGCTCCAAATCTGCACGCCGGGCGCCATTACATCAATGCTGTCGCCATAGTTGGAAAAATCTGCCCGAAGGTCGT
>MTCR01000125.1 GCA_002212725.1 Sphingobacteriales bacterium TSM_CSM | reverse complement strand
CCGGCGTGCCGCCGCTTGCGCCAATGGTCACGCTGCCGTTGTTGCCGCCGTTGCAACCCACATCGGTCTGACCGGTGATGGAGGCGGTTAATGCAGTCGGTTGGGTGATGGTTATGGATGATGCTGCGGTACAATTATTTGTATCGGTAACGGTAACCGAATATGTACCCACTGAAAGACCGCTTAAGTCCTGCGGATCATTATCGGGGTTTTCTGGACCGTCATTGCTCCAATCATAAGTATAAGAAGATGTACCTCCGACTGTTGTAATATCGATAGCTCCATTACTTCCACCATTGCAAGAAACATTTGTGGGTGTGGAGCTGATTGTAATTGCGTTGGGCTGTGTTATTGTAGCACTGACTGCTGCCGTACAATTAATATTATCGGTAACAGTAACGGTATAAACCCCTGCGGGTACTGATGACAGATCTTGCGGATCGTTATCGGGATTTTCGGGGCCATCATTACTCCAGTCATAAGTATAAGGTGTGGTTCCTCCGTTAGGTGTTAAATCAATAGCACCATTTGTCCCCCCATTACATGCAATATTGGAAGTTACTGTTGCACTTATGTTTAAAGCAGTTGCAGGTTCGTTATAGGTAGCACAATTGTAGCAGATGCTGTTTGTTGCCAACAGATTAATCAAAGACTGGTTATTAGCATTGTTAGCAACGCCGGGACTACGAATGCCAGCCCCCCCCCCCTGTATAGTTTGCTACATTAGAAAGAGAGCCACATGAAAACTGGAATGTGTTATTAACCGGCAGGTAAACGCTTCCGGCCGGCGCTGTGGTATTACCAACGGTACCATATCCCAAACCGCTGAAAAATGAACCAGCAGGGGAAAGCGTTTGTGCAGCATCACCTGTATTGTTCAACCCCATAAATGTTGACCATGCAGGAGGCGCACCCGGAGATGCGCAAGGTATTGTTTCGTTATTGCAATAGCTGAAACACAAATGCGTACTGGGAATTATGTAAACACCATCGGAGTTGCTGTCATAAGGGTCATCGGCAGGTATATTCGGGTCTTTACTACCCGCATCGCCGTTATACACCACGATTACGGAACCGGGCGGAATAGCAGAAAGCACACTACAAGCAGGTCCATTGGCTAAGTTAAAGAACAAGTAACCGGGGCTCACATTTCCACCATTAAAAGTTCCATTATTGTCGTTAATAACCCATCCATTCAGGTTTAACAACTGATTGCCCGTAACGAGCAGTTCGAACCACTCCTGATTGCCGGTAGATCCATTTGAAACCTCATTCACCGCCAAACCGGAAGCAGTAGTAAGACACCCCTGACAAGACGGATTTAGTGGTGTTAAAGTTGATGGCACACTTGCATTGGCATCAGTTATAACTACCTGAATATTCGTTTGTCCGTTTGAAATGAATGAGGCATGGTTAATACAGATATTTGTTGTGCCGGTTCCGCTGTAGGCTACATTATCGGCCAGCAATGTGCCATTTACGTAAATATCAACTCCATTAGCTCCTCCGCCTGTATTATTAAAGGTAACAACAAGAAAATAGTCGCCGCTCGGGGAACCCGGACAGAATGGCGAACTACAGGTAGTTGTAACAACCGGATTGGTAATTTGGCAATTATTGCAGTTTTCAACGTTAACCGTAGCATTTGCCGTGGTTGTACAACCCGTTGCATTGGTAACCGTAACCGTATATGCAGTTGTGGAAGATGGAGTTACTGTAATAGTTGCGCCAGATTGGCTGGTACTCCAATTGTAGGTGGAGCCTCCCGATGCGGTTAAAGGAGTGCTGCCACCTGCACACACATAAGACGCACCGCTTATAGCGGCATTTGGAGCTGCCGCTACTGCAATATTTTGGGTGGAGGTTGCCTGACAAGCACCGGTTCCTATGGTATAGGTAACCGGAATGTTGCCAGATAACCCACTTGGGTTAAATGAGGCAGTTCCGTTACCATTGTTGGTAATACCGCTACCACTCCAGGTTCCGGTTAAACTGGTGCAATAAAAGCCAAGCGTTGGCTGTACCGGTGTAAGTGTAGCCGGTGCAGATGTAGCACACAGGTTGGCAGGCGGTGTCCATGAAGCATTGGTGCTGTTGGTAACCGTAATATTTACATTACAAGTAGCAGTTCTGCCAACACCATCGGTAGCTGTAAGGGTAACGGTAGATGTACCCGGACCTATTGCAGTTCCGGCAGCAATACTTTGCGTAACGGTTGGTGTTCCACAGTTATCGGATGCCGTAAATGCAGTATTTGCCGTAATAACCGCAGTTAATAAGGTGGCATCGCAACCGGTATCAGTTCCGTTCGGGTCAATTACAAAATCAACCACATCTCCTTGTTTTACAAAAATATTGGTCAGGTTCCAGGGGGTGAGTGCGGCAGGAACGTTAAAGTACTGCCATATTTCCACACCATTTACAAACACCCGAATATGCGCGCCATTGCCGCAGCCGGTATTTAAATCCTGAAACTGCAAGGCTATATTAATGTTACCTGTAATTTCTGCAACCCATCTTCTCACAGCCCACTTATAATCGGTTACGCCAGGATGCCCGCTGTTAGCATTCAGATAAGGCGTATTGAAAGGCTGACTGTTTTGCCATTGGCTTAACCCTGAATTCCAGGCAGGCAGTTGTGCAAAATTACAGGAAGAATTGGCGAAATACTCTCCATAATACCAGTTGTTGCTTCCTTGTGTTCCCGAAAACTCAGTAACTGAATTAGCCAATACCGTGCCGTTTGCCAATGTTAAATTGGGCATTAGTGTTGAGCAGGTTGGCCCGGCAGGAATTGACATATTTGCAGGACAGGTAATGGTGGGGTTTTGCGTATCGCTGACCGTAACAGTTACACATCGGGGGCCACCAAGACCGCAAGTGTTTTGCGCGCGCACACAAATACTTCCGCCCGATGCTCCCCAGGTTACGTTGACACCGGTTGTTCCCTGTCCCGAGTTAATAGTAGCACCTGCCGGAACTGTCCAGCTATAGGACGTAGCGCCTGAAACAGCCGGTACGCTGTAGTTTGCCGTAGCACCGGGACATAATGTTGTGGGGCCTGTCATAACTCCAGGAGTGGCGGGAGTGGCTAATATTTGCACCTGAAACGTGGTGGTGGTTGGGCAAAGTGAGCCGGTTGGTGCAGTATTATATGTTACGGTATATGTATTGGGAAAACTGGAGGCGGGGGTAATGACCCCGGTTGATGCATTAATACTTAACCCGCCCGGCGCAGCAGAGTAGGTTCCGCTTTGTGTACCGGTTACTGTTGGCGTATATGCAGAAGCGCTTTGGCAAAGGCTTACATTGCTTATACTTGCCTGATCTTGTGCAATTATGGTAACGGTAAAAGTAATATTGGCAGGGCAAACCGACAACGGAGCGGAGGCTGTATTATAGGTTACAGTGTAAACACCGGGCGTACTGGCAGATGGATTGATTGCGCCGGTAGCCAGGTTCATGCTTAACCCTGCCGGAGTGAAACCGGTATATGTGCCGCCGGTTAATCCCGATGAAACATTGGGAAAAGTAATGCCGCCATTGGTACAAAGACTCATAGAGTTAATAACCGCAACATCGGGCGCTAAAATAGTAACGGTAAAAGTGGTAGTTCTGGGGCATACAGAAGTTGGCGCTCCTGCGGTATTATATACTACAGTGTAGGTGTTGGGTGTAGAGGCATTGGCATTGATAGCCCCTGTAGTTGAATTAATGCTTAAACCCGGTGGCTGTGAAAATGTACCTCCGGTAACACCTGTAACAACGGGAAAATAAGTAGTGCCATTTTGACATGCATTAAGGTTGGCAACCGATGCTGCATCCTGCGGATTTACCGTAATTGTTCTGCTTACTACGGCCGATTGACAACCATTGCTGTCGGTTACCCGGTAGGTTACCGTGTAAGTGGTTTGCGTTGCTACAGAAGGCGCATTGAAGGTGGGTGTTACGGTATTTCCGTTGGTGAGCGACCCGCCGCTTACTGTCCATGTATGTACGGTATAGGTACCTGAACCGCCGCTTGGGTTACCGTTGAGCAACAGCGTGGAATTAGTACAAACGGTTGCCGGATTAGGCGTAATGTTGGCAGTTGGCAACTGATACACATTTACCACAACCGTGGCACAACCCGATAAGTTGCCACATGCATCCTGATACCTCACAAAATAGGTAGTAGTAGTAGTAGGCGAGGCAATTACCAGCGGATTTCCTGTTCCGATGGCAGTACCGCCGCAACTTCCGGTAAACCATTGCAAAGTTGTTCCGGCGCCACCCGAAGCAGAAAGCGAAATATTGCCGGGGTCATCGGAGCAGAAATTGGTGCGGTCAACAGCCGGCACAGGAACAATTGGTGGCGGACTTACGGTAACGGTAAAGTTAATCGGGAAACCGGCACAACCTGCGGGCGTACCGGGTGTAACGGTGTAAACCACTGTTGCCGGCGTGGTACCGGTATTCACCAATACATCATTAATATTGCCATTGAGGCTGGAAGTATTACCCGTAACTGAACCCGCTGTTACGCTTGACGAATAAGAAAATATTGTAGGCGGAGAACCCAGATTGCTGATGGGATTATACACCACCGCTTGCCCTGAGCAAATTGTGCTGGGCAAAGGCGGATTGGTAATAACCGGCAGCGGGGCAATGGTAATTGTAACGTTGGCAGTTGCACTGCAATTATTGGCATCGAGCGCCAGATAAGTAAGCAAAAATGAACCCGAAGTAAGCGAAGTTGCGTTAAATATGGGGTTTTCAATACCCGAACTGTTGAGGTAAGCTGCCCCCGGCCCTGACCACTGATGGCTGACAATTGCTCCGCTTCCGGGCAAGGCATTGCCGTACAACTGAAGCGTTTGCCCGGCACAAACCGTACCTCCGATAGGCGCAACTGTTGGCGGAGTATAAACATTAATTGTTATTACATTGCTGGTACTGGAGCCGCAAACACTGGAATTAACTATGCGCACAAATTGATAGGTACCAACGGTAGTAAGGTTAGGCGGATCGTAGCTTTGGGAAATGGCGCCGGCAATATTGGTAAAAGCACCGCCATTAAAACTTTGTTGCCACTGATAAGTGTAGGAACAGGTACCACCGGAAGGAAATGAACCTGCAATATTACCCGGGTTGCCCGATGTACAGAAGGAGGTAAATGCAGGCGCGGTTATTGTATTGTTGCTGATAGGCGGCTCAACAGTTACTGTAGCAAATACCGGTATTGACCAGCCACAGCAATCATCTCTAACCCGAAGTTTTATTTGATATGTTATGGGGCAGCCGGTGTTGTTTTGCAAAGTTACCGCCCCCGGATCCTCTACCGAAAATGTATAAACCGGCGATGGCGTATTAAGCCCGGTTACCGGTGTTTGTTGTATGGTCCATTCATAAGCCGTAGAGAGCGTTGGGCTGTTGGGCGTACAACCAAGCGTAATATTGTTGGTTCCTACGCATACCGTAGCCGGCAGGGCATCAATGACCGGTAAAGTTCGGGGCGTTACAACGTGTATAAAATCAAAATAGGTATTGCCACCAATTTGCAGGTCTTTGCGCCCTGTTGAAGTGTAGTAAATGGCAAGCGGGTCGGAAAGTGAGGTATAAGAAGAGGTTGAAGAAGTTATATCATTTACTATTGCTCCGCCTGCATCATAAGAGGTAAAAGCAGATGCGGTAAAAGGTGTGGTTAAGGTAATGTAGGAGTTGGTACACCCCTGCCTGTAGTTAGCGGTAATTTCGGCGGTGGGAATGGCAGTTGAGGGGTTTGATGTTATTCCATCAGTACATAGTTGAGCAGTAATTCCTGTTGAGCCAGTGCCACCACTACCGCCACTACCGCCACTACCGCCACTACCGCCCGCTCCACCTTCTCCTATTTCAGATGTACAGGTTGTATTTCTTACTCCGCCCGCACCGCCTGCACCGCCTGCACCACCTGCACCACCAATACCACCAATACCAGCAGTTCCAGTAGTTAATGTTGTTTGTGTAATGGCTGCACCTGTATTACTATTAGTTCTGTAAATACCGAAAGAGCTACCGCCACCAAAACCGCCAGTACCGCCAGCACCGCCTTGGCCTCCGCCACCACCGCCAGAACCACCATTACCAGGTCCGTCGTTACAAGAAAAACATGTTTGACGACCGCCACCGCCGCCGCCAGCACCGCCTTGGCCGCCACTACCATCTGTTCCGGCACCAGCTTGATTACCTGGTACAAAATAGCCGCTGGTATGTGTTCCGGCTGCTCCAACTGTCCCTGTAGTACCGTTAGCACCATTGATACCATTAGCACCATTGGTGCCATCACCGCCAGGATCTCCTTGCCCTCCTGCTATGCCAACTCCAGTATTTGGTCCTGCCGAAGCACTACCACCACCATTGGAACCATTAATAGCGCTATTACCACCAGAAAAACCGCCACCTTTTCCACCGGCACCACCGCCGCCGCCGTTTCTTCCAGTTCCATTGGCACCTGGATTGCTTGGAGTAGTACTTGCATTATTGGCACCTCCTGCTACACCTACGGCACCTGTACCTCCTGCTCCTCCATTTCCGCCGGGTGCAGATTCTGAACCAAAACAACAAGAATAGTTTCCGTCACAACTTCCATTACCACCTACGCTGCCTACACTGCCATTACTTCCTGCACTGCCTGTTGCTCCTGTAGCACCACTGCTTGCCGAACCCGATGTAATATTACATCTGACAATATTGTAGTTGGAAGAGTTGTTAATCCAAACTGCATAATTAGACCTGCCCCTGTTGCTTGGAGTTGTTCCGGTTGCGTTGGCAGTGGTGATGGTAAGGTCTTGCAGTGTCCAGCCGGTTAAGCCGTTTGACTTGAAGCCCATAATGTGTTCAATGTCATTGCTGCCGGTAGTGGCTGCGGTTTCTAAACCCGATAGGGTAATTGTGGTAATTGCCGAGCTGTTTTTCACAAACTCGCCGGCAACCAGGCGGTAGCCACCTTCAAGCGTTACGTTGTTTACCAGATTTACCACAGTACTTTGCGAATAACTGCCTTCCAGCACCCTGATATGGGTTCGGGCGCCGCCCGAATTGCCGGCAATGGTTAACCCCTGTTGAATGGTTGCCACCGGCGCTGTTGGCGAACCAATATTTACATCATTACCGCCCGAAGCAGGCGGTGCCACATAAATAATGCCGCAATAGTCTGACGTTGCGGTTACAGTACACGTACTTGTAGCATTGGCAGCAGCACAGGCATCGGCAACGGTTAAAGTTACGGTATATACCTGGCTGCCATTAGGCGGCGGAAAAGTAATATTGGTAGTTTGGGCATTGGGTGCCGATATGCTAACACCGGCGGAAGGCGAAACTGACCATGTATAAGACGTAGCGTTAGCCACTGCACCTATTGCCGGCACTATGGGCATGGTAAAAGAATACGCTATGCCGCCCACAATACTTGAGCCGCAGGCATTGCTGATAATTGGAGGTGCGTAAGGGAAATAAGTAACCCTGAAACAATCTGATATAACCGAATTAAGCCTTGGTCCCGATGAAGTATAGCTGCCTGTTCCTGTTCGGTTACTGCAAATAACCCTGTAAAGGCGCGTACCTGGGGTTTGCGGCGGCACATAATCTTTCCAGTAAGCGCCGGGTATATCGGTCCAGGCAGCGTTGGTTGGGCAGCCGGTAAATCCGTTACCATCGCCGTCGTCATCGCCGGTGGTGCTGGAAACCTGCCATTGGTAATAGGTTGTTTGCTGCGCATTAACCGACAGGGTTGTTGATGTTCCAATACAAAGTGTGCGGTCTTTGGGTGCAACAATTGCTACTGTTGGTGCAGCCTGAATCCACCGGTAACGCAGCCAGGCAGTCCAGTTAATATAAGAAGAAGAACTTGCCCTAAGCGGTACATCTAAGTAATTCCATGTGGTAGTGCCTGCATTGGGAGAGGGTACACTGTTGCGCCAGTTTACTAGTCCGGTTGTACCACTCCAATAGGCATCATCATCAAAAGCCAGGCAAAATCCGGCATCAAATGTACAATCGGTACCGCACTGAAAACCAAATATACTCCAGCTATCCTCTTCCCATAACTGGAGTTCTATTTCAAATTCTTTAAAATTGGTTTGTGCTGTGGTGTAATTTTTGTTGAGCAGGTTTACAATCGGGCTGCCGGTATTCCACTGTGGCACCTGCTGCGCAAGGGAGGTAATACAAGAAGATGCGCCGGCAAAACCGGCAAGATTATCCCTGGCGCGCCAAAGCACCCGTAGTTCTTCGGCATCAGTTAACCCGAAAAAGCAGTTGATACCGCCATCGTAATCCATATCACTCCAAACACCCATTAATTGTACATCGAGTTGCAGGTTACCGTCCTGATATTCAATACCGCCGCTTGTTTGGTTGGTAGAAGCGGTAGGCAGTGGCGGCAGGGGATCTACCCAATCCCATTGAAAACCGAACAAAACGGCATAGCTCGATTGCTCGCCACCTCCCAAAATATCGGTTTGAACATAATGCACCTGCCCATTTGGGCCGCCTCTGAAGGGGTTTACCACCGATGCCTGTGAATATCCTATATAGTTATCATCCTGCAATATGCCACAGCAAAACTGCGGGTTATATTGCCACGGGTCGGTTCCGCCATCGCAAGGCCATGGGCAACTGGTGTCGTCATCTTCAAACATTTCGGCAACAGACCAATCGAAAGAGGTTGGAGCTGCAGTAGAAGGATAGGTAACATCGAGCAATAATACGCCATTTGCATCTTGAGTCATAGGCCAATAACCACCACCACCCGGAAGTTGCAATCCTGCCCACTCTGTGCGGCTCCACCAACGGTTTTCATCACCGTTTGCCCGGATATTAACACCTGAAGGCGACCATCCGATACCGGTAACATCGGTACGCGGGCGGACCCTGATACCCCGATACACATACTCCTGTACGCCAAGGTCGTCGCAATTGGCATTGGTCCACACTTTATGTACCCAAACTCTAAGTCTAATTCGACCATCGTTGAGTTGCGTGGTTTGTCCGTAAGCAAAACTAAACCAAAGGCATAGCAAAATGACTAAAAAAGCCGGAAACAGTTTGGCTGTGTGTATTGCTTTTATCATAGAGTGTTTTGTGTAAATGGTGGCAGGAGTTTTTAGGTAATAAGGAGCGCTTTACGGGTCAGGATTTACTCTTCGGTGTTTAAAATTCGGTAATAACCGTTGAAATCAATTAAAAGCAGATGAAGCGGCTCTATGGCGCCATCTTTAAAATGCAAATGAAATCTGGCGGCCACAATTTTCATATCGGGGGTTGAGCCATGCCGCTGATTGGTTTGCAACAATTTTACTTCAGCAATTTTTCCATGGTAAGACCGAAGCAATTCTTTCACTCCATTTGACCAGGTAATAAACATAGTAGCCGCCTGCTGATTAATTTGTGGGTAATTATTGGATTGCAACATGGCAATAAAAGCTTGTGCCAGTTTGTCGTCAAAAAAGTAAACGTTCAGCTTGTCAAATGGCTGCGTGGCGCTGCCCAATGTACAGTTTAGGGCATCTACCAATTCATTGAGTTGCTGTGGAGAAGCTTCAAAAGCATTTTTATCTGTTGAATTACCATTTACAAATGCTCTCCCGTTTTGTTGGGCAAAGAGCAATGGCGATGCAAACATGCAAACAACTAAAAATATTTTCGCAATATTGACAGCACGGAACATATGCTTGAGTTTAATTAAAATATAGATTTGGTACAAATATAGATAAATTAAGCTAATTATGGCAAAAATAGGATTTTTTCTCCTTTTTTTCTGTATTTTTTTGGAGAAATTTCCTGTAAATGACAGTATCATGTAGAAATGCTGTTGAACATGGTAAAAAGCAATTGCTAACTACGATTAGATTAGCCGGCGCCATCAAGTGTGTAAAACACCGTTTCTTTCTTTAATTACAATCTGGATAGGCCGGATTACCCGGGCTGCTGGCAAATTTCAGTGCTTTGGTACGCGGGTCGCAGGCCAGTAAATCTTGCGATTGGTTGCTGAGCTTTACATTTAAAATTTGCTTGCTATATCTGGAAGCAAACAACCCCAACCCGCCATTAATGTTGGTGTATTCCAGCAAAATCTGGCTGGCAGTTACGCCAAACTGTGCAAAAGCAACATCGTTGTAAGTTTTCAGTTCATTGCTGCCTGCGTGTATCATAAAATCAATTCCTTTGAAGTAACGGTATTCTACCGAGTCGACATCGGATAAGTTTTGGTTGAGGAAGGCAAAAAAGGCATCTATGTTCAGGTCATAAGTTACTTTACCCGTTTCTATGGAAGTTTCGCGGTTCAGGTTGGAAAAGACATTCCATTTAATGGTTCGGGGTTCGGTAACAATACTGCCAGTCGGGGTTATATACTGCTCATCGAAACGCAGGTATAAATCCATGTCATAAATACCTACCTCATCGGAAGGCGACCAACGCATGGTATAGTTTTCAGAGAGCAAGCTGATGTCAAATTCCGGGTCGGGTCTTATGGCATCAAAATTGGCAATAACATCGGTTTCTGCGGTAATAACCTTGTTTTCGGGGGTGGTTACTTCAATCCGGTATTTAAAATCGGGGTTTAGCGTGGCATTGGTTTTAAATAAATAATAAGGATTGGTTGCAAATAAGCCATTATCTTTCAAAATACCCTCAGTTTCGGCATTTACCCGCTGCATGGTAATAGTTTGCAATACATTATCATTGGCATCTATGCGTTTAAGAAGCACCTGAGCCGGCGGGTTGTGATAGAGCGAGTCGGCAATAGGTGCAATTTCCAGAGCGCTGGTGTTTTCGCTCAGAAAAGCCTTATTTACCCTTACATATTGCGCTGTATCTCCGGCATTCAGCAATCCGTAAATAACCGTAATTTCTTTCCAGTCAGAGGCTATATCAAAATCGGTACTGCAGGATGAGGCAAGAAACAGTAAAAAGGAGAATAAAGGCAGGAATTTTTTTTGCATAAATTAATAATTTACTTTAAAATTTCGGATTTGTTTTAAGTTTCAAAAATAGGTTGTTTTGGCATAATTTTCACAAAAATTGCTGTTAATAATGTAATTGTAGCTTGCAGTTGCTAATTTTCGGGCTAAAGAGCAATTGGGGTTTGCCGGCAAGCCATTCTGTAGTTGTTTTATAGTTAAAATTTGTGCAGTTTTACAATAGCATTCAACATTTATATTCATAAAACAAAGCCGTATTATGTCAACATTTAAAGGAATTGAAGCAAAACGCATTACCACGCACATACTGCAAGCCATGAAAGAGCAGGGCGAAAAAATCAGCATGCTTACCGCCTACGACTATTCAATGGCCCGTATTGTTGATGATGCCGGTATAGACATTATTTTGGTGGGCGACTCGGCGTCTAATGTAATGGCCGGGCATGAGACTACGCTACCCATTACCTTAGACCAAATGATTTACCACGCCTCATCGGTGGTGCGGGCGGTAAAAAGAGCCTTGGTAGTGGTTGATTTGCCCTTTGGGTCGTACCAGGGTAATTCAAAAAAAGCGTTGGCTTCTACCATTCGCATCATGAAAGAGTCGGGCGGACATGCCATTAAGTTGGAGGGCGGCCGGGAGGTAAAAAATTCTATTGAGCGCATTTTAAGCGCCGGTGTACCCGTTATGGGGCATTTGGGTTTAACGCCGCAATCTATTTACAAATTCGGAACCTACTCGGTACGCGCCAAAGAGGAAGAAGAAGCCGAGCGTTTGATAGAAGATGCCCGTCTGCTTGAACAAATAGGGTGTTTTTCAATAGTGGTGGAAAAAATTCCTGCCCTGTTGGGCAAGCGGGTAGCCGAAGCGGTTAAAATTCCTGTAATTGGCATTGGCGCAGGTCATTATGTTGACGGACAGGTACTGGTTTTACACGATATGCTGGGCATAACCCAGGACTTTAACCCGAGGTTTTTGCGCCGTTATCTTAACCTCTTTGCTGAAATAAAAAACGCTGTTCAGCGTTATGTGGAAGATGTTAAGTTGGGTGATTTTCCGAATGACAAAGAACAGTATTAATATTTTTTATTTTTTTAACACGTTAAAAATGAAACTCAAATTTCTCCTTGCTGCTTTATTTTTATGTGCAGTAACCGCTTTTACCCCTCGGGCAGGCTATGAATCTGATGTTGCAGGTTTGCTCGACAACATGTATGCCGGCATTGACCGCACCAAAACCATGCAATATACTTTTTTTCAGAAAGAGCGCATGATAAACGGCTGGAACAACGCCGAAACTTTTACCAAATTAAACGTTGCGCCGCTTAAAGTATATCTGAAAACCAAAACTCCCGAGGGCGGGCATATTGAAGTATTGTATAACGATGGAGAGCGTGGTGGTAAAGCGCTGATAAAACCCAACGGTTTTCCCTATGTAAACGTTAAACTGCACCCTACCAGCAAACAAATGATGGGTACACAGCACCATACCATTTTATCTATAGGCTTTAAAAAAGTAAAAAAAATTATTCAGGATGCCTATAAACGGGCCGCCGCCCAAAACGGTGTAAACCAGGTGTTTAAAGTAACCGGCTCTACTACTTACGATGGTAAAGACTGCTATATATTACAAATTACCGACCCCACCTTTGCCTTTACCAACTATACCGTTAAAGCGGGGCAAAGCCTTTATGACATTGCCCGCGAGCTAAATATTGCCGAGTACATGATTATGGAGCGCAACAAAGGAATTGACGATTATTTTGATATTAAAACCGGACAGGTTATTAAAATCCCAACTTCCTATGCCGCTAAAACCACTTTGTATATTGATAAAAAAACATTTCTGCCCATCTTCCAAAAAATGGAAGATGACAAAGGGCTGTTTGAGCAATACGAAATGAAGGGAATGAAGGTGAACCCAATGTTTAGTGTTGCCGAATTTACCGAAGATTGGACCGATTACGGATTTTAAAACACGTTGCCGGCATCAGACTGCTGCTCAACTACCACCACCGGTTACAAAACTGTTTTTGTAGTCATTCAAACTGTGCTTAATTACCTCATATGATTCAGCCCGGCTGTAAATATGGGTTATCTGACAGGTATGCGGTTCACCCGGCAAGGTTTTATAGGTAAGAAAGTAATGTCGCAGGCGTTCAATTACAGCTGTGGGACATTGGTCAATATCGGTTAAATGCCCGTACAAGTCGTCGCCTTCCAGAACGGCAATAATTTTATCATCGGCTTCGCCCTTATCTACCAGCCTAAATCCGCCAATCGGCATACATTGCAACAAGATGCCGCCGTGCGGAATAACCCTTTCACACAACACACAAATATCCAATGGGTCACCGTCGCCGCGCAGCACATCGGAACGGCCGGTTTGCTGCCTGCAATAAGTGGCAATATCATGCCCGCAATAGGTTTGCGGTATGAACCCGTACAGCGCGGGCACTATGTTGGAGTACTTTTGGGGGCGGTCTATTTTAAGCCAGCCGCTTTCTTTGTCAATTTCGTATTTTACCGTATCTGTTGGCACTATTTCTATAAATGCGGTTACCACCTGCGGCGCATTGCTGCCTGCCGGAATGCCATGCCACGGATGGGCTTTAAACAATTGCATAGTTACAAAAATGTATAAAAACAGCTCTTACAGGCGCAAGACCTGTAAGAGCTGTTTTGAATGAATTAAACTCCTTTTTAGTTAGAATCAAAGGTGTGCGAAATTTGCAACATGGTAAAGCGACCTAATGCCGGTGCGCCAACAAACATTTGCTGCTGATTATCAAGCACATTTTGCATGGAGAGTGCAATTTGGGTGTTTTTCGAGAACGGCAAGGCATAACCCACGTTCAAATCGAGAAATTCCAAATCATCTACTACACCCGAATAAACGCCCGAATTAACCGGGAAGCTTTGTTGCCATCTGTAACGAACGCCAACATCTAACCCTGCTTTTGGCCACGTATAATTCGCCGATAGCCCAACTTTTGTTTTAGGAGCGTTCAAGGCTATGGTAATGCCATCGGTTTCAAACTCGTCATCGCTTACCCTGGCATAGTTTGCGCCTACTTTAAAGTTGTCGTTAATAAAGTAGCTGGCGCCTATTTCGGCTCCAAACAGGCTTACATCGCCAAAGTTGGAGTAAGTAAGCAACACAGAGGGGTCATTGGTAAAGGTAGGTGCAACGGTTCCAAAAGGAATTTGTGCACAAGCAGCCGAAATGAGGGTAATTAATTCTTCGGTGCCATCGCCATTTGAATTACCATTTACCGTTATACCTTGCACCACTTGCGCTGTGTCTAATGCAGCGGTAACCAATGCCCGGTAGCCTACATTAGCAGGGTCGTTCATGTTTGCCGTAATTTCAGCGGCAACAGCTGCCGCAACAGAAGCGCCGTCTAAGAATACAGTAGGTGTACGGGTAACAACGGGCGTAACGAAATCGGTAATGCGGGTATTATATACATCAACTGTTAAAGCAAGACGATTATTAATAATGCCCTTATAACCTAACTCAATGGTTTGGGTAACCGAGTTTTTAACCGCCGGAAAATCTTTAACCGAAGCAGGGTCTAACACGCCACCAAACGGAGCCGATGCATCACCGCTGAACATGCGCAACAAGTTTTCTACATTTGCAACGCCCGATGGTAAAATATTGGCAATAATACTGTCAACGGCTGCAGGCGGAATGGGCAGGTTGCGGTCTTCAATTACCTGTTTCAACCCATCGCCCAATAAGCCAACGGCAATATTATATACCACATTGTTCATGGTATTGTCGCCCAAATTATAGTAGGTGCTAACATTTTGACCTATAAGGGCTGCAAAAGGCGAACGGTATTGTGGCAACCCGGCATCATTATAGCTAAACTGGAATCCGTTCCGGTTTCCGCTGCCGCGCACATCAATGCCTGTAGGAAAACTGCCGCTCAAAATATCGAGCGAGGTGTTGAGTGCCGAGGGAGAACTGAATGCCCGGTTGTAGGTTAAGCGCAGGGTTTGGTTATAATTGGGTTTGTAAATGAAAGCGGCACGCGGAGAAAGAAATATATCTTCTACAAAAGTGTGCTTGTCTGCCCTGAGTGCGGCAAGAATGTTGAATTTTTCGTTAATTTTAAAATCGCCCTGCAAATATGCACCAAACTCGTTAATGTTATCATCGTTTTCGTTACGGCCGTTAATGGTGCTTTCGGTATTGGGGCGTGTAAGCAGTGCATCAAAACCGTAAATGAGTTTAAGCCGGTCATCTGCCAGCGTAGAGGTGTGTTGAATTTGCGAGGTAATAAATTTCGATTTGTCAACAATCTGGTTTCCGTCGCGCAACAGATAGGTTCCGCCTGCATCGCTGGCGTTCAGATACACTTGAGCAAACAAATCTTTCCAGATAAAACGCACCTGTCCAAACATATATCTCCAGTCATCTGCACGGCCTGCGCCTAAGCCGGTAAGTTCTACACCGCTTGCGCTGTTTACGCCGCCGGTAAATATCAGTTCGGCTTTTTTGTTAAACCTGAAATCGAGGCGGCCCTCCATGTTGTAAATTTTAGACTCAAGCGGGCGGGCATTATCCAGCGAGTCAACCAGTACATCATTAGAGGTAATGGTATCGCTTAACAATGCCAGTACTTCGGTTTCCAGCATTTCGGTTCCGTCGGTAAGAAAAACTTTGTTTCCTTCGGCCGATTGCCGGCTTCGTGCTACTCTTAAAGGCTCAAATGGGTCGCGGTAGCGCCATTCATTGCCCAGAAAGTATTTACCCGATATTTTATAACCTACTTCTACCTTTTTGTTTTTACCCTTGGTTAAATTGGCAGCATGGCGCAAAGAACCCATATAAGCAAATTTGTCGCCGTTATCTTCAACATTTACGCCGGGGTTTGCAGCATCGTAAATGGGCACTTCATCAACTTTGGAGCGCAACCCGCCTGCCAGTGAAACGGTGGTGCGGAAGCGCGATTTCATATCTAAGGGCGATTCGGTAATAATATGCACAACGCCGTTGGCGCTGTTGGGTCCATACATGGCAGAAGCGGGGCCTTTGAGCACTTCAATGCGTTGAATATCGCCCGGGTTGGTAGAAATCATGTATTGAGTGTTTACCCTAAGTGAAGGCACGGCGGTTATGCGGTTATCTACTAATGAGAGCAGTGAACCGGAGAAAATATTGTTAAAACCCCGAACCACAATATTGGCGCTCATCATACCGGTTTTTACCACATCAACACCCGATGCATTTTGTACATAATCCGACGGAGTGGTAACAATGGCATTCTTAATTTCCTTTTGCTCAATTACCGATATGGAAGCCGGCGCGTCGAGGGTGCGCTCTTTGCGGCGACCGGCGGTAACTGTAGTTGCATTTAACTCAAAAGTGGTAGCCTTGAGTTTTACATCCATTCTGCCCGATGTGCTTACCGTCATTTCCAACGGGTCGTACCCTACAAAGGTATAAACTAAAGTTGCACCGGTGGGGACTTTCAGTTCGTAATTCCCGTCAAAATCAGAAACGGTGCCGGTTGTGGTGCCTTTTACCACAATATTTACCCCAATCAGGGGTTCGCCGGTTTCGTCATCGGTTATGGTGCCGCTAACCTGCCGGTCTTGCGCGTATACGCCCTGTAAAGACATAAAGCAAAGAAAAAACAGCGTTGTAAACAAATACCTCATAATTTAAAAGTTTACCGTTAAAAAAAGTTTTGTTAATGTTCGCAAGTTGGACTGAAGCGGGCAGCAGTGCTTTAAACACTCTTTTGCCCGGTAACTTCGGGTGTAAAAATCGGAAAAAGACTTGAATTTAAAAGCAATCTTTAAGTTTTTCTTTTTATCCACCGACTTTTTCAAACTTGCCCAAATATAAGTGTTTGATTTATCTTTGGTACTATGCAGGCAAATTTATTGTTGCGCCAAAAAAATTTTACCTTTATCTTGCAATTTATTCATCTTTCGTTCAATCTTAATCATGCAAATTAAGCAATTTATTGTACTGTGCCTGTATGCAGCCATTTGCCTGCTGTTTGGCAATTGTAAACCCACTTCGGGCAGCGAGGTTAACGCGGCCGGTAATTCCCCTGCCGAAACTGTACCACCACGCCACTTCTTGCAGAAAAACCTGCCGCACGCCTATAAGTATGTTGAACACGCCCCTGCCGTACTTCAAAACCTGCTGGCCAATTATGCTTACCGGGTTTTGGGTGCCGACTCGCTCATTACCTCGGAAAAAGAATTGGAAAACCTCTTTTTGCAACGCGAAAACGAAGTAATTCCGCAACTGGAAGAGCAAGTTTTTGACCCACTGCTCAACGAAGACCCCGATGTATTGCAAAACGAAGAGAGTAATTATTTGTTTAATGAACTGAAAGAAATTGGCATAAAAGGCATTTTTGCCGAAGGCATGTATGTGGCATTGGGCGAAGCGCCTATGCTGGAGGCAAAGCTACAGGCACTTGCCGCAGAACCGCTGCGCCTTAAAATTGAATTTGAACAGGCGCAAACCGATGCCATAGGTGGTGAATACCCGTTTTTAGACCTGGATGGCGAAATAAAATCGGTGGTTTTGGGCGAACAACTGCTGTTTCAATACCCCAAAACCGCATACGCAAAACAAGTAGAAAGCAGTTTCAGGTTTTGCCTGCAAACGCTTACCGACGTACATGCACTTTCGGGAAAATATGACAGAGGGTACCTTACGCATGCCTTATCGTTTGAACATTATCCATACGAAACAGATATTGCCCAGATTAAACAATTTGCACAAAAATATCCGCAATCGAGATATGCCGGCGCTATTTCAAAAATTGCAGAAAACCCTTCCGAAATGGAATTAGATGCCGATGCGCCTTTACCGGTGTATTTGGTGGTCATTAACCGTTTTAAGCCCGAAACGCCTGCGGGAAATGCCTTGCAGTGCGCCAATGCCGAAAAAGAAATGTACCGCTACTTAGACAAAGGTATTGATGTGTGCCATACCTTATTAATATACCACAAAAACGAACCAACCTGCGCCTTGACTTACCGCTACTACCCTACCCCCGAAAAAGCCGGCAAAGCCCTGCAAACCTGGGCAACCACTATGCCCGGTGTACCGGCCGAAATAGTGAAAATAGCCTACAATTCTAATCTGGAAACATGGGAAATTCAATCAGAATAAACAGGAAAACACCAGTTACCTCCAATCACCAAATACAAAGGCGCCTCCCAAACAAGCCGCACTTTCTAATTGTCAACACCGCAAGTTGCCCTAATTTATGGTCTAAATGCGTTTAACCTGCATAAAACACGGTTCAGAACATTATTTTTAAACTTTTACCCCGCATACAGCATACCGAATGCAAAATAGTGATACATTTCAGCCGTATTTAACAATATACCTATTCTTTACTTACTCACAACCAAAATGCATGCCTATGCAAAAGTTATTTACTTACGCAACAACACTGGTTTTTGCCCTGTTGCTTGCTTCAACAGCGGCGCTGGCACAGTTTACCGTAACCGGTACCGTAACCGACGAAAAAGGTGAACCCATGGTGGGTGTAACCATTGTGGTAAAAAACACCACCGTTGGCACTGTGTCTGATTTAGACGGCAATTATTCGCTGAAAGTGCCGGGGTCATCGGCTACGTTAACCTATTCCAGTGTGGGTTACGAAATAAGCGAAATGAGTGTGTCTGCCTCAACCGGCCGCCTCGATGTTACCCTTGAACCCAGCGTAACCCGGTTGGAAGAGGTGGTTATTTCGGGTTTGGCTACCTCTGTTGCCCGGCGCAATTTAGCCAACGCCGTATCAACGGTATCTTCCAAAGAGCTAACCGGCGTTACGGCTCCGCAAACGGTAGATGCTGCCCTGTACGGCAAATTTACCGGTGTGGTAATTAATGCCAACTCCGGTGCTCCGGGTGGCGGTATTGGGGTAAGGCTGCGCGGTCTTACCTCTATTAACGGCAATTCTCAACCGCTTTACATCATTGACGGGGTTTTTATGGATAACTCCTCCACCCCTGCCGGCTTAAACTCAATTTCGCAGGCAGCCGCAGGCGGTAGCGCTTCTAACCAGGATAACCCCTCCAACCGCCTTGCCGACCTTAACCCCGATGACATTGAAAGCATCGAAATTTTAAAGGGGGCTTCTGCAGCAGCGCTCTACGGCTCCAGAGCGGCCACCGGCGTAGTAATTATTACCACCAAACGGGGTAAAGCCGGCGAAAATATGGTTAACTTCTCGCAAACGCTTGGGGTGGCCACACAACTCAAAAAACTGGGCGTGCGCGAGTTTGATGCCGAAAAAGTGGAAGCCGCCTTTGGCGCTTCGCAGGTGCCCGTTTTTGAAGCGGCACAGGCAGCCGGCAACATCTTTAATTATGAAGATGAATTGTACGGCAACAAAGGGTTGCTTTCTACCTCCAATCTAAGCCTGTCTGGCGGAAATCAGGCAACGCAGTACTATTTTGGAACCACTTACAAAAATGAAGAAGGCATTGTAAAAAATACCGGCTACGAAAAACTGTCGTTGCGTCTTAACCTCGACCATAAACTGAGCGAAAAAATCAACATCGGGTTTAGCAACATGTACACGCTTTCTTCGGCCAACCGCGGATTTTTTAACAACGACAATACCAATACTACTATGGGTATTTCGTATGCCGCAACACCGCCCTGGGCAAACCTTTTCCCCGATGAAAACGGCAATTACCCCAATAACCCCTATACGGCTTCCAACTTTTTGCAAACCCGCGACCTCATTACCAACAATGAAAGGGTAAACCGCTATATTGGCGGCGCCAACCTTACCCTTAAACTGTACCAAACAGAAACCGCAACGCTGCAATTTATCGGTCGCGCCGGTATTGACCGCTATACCCTTAATACCAAAGCGTTGTTTCCGCGCACCCTGCAATTTCAAAAAGACGGCAACGGTACCAACGGCGCCTCTATTCAGGGTTCGGCAACCAACAACAATGCCAACTTCAATGGTTTCTTTGTGCACTCCTTTTTCCTGCCTTCGGGTGTAAGTTTCAGAACGCAGTTTGGCGGCACCCGCGAAGAATTCAGGTTTAGCAATATTCTGGTAACGGCAACCGAACTCATCGGGTCGCAGGAAAACGTTGACCAATCGGGTGCGGTATCGGTAGAACAAACCCGCCGCAACCAAACCGATATGGGTTTCTTTATTCAGGAAGAGGTAAACTGGGACGATAAAATTATTGCTACCCTTGGTTTGCGCGGCGATAAATCTTCCAACAACGGCGATCCCAACCAGCTATACTATTACCCGAAGGCTTCTTTGGCGCTGAACCTGCATGAGTTTGGCTTTTTACCCGATAAACTGAGCCAGCTCAAACTGCGCGCTGCCTTTGGTCAGGCCGGTAACTTTGCCCGCTTTGGCTCTACCTTTACCTCTTTGGGCAATACCATTATTGAGGGCAATGCCGGAAGCCTCATCAACACCCTGCGCGGCAATAATGAAGTAGGACCCGAAAGACAAACCGAAATTGAAACCGGTTTTGACCTTGGTTTTAACCGTGGCCGTTATGCCTTAGATTTTACCTACTACATTAAATCGGTGCAAGACCTGCTCATTAACGTAAATGTGCCCACTACTTCGGGCTTTACCACCCGCGTAACCAACGCCGCCGACCTGCAAAACAACGGTATCGAAATAGGAGTTACCCTGCAACCCATCAGCAACCGCAATTTTAACTGGTACAGCCGCACTGCTTTCTGGCTCAACCGCTCAGAAATTACCCGCCTCGATGTGCCGGCGTTTAACTTGGGCGCATTTGGTGCTACATTGGGTACTTTCAGAATTGAAGAAGGTAAAAGCGCCACCCAAATTGTGGGTATCAGCCCCAACGGTGTTGTTGCTTTTGGCGATGCCGAACCCGATTTCCAGATGAGTTTCCAAAACTCTCTTAACTACAAAGATCTGGAATTGTCTTTCTTAATTCACTGGAAACAGGGCGGCGACAATATTAACCTCTCTACCCTGCTCACCGATATTTACGGAACCAGCCCCGATTTTGACGATACCAACCTTGACC
Organism: Sphingobacteriales bacterium TSM_CSM; assembly: GCA_002212725.1. GTDB lineage: Bacteria > Bacteroidota > Bacteroidia > Chitinophagales > UBA2359 > UBA2359. The sequence goes on along the minus strand of MTCR01000125.1, from coordinate 12,219 downwards.
CCAACGGCGAACTTACCAACGGCAATTACCGGCTGAATGCTTTAGGTACTACCGCACAAGCCTGGATTGAAGATGCCTCTTATGTGCGCCTGCGTGAAATTGGCTTGTTCTACAATTTCCGGAACCTGTTTGACGGTAAGGTGAAAAATCTGAAATTAGGCGTTTCGGGAAATAACCTGCTCAACTTCTTCCAATACAACAGCTATGACCCCGAAGTTTCCAACTTTGGCTCCGATGGCTTTTCGAGCAACGTGGAAGTACTGCCGTTTCCCTCTGCCAAACGTTTCTTTGGGCATTTATCGGTTTCTTTCTAAATCTTTATGTCAGGCACTTTTTACTTAACAATCAAACTGAAGAACAATATGAAAATATATAGATTTTTATCTTCACTTCTGCCTGTCCTGTTCATTGCCGGCGCTTTGTGTACTTTTAATGCCTGCGAAATAGATGAGCAGGTTGACCCCAACGGCCCCAGTCTGGAAGGCGTAGAGGGAAACGCCACCGTGGGCGATTTGAACAATGTGGTATCGGGTATTGAAGCCGGAATGCGCAACCGTTTAGGCACTTATTTTGACGGTGTTGGCGTTATTGGACGGGAGTGGTACCGTTTTTCGGGTTCCGACCCGCGCTTTACGTCCGATTTGCTGGGCAAAGCATCTGCCACCTTAGACAACAATACCTTTTACACTACGCAGCCTTTTGCAGAGCGCTACCGCGTGGTGCGTAACTGCAATATTTTGCTGAATGCGGTTAACAATACCAATGCCGACCTTACCGATGAACAGAAAAACGGCTACCGCGGGTTTGCCAAAACCATTATGGCGTACCAGCTGCTGATGGCGCTGAACCAGTTGCACCATTGCGGCATAAGAATTGATGTTGCCAACCCCGACAACCTTGGCTCCTTTGTTACCTACTACGAAGGTTTAACCGCTATTGCAACCATGTTAAATGAAGGTGCTCAACTGCTCCAATCGGCAGGAAATGAGTTTGCTTTCGGGCTTTCTTCGGGTTTTGCCGGGTTTACTACGCCGGAAGGTTTCAGGCAGTTTAACCGCGCCATTGCCGCAAGGGTTTCTATTTACCAACTCAACGGAACCGCTGCCCTGCAAAACCTTACCGAGTCTTTCTTTGAACTGACCTCTGACAGCGCTACCTTGTACAAAGGTGTTTACCACCTCTTTTCCAATGCCGGCGGCGACCAGGTTAACGAAATGTATTACCCGCTTAACTCGGCTGCCGGCGGCAACCTGCGCGCCGCACAACCCGGTTTTATTACCGATGCCGAACCCGGCGACCACCGCCTGTGGAAAGTTGGTATGCGCACAGATACCGCTTTTCAGGATGGATTGCAGAGCGCTTATGACTTTTACCGCTACCGCTCCCAGTCTGACCCAATTCCTATTGTGCGCAACGAAGAACTGGCGCTTATTTATGCCGAAGCACAAAACCTGAACGGCAACACCACCGAAGCATTGTTTGCCATTAACCTTATTCGCAACGCCGCCGGCCTGCCCGATTACAGCGGCGGAACCGGTCAAGACCAGGTGCGTGACGAAATTTTAAAACAACGCCGCTACTCGCTGTATGGCGAAGGCCACCGGTGGATTGACATGCGCCGCTACGACAAACTGAACGAGTTGCCCATTGACCGCCCCGATGACGATGTGTGGATGAATTTTCCGCGTCCGGCAACCGAAAACGACGATTGCCCTGCCGAAAGCGCAGGCGGGTAAACCGGTTCTTTTTGTTTTACCAACCCCTTAACCAACTGCCCGAAGTGTTTTGCTTCGGGCAGTTTTGCTTTTTTATAACCGGGTATATTGCCCTGAAAGCCAGCGTTTTTCTGAACTTAAGGCGTCATTTTTATGTTTCAAAAGTGCAGATTTTTATTGTTTGCGCAGCGGAATAATAACGCTACATTAAAAGTCTAAAAAAAAGAAGAAAAAGTTAGTACAAAATTAAACCCAATTGTACGCTTATAGTCAAATCATCGCACAAAATCTGTTTGCCATGAAAAATAACAAGTTGTCTTTAGTAGTTCTCTTGGGCGCGTTGCTGCTGGCTGTGACTGCATGGGCGCAAGACGACGTTTATTACTACCCCGATAACAACGGAAACCCCAACTACAGCCAAACCCAACAACAAACCAACGAAAACGGTAATACCTATATTACCAATAACTACTATTACGACGATGATGAGTATGTAAACTACGACGACGATGAGTATGATTACTACTATGCATCGCGTTTCCGCCGTTTTCATCATCCGTATGCAGGTTTTAATTATTTTGGCGGTTGCTATATTGACCGTTTCTGGTATGGCGTAAATGACCCGTTCTGGTGGGGATACAGCATTTACGACGACCCGTGGATGTGGCAACCCACCGTAGCCTTTTACCCCACTCCCTGGTGGGGCTGGGGCCGGCCGCATGTTTTTGTTAGTTTCGGTTGGGGAAATCCATGGTTCCGCCCATGGCATACCGGTTGGGGTTGGTACTCCGGCGGGTGGTACGGCAATGCATGGAACAATGGCTGGTATGCCAATAACTGGTATAACGGCTGGGGTTGGGGTTACAGCCCGTTCAGCCCGGTTACCTATGTACATAACGACATCACTATTATTAACAATAACGGCGGCAATAATGCGACGGGCTACCATTACGGCCCTCGCGGCGACCGTTCTACCGGTGGCAACGGCGGCACTTATGGCGACCGCGGCAACCCCTCAACCGGCGGGTTCGACAGTGGTAAAACCCGGGGCAACGACAACTGGTCTGATTTTGACACCCAACAAGGTAAAAACAAAGACCGAACCGTTCCTTCAAACGACCAGTTTACCCCGAAAGACGATAATGCCACAGACCCCGGCAGGCAAAAACCTACCTACGAGTACGACAGCAAACCGAAAGACCAGCCTAAATATGACTACGACAGCAGGCCGAAAGACCAGCCACAGTATGAGTATGACAGCAAACCCAAAGACCAGCCTAAGTACGACTACGACAGCAGACCGAAAGACCAGCCTAAGTACGAGTACGAGAGTAAACCTAAAGACCAGCCCAAATACGACTACGACAGCAAACCTAAAGACAAACCCAAAAGCAACAGCAATTCGGGCATGTTCAAATCAGACAGCAAAAGCAGCAAATCATCGGGTAAATCTTCGTCGGGTTCTAATAATAAACCCGCCAAATCCGACAGTAAAAGCAAATCCAACGACCGTAAAAATCCGCGGTAATGCTTAACCACAGTGTACTGCTGCCTTTATTTGGTCAGTAAGTCAAAGCAACAACTATACCCTCTTTAAAACCTCTCTATTGCGGACATGCTTCCTTCATAGAGAGGTTTTTTATTACACAAATAAGCAACAATACCCCAAAGGGCAACAACCAATTTCAAACGAAACAACTTTAAGCCTTAAAGCATTTATTATGAAAAAGCTATTTTTCTTATTAACTGTATTTTGCGTTTTTCAACTCACAGCTAAAGCTCAAACTGCCGATGATGCTTTGCGGTATTCGCAAACCGGGCAGATTGGAACTGCTCGTTCTATTGGTGCGGGCGGTGCGTTTGGCGCATTAGGAGCCGATTTCAGTTCTTTGTCAATCAACCCGGCCGGTATAGGATTGTACAGAAAATCGGAATTTACCATCACTCCCTCACTCTATTTTGCAGGCACCGAATCGGAATATCTGGGCACCACCAATACCGATAACCGCAACAGTTTTAACCTTAACAACGCAGGCATGGTGCTTAAAGGTGGCGGGCGTCGTCCCGATTCGGACTGGAGGGCGGTAAACTTTGGTTTCGGGTTTAACCGCATGAACAATTATAACCGACGAACCCTGCTTACCGGATACAACGATAAAAACTCCCTGCTCGACTACTATGCGCAACAGGCGTCGGGTACTCCCGGCAATCAGGTGCGCGATACCTACCCGTTTGATGCCGGTTTGGCTTATTTTGCTTATCTCATTAATCCCGAAACTCAAGGCAACAACCAGTATGTTGGTGTTACCAACGGCTTTGGCGTTGAGCAGCAGGAATACATTACCAACAAACGCGCCACCGATGAAATGGTGCTTTCTATGGGCGCCAATTACAAAGACAAACTGTACTTTGGCGCAACGCTGGGCGTACCGTTTGTGCGGTTTGCTTCGGAAAAATTTTACAGCGAGGAAGATGTAAATGATGTAATTCAGGGGCAGGCTGTTGATTTGGGTTATTACGATTTCAACAGTTTCGAACTTACAGAAAATGTTGATGCCACCGGTGCCGGCATTAATGGAAAACTGGGTATAATTTACCGGCCGCACGATATGGTGCGCATTGGCGGAGCTGTTCACACGCCTACCCTTATTTCGCTGAACGAACAATACTCCAGCAGTATGATGTCTGATTTTGCCGATTTTGACACTACCCTTTACTCACCCGAAGGTGAATACAACTACCAAATAACCACACCCTGGAAATTAGTTGGAAGCGCTGCGTTTTTGTTTAAAGAATACGGTTTTGTTTCGGTAGATTACGAATGGGCAGATTACAGCCAAACAGAGTTTACCTTTGACGATGCCCCTGAAGACCGCCTGCTGGCCAGCGAAATTAACCGCGAAATTGGCAACCGCTTTACCGCAGCCCATAACATACGGGTGGGTGCCGAGTTTGCCTACAATATTTTGCGGTTGAGGGGCGGATACACGCTTACCACCAGCCCGTATAAAAACTTTTCAGATTACAAACAACAAAGCCTCAGCGCAGGTGCAGGCTTCAGAGACAGGGGAATATTTTGCGATGTGGCTTATGTTTACAGTTTTGGCAAAAACAACTACTACCCCTACACCCTCAACGGCTCTGATGTAACGCCCGCAACCCTTAACAATAATTCGGGCAATATCTTGCTTACATTGGGCTTCAGATTATAAACAGTTCAGCCCCTTACAGCGTGTACTGATTGTATGCCTGTAAGGGGTTTCAACAATGCGAACAAGCATCTTTCAACAGATGTTAATAGGTAAGCCATTTTTCACAAAGTCGCCGTTGTGAGAAGGGTTGAGCCTGTATATTTACTCCCTTCCGCCGGCTGCATTGCGGGTGCAGATGTTGGTAATTTCCCGGTTCAGGTCTTGCTGCATAAAAGCCTCAAAAGTGGCGACATTATAAATGCTGTTATCGGCTTTGGGGGTATTGGCATGGCAAAGGCGGGCAAATCCTTGCAATTGGTAATGGGTGTACAGGTAGGTAAGCAGGCAATCACAAAAAAGCGATTTACCGGTTGCCGGCGGCAGGTAGGTAAAACTGTGTTGCATACAAGCTTTTCGGGCTTGTTGCCGGTATGTTTCGGTTTGCTTTTCGGGCAGTTGGTCGGTAAGCAGCCGGTTTACATGCGGGTCTGTTCCCGAGTATAAGACTGTCAAAACAGATTTACCCGTTACAGGAAACAGGCTGTTGAGGGCAAGCAGGCTGCTGTCGGCGGCGGGTATAACGGTTTGCGAGGTAATGGTGCGCAGCCCTGCCCTGAATTTATATTGCACGGTGATGCCTTGCGTTAGCAGGGCAGCTATATCGGGTGGCTGAGTAAGGTAGGCCGGGGTTATAATGCCACCCATATTCAGGTTGTTGTTGAGTTGCCTGGTATGGAAATAGTTATACACAAACGGCACGCCCAAACCGCCCACTACCAGCGCAAAAACGGCCGCAATGCCGGCCAGCAGCAGCCGGTCTTTCCATTTGCGCAACCGTGCCAAACGACTGGTAGAATATTCGGGCGAGGTAAACCTGTAAGCATATTGATTACCTTTTTTTTCAATGGTAATTACGCACAACTCATCATCTACAAAAAACTGAAACGTTTTACTGTTTTCGGTTTTTAGCATGGTGGTTTCATACAGCGGTATGCCGTTAAGGCGTACATACACTTTTTCTGCTTCGGGGGCATGGGCAAGTTCTATTTTATGCCGTTTCAGCCGTCCTGCATACATCCAGCTTTGTTTGTTCACAAAAGGTCGATAAGAGGGTTAAGATATATGGTACCTTTACATTGCCGGTAAGCACAATTAGCCGGCGTCATGCTTTACAGTATTTTGATTGGTTATTGCCCGGTGTTGCTTTGTTGCACCTCAAAGCGTTTTTTTTACGGCTTATGGTAATACAAGGGCTGCTCATAACCTGCCAAATGAACAATAATAGTTTCGTAGGTTCCGCCCGGGTTCATGTCAGACAAATCAAACAAAATGGCGGTATCTTCAATTGCCTCGCAAAGGTCGCCCAAATTACTGTGCCACAAAGACAGATAAGCCTGTGGCGGAAAACTTTCAGCCAGTGCACCGTTCCAGCGCAAAGCCAGCGAATCATGCGGCAAACAACCACCCGAATAGCTCACCTTCAAGTAGAGGCAGTTTACCAACATGCCGGCCTGTGTAATAAAATACGGGTCGCCGGTATTGGTTGCATCATACTTGCCTATGGTAATTTGGGGGCAGTTTAAATTGCCTTCTTCATCACAAGCGGCAACCCAACACAAACAAGCTATTGTACACAACAGCCCTGCCCACCCTGCAAATTTGCGTTTCATAAGTAAATTTGTTTTAGGTTTACTGCTACAACAACAGGTGAATGTGCAACGTTGGTTTATTATTTAGTAAAACGGCAATAAAAATAGCGAATTTATACCTACTTTTGTACCCCGTACCATTACTTGTTGAATTTAACATGGCGAAACAAATTTTTGTAACGGGCGGTGTGGTTTCTTCTCTCGGAAAAGGCATAATAGCCTCCTCTCTTGGTAAACTCTTGCAGGCACGTGGTTTAAGGGTAACCATTCAGAAATTCGACCCCTATTTAAACGTTGACCCCGGCACGCTCAACCCCTATGAACATGGCGAATGTTATGTAACCAACGACGGCGCCGAAACCGACCTTGACCTTGGTCATTATGAGCGTTTTTTAAACATGCCTACCTCACAGGCAAATAACGTTACTACGGGTCGTATTTACCTTACCGTTATTGAAAACGAGCGGCGCGGCGATTATTTGGGTAAAACGGTGCAGGTAATACCCCATATTACCGATGAAATTAAACGGCGCATGTTGTTGTTGGGCAATACCGGCAATTACGATGTGGTTATAACCGAATTGGGAGGAACAGTGGGTGATATAGAATCGCTGCCCTACATTGAAGCCGTAAGGCAATTGCGCTGGGAATTGGGCAACGTAAACTGTATGGTAATACACCTTACGCTGCTGCCTTACCTTTCGGCGGCAAAAGAACTGAAAACCAAACCCACACAGCACTCGGTAAAAGAATTGCTGAGTTACGGCATTCAGCCCGATGTAATAATTTGCCGTACCGAAAAACATATAAGTCCCGAAATCAGGCGCAAAATAGCCCTGTTCTGCAACGTGGAAAGCAACGCCGTAATAGAAGCCATTGATGCCGACACCATTTACGATGTGCCGCTTAACCTCATGAAAGAAAACCTCGATGCCATTACACTTGATAAACTGCGCCTGTCTTTGTACAGCAAAATAGATATGAGCCAATGGAAAGAGTTTTTGGGCAAACTCAAAAACTCCACTTCCGAAGTACATATAGGACTTATTGGCAAATATGTTGAACTGCAAGACGCCTACAAATCCATACAGGAATCCTTTGTACATGCCGGCGCTGCCAATGAATGCAGGGTTATAATTGAGAGCATTCACTCAGAACACCTCAGCCCCGAAAATGTAGCAGACAAACTGCAGCATTTAAACGGCATACTGGTAGCACCCGGCTTTGGGCAAAGAGGTATAGAAGGTAAAATTTTAGCCATTCAATATGCCCGCCTTCACAACATTCCTTTTTTCGGAATTTGCCTTGGAATGCAGTGCGCCGTAATAGAATTTGCCCGAAATGTACTAAAACTGAATCAGGCCGACTCTACCGAAATGAATGCCAATACCCCACACCCGGTTATTTCGCTTATGGAGCAACAAAAAACCATTACCCAAAAGGGCGGAACCATGCGCCTTGGCGCCTACCAATGCGAGCTTACCCCACATACCAAAGCTACAGAAATATATGGTAATAAAGCCATTCAAGAAAGGCACCGGCACCGCTACGAATTTAACAACGCCTACCTGCAGGAGTTTGAAAACAACGGCATGAAAGCATCGGGCATAAACCCCGATACCGGTTTGGTGGAAATTATGGAACTTCCGGCCCACCGTTGGTTTATAGGAACCCAATTTCACCCCGAATTGCAAAGTACCGTATTAAATCCCCACCCCCTGTTTGTAGATTTTATCAAAAACGCCATTCTGCACAAAAACAGCACCAGCTAATTTGTAGGCATAAAAGAAAATGGCGCTGCAAATACTCCGGCTTTACCCAAAACTTGCAACAATTACCCGCATTACTTTACCGCAATTTGCAAACCTCAATCAATAAATTTGCTACCTTTGCGCCCTGTAAAAGACCAACACCTGAACATCAATGGATAAAAATACCGTTACCGGATTGCTGCTCATAGCCCTGCTGTTTTTTATTTACAGCGTTTGGGTTACCCCGCCCGACAATAAAAACGCCGCCAACAATGCCGACAATAGCGGCACGCCCGCTGCAACAACTACCCCGGATACCGCCACCGCCGCAACGCCGGCAGCCTCCAAACCAGACAGCGCTGCCGCTGCCACCGGACTTGCCAATTTCAGAACTAATCCCAACTTACAAGAACAGTTGGTAACCCTTGAAAACGATCTGATTAAGATAACCCTTACCAACAAAGGTGGCAGGGTGTACAGCGCCCAACTGAAAAACTATAAAAACTTTGAGCAGCAACCATTGGTATTGCTCAACGGGCCGGGCAATGAATTCAGCCTGAAACTGCCCATGAACCGAAGCGTGGAAAATACCCAAAATTACCTGTTTGAAGTGGTAAAAGCCGATGCCGGACAGGTGGTTATGCGCCTGTACCATGCCGACTCGGCAGCTTATGTTGAGCAGGCTTACTCACTTAAGCCCAAAAGCTACGCACTGGAATACAATTTTATCCTTTCGGGTTTTGATAAATACCTGCCTGACAATACCGCCCTTGAGCTGGACTGGAAAACCAACCTCATTAAACAGGAACAATCGCTTACCACTGAGCGCAGTACCACCGGTATTTACTATAAAGAACAGGAAGACGACCCCACTTACCTGTCGGAAACAGCCAACGACAAAAAAAGCATTTCTTTCTCCCTTGATTGGGTTGCTTTTAAACAGCAGTTTTTCAACACCACCTTAATTGCACAAAAAGGGTTTAAAGCTGCCGAACTGGCCATAGAAGCTCCCGCAGCCGAAACCGACACCACTCTGGAAATTGCCAGCGCCAACCTGCGTATGCAATATGAGCCGGGAGCCGAATTTATTTTCCCCATGCAGTTGTACTTTGGACCCAACCATTATAAAACCTTGCGGTCTATGAAAAATGGCATGGAAAAAATGGTTCCGCTGGGTTGGGGCATTTTCGGGTGGGTAAACCGGTGGATTATTATTCCATTGTTTAATTTTTTCAGCCGGTTTATAGGGAGTTACGGGCTTATTATCTTGTTACTTACTTTGGTTATTAAATTTGCCCTTTTCCCGCTTACCTACCGCTCCTCCATGAGCGCTGCCAAAATGAACGTACTGAAACCCGAAATGGAAGAATTGCGCGAAAAATATGGCAAAGACGCTCAAAAACTACAGGCCGAACAAATGAAACTCTACTCAAGAGCGGGGGTAAACCCCTTGGGCGGCTGCCTTCCGCAGTTGTTGCAATTGCCCATTCTCATAGCTATGTACCGCTTCTTTCCGGCTTCTATTGAACTTAGGCAACATGGCTTTTTATGGGCAAAAGACCTTTCTACCTACGATTCCATATTGCACCTGCCTTTTAAAATACCTTTTTACGGCGACCACGTGAGTTTGTTTTGTATCTTATCTGCAGCAAGTACCTTTATTTACATGCGCATGAACAACCAAATGACACCTACTACCAGCAAAGAAATGGAACTGCAAATGAAAATTATGCAAAACATTATGCCGGTAATGCTGTTATTTTTGTTCAACAATTTTTCGGCCGGCTTAACTTATTACTTCTTCCTTTCCAACATCATTACTTACGCACAACAGTATATCATAAAACGGTTTTTTATTGACGAAGCAGCGCTCCATGCCCAAATTCAGGAAAACAAGAAAAAACCAATGAAACAATCTAAATTTCAACAACGTTTGGAGGAAATGATGAAAGCCCAGCAGGATGCGCAACGGCAGCAGCAACATAAAGACAGAAAAAAATAAACGCTGCAAACACAATTGTAACAATTTCGGAGCAGGAAATACAGTTTTTAAATGCATTCCTCAATTTTAAAAATAAACTATTGCTCAATAAGGCGTTTTTTTTTGAAATTAACCGGCAAAATTAAACAATTCGAGGCAACCCTTTTTTTAATTTTTACGTTAAGTGATAAAATTCATCAGCCAATACTTGAAATATTGACCCAAAATCCCTAAATTTACATTGAGATTTCATTCATTAACAATAAAAAAACAATACAATTATGTTCAGAACTTTACTTTTGGCTGTTCTGGCTGTGCTTTGCCTAAATGTGCAGGCACAAACCAAAGTGGGCAGCGTGGGGAAAGTAGCTGCTAAACCCGCTACCGCTAAAAGCGCTACTATTCACCACAACGACATTACCGGCAACGAAGTTGACCAACACCCTGCCGTAATGGCGCCTGTCAGCAGCAGCGCACGCAGCACCGTAGGCACTCAAATCGGCAACAGCACCTACGACCTGCAAACCAACTACGGCGTATGCCGTCGCGTATTTGTAGAAAGCGACGGAACCGTACATGCCACCTGGACCCGCAGCACCAGCGGCGACGTAGCTGCCGCCGACCGTGGTACCGGTTACAATGTTTCTACTGATAACGGCGCTACCTGGGGCCCCGCTCCTACTGCCCGTTTGGAAGGCTCTTTGCGTACCGGCTGGCCCAATGTGGGCGTAACCGCATCGGGGCGCATCTTCTCTATTACCCATACCGCAGCACAGGGTATGAACTTCTGCTACAAAGACCCGGGCGGAAGCTGGACCAACCGCATTGTTGGCGAAGAATTAGGCGATATTTCGGGTGTTTGGCCCCGTGTTGGTGTTGACGGTAACAGCATTCATGCCGTTATTTCGCGCCAGGAAGGTACTGCCAGCAACATTGCAGGCGGTTTATTCTATTTCCGCTCTTTAGATGGCGGCGATACGTGGGAAGGTCCGCTCGACCTGCCAGAATTAGACCAAAGCTATGTTGTGTTAAATGCCGACAGCTATTTTGTTGATGTAAACGGCAGCAACGTTGCCATTGCCATTGGCCAATATGGCAGCCCGGTAGTAGTTTACAAATCTACCGATAACGGCGATACCTGGACCAAAATCATTGCTCAAAATACCTCTAACCCCTTAATTCCCGATACCCCCGTTATTGGCGACGTATTGGAAGAAGTGGCAGTTTCGGGCGGTGGAACTACTACCCTCATTGACAACAATGGTAAAATTCATATCTGGTTTGACCGCGTATTTAATTACAAAGATGCCGACCAGGATGGTGGACCGTTCTACCTGCCCAACAGCAGCTGCATTATGTACTGGAACGAAGATATGGCTGCGCCGCAAGTTATCGGACAAACCGTTCGCCAGGATTTTGACCAGGATGGCTCAACTTCTGTTGACCTGAGCGACACCGCACCCGGCGTTGAAATTCAAAGCTATGGCGTAAGCATGGTTAGCCAGCCCAGCCCCGGTATTGATGATGCAGGTAATCTTTACCTTGCTTACTCTGCCATGGTTGACGGCGCTTATCAGGTACCCGACCCCAATACCCGCCGCCAATACCGCGATATTTTCCTGGTTAAATCTACCGATGGCGGTTTGACCTGGCAAGGCCCCTACAACGTAACCAACTCGCCCGCCGAAGAAGATGTTTATGCCTCTATTGCCCGCCACGTAAATGACAAAGTACACATAGTTTGGCAAAACGACCTGCTTACCGGTACTTTTGTACAAAATGCCAACAATCAAGGTCAGGCTACCGTATCAGACAACAGTATTTATTATGTTGGTGTTCCTGTGGGCGATATTACAAACCCGTCAACAGATGTAAACACCAACCCCGAAATTCACTACCTCAGCATTCCCAACGCTATTAAAAACTGCGAAC
>MTCR01000079.1 GCA_002212725.1 Sphingobacteriales bacterium TSM_CSM | reverse complement strand
CGTGAAAAACTCAAAAACAGGTACTACCAAATTAATAACCAAAATTAAAATGTCATAACACTAATTCATGGATAATTTCCGGCAATGCTACCCCTACCGCACCCATAACTACAACTGTTTTACAATTCACCGTCCAAACACAATGTGTCTGCCCCGTAACCGGCGCTCCAATGACTTGCACCTTACAACATTCAATTGTTCTACCTTGTTGCAAGGAAATTATGATTAATGATGCTGTTGTATGCTACAGTCAAAACAATTTTAATCTGCCAATTCAGGTAGTTACGTGGCCACCCCTAAATAATATCAACCATGTAACATGGTATATGACACCCAAACCGGCTTCGGGCATTTGCCCGCCACAAGGATCGCCACCCTACTTTGTGTATCAGCAAACCGCTACCAATACACTTACGCCCCTTGACTTATATCCATATAATCTGACAACAGATGTTTGTGTATATGCTGTGGTTTACCTTAATGACGGACCTTGCACACAATTAATCTCCAATACTGCTACCATCAATCTGTGCGAGCCGACTACTTGTAGTTTAAACAGCTATGATTATTGTTATAGTGGCACACCGATTGTACCGGGCACGCTTAACCTAACCCTGAACTCGCCTGCCAATGTTTGCCTGCCTACCATTGAATGGTTTGACCCTAATAATACGCTTGTGCAATCCGGCGGAACATCACTTACACCTGTTGCTGCCCTTGTAATGGCTGACCCGATAAATAATTGTTACGAAGATTTTTACTACACTGTAGTTATAACTGATGATTGCGGGCAAAGGAGTTGCCAAGCAAAAATCCGTTTATACAGTGATGCTGCGTCAATCGGAAGTTTGGCAATGGATCCGTTAGAACAGCAACCCTTGTGTTACGGCGAAGATGCCACACTCAAATTTACACCGGGTTGTGTTGGAAATCCACCTTTGTGGGAGTGGTATGAAAAAGACTGCTTTGGGGGATCTTATTCGCAAATTCCGAATAGTGGCACTACAAACCCATATTTGAATACCAACAGATTGTATCAGTCTATGTGGTACATGGTAAAAGCAAAAAACGGAACCTGCCCCGATAAAACTGTTGAATTAAAAATAGAAGTTAAAGAACCCTCTTATTTGATTGCTTTTACGGCAGTTGCCGACCCATGTGTGGAGCAATATGTCAATTTATCAGCTACGGTTAGCCCATGTGTTATAAGTTGTACGGGCAATCCTCCATGCAATTGTACCTACACAATGAATTGGTATAAAGATGGTTTTTTAATTGGGCAAACCAATGGCGGTACAACCCAAACATTTTCATACACTACCACACCCTTGTATGGAAATTACTATGCCATTATTACCGAAGATTGCTGCCCGAATAATGTCATCAAAACCCCGGTTGAGTCTTTTGGTCCTTCATGTGATCTCAAAATTACCGGACCTTGTTTTATTTGTGATGCCAATCCGGTAACACTGAATGGCGGCATGTCTGTTAAACCATGTGGCGATAGTTGTTTAGATCCATGTACCTTTTCATGGTATTTGATGGCAATAGACCCTATTTCAGGCAATCTTGTTCCGAGTGTGTATCTGGGTGCCACTCCAAGTATTTCTGTTACGGCTCCCGGCACCTACTATCTGGAGTCAAATTGCAATGGTTGTATCAAATCGGATCAATTTGTGCTTAAGGGTTGTTCCTCACAACCGTGTGGGCCTGTTTCAATTGAAGAAATAATACCTCATGAAATTAGTCACATAAAACTAATTCCCAACCCTGCCTTTGAGGAAGTAATGATAACATGGGATACAAAAGTACCCCAATTGGCGCGGATCATATTAACCGATGTAAGCGGAAAACAAGTAATAGAAGTGCTTAAACCCATTGATGCAGACAGCATCATGTTAGATGTTGGCAAACTGCCTTCGGGGTTATACTTCGTTAAAGTTCAAACTGGAAATCAGCAGTTTGCTGTTGCAAGGTTGATAAAACAGTAATGGTCCCCAAGTAGTTGTTCAACGGGCACAACTACAAACCCAAAATAACCCCTGCCGGTAAAACCCTATTTTTCGGCAGGGGTTATTCCCCTATGCGTTTGCTTATTTAAATTGGTATTAAACTGAAATTCCCCAACCAACACCTTACCGGCTACAAGTGCCATTTTTTGTAATTGGAATTAAAATGCAGCGCCGGTATTTTTGCATTGTTATTCTTGCGCAAGATACCAAAGGCGGTTTTGCCGAAAAGCCTTTGACAGAGTAGGCGGTAAATTTTTAAAAACAAACACTATGAAAAAGATTACAACCTATATTTTAGCAGCCGTATTATTTTTGGTTAGCTTTTATGCAAATGCAACAATACGCTATGTAAGACAAAACTTCAGCAACAACGGTACTTCCTGGGCAAACGCATCGGGAGATTTGCAGGCTATGATAAACGCTTCCGCCCCAGGCGATGAGGTGTGGGTAGCCACCGGCACCTATAAACCCACTAACATGCCAACAGGCTGCATGGGTTGTCCTCCAGTCAGCGTTCCTAATTATCGCACTTTCTTTATTAATAATGGGGTGAAAATCTACGGCGGCTTTTTCGGCAGCGAAACATCCCTGTCTCAGCGGAATATTGCCGCCAACCCTACTACTCTTAGCGGGGACTTAGACCCGAACGGTAATACATACGACTGCTACCACGTAGTTTTGGCCGCTGCCCCGTCAAGTGGTGGAGGGGTTACTATTGACGGATTTACTATTACCGCAGGTAATGCTTCCAACGGAACTCCTTTCAGTAATTTCGTATCTGTTAACGGACTTGCTATTGATGACAGAAGCGGCGGCGGAATTTATATTGTTAACGGCATAAACACCATAGCAAACAATACGGTGGTTGGTAATACAGCCGATTATAGCGGCGGCGGAATTTATACTGAGGCCGGAACAAATACATTTACCAATAACACGGTGCAGAATAATTTTGCAACTAATTTCAAGGGTGGGGGAATAAGCCTTAATGGTAGCAACAATACACTTAGAAACAACACGGTGGTTGGTAACATTGCAAATGCTTTTGCAGGTGGCGGTGGTGGCATTTACAGTTATAACGGAATAAATGTGTTTGAAAACAATGTTTTGGCAAACAATAATGGCGGAGGAAATGGAGGTGGGGGTATATACCTTCAAAACGGCACAAACACCCTGACGAATAATACACTGGCGGGTAATACAGGAAATTGGGGTGGCGGAATTTGTACTGACGGAGGCACAAACACACTGACCAATAATATCTTATGGGGCAACAAAACTAATACTAATTCAACCACAACACCGGGGTCGGATTATGCGGTTTCCCCCACCGCAACCAATGGAAATACCTTTCAGTACAATATACTGCAGTTGCCACAAGCAAATTACTTAGCAAGCAACGTTCCTTCTAATAGTTTAGGTACTGTTGCTACTATAAGCACCAATAAGTTTGCCATAGACCCTGTTTTTGTGAATTCGGCAGATTTAGATGGCACCGACAATATACATCGCACAGCCGATGACGGTTTGGCATTGCGATACTTTAGCCCTGCCTTAAATACCGGCACTATCTCACCTGCGCCACCAACCGATATAACCGGTGCTTCCCGCACAAACAGTTCTATTGACCCAACTGACATAGGAGCTTATGAGTGGCGTTGCCCATCGGGAAACATTCTTTATGTAGATGCAAATATTCCCATTGGAGGCAATGGCACAACTTGGAATAATGATGCCTTCAAAACCTTAGATGAGGCTCTTGCTGTAGCCCACTGTTGCGCCAATATTACCGAAATACGGGTAGCCAAAGGCACCTATAAACCAACCAAAAAGCCATATAACGGCTGTACTGAAATTACCACATCTGATCCCCGCGACAAAACTTTTCATATTCCTAATGGCGTGAAACTATTGGGAGGCTTTCCTACCGGCGGCGGCGGTCCCCGCAACTACAAAGTTAATGTTACCACCCTCAGCGGCGATTTTAATGGCGATGATGTGGTTGTATTTTCAGGCGGCGGTGGCAATTTAACTTTGTCTATCACCGGCAATGCTGAAAATGCCTACCATGTAGTTCTTGCCGCTAACGCTTCCGGTACTACTCCGGGGGTTACTATTGATGGTTTTACAATTAAAGGAGGCAGCGCAGATGAATTAACCGGCAGTTATATAACCGTTAATGGAATAGGAATTTATCGTTTTGCAGGAGGGGGTGTTTGTATTTCAAATGGAATTAACAATTTACGGAACAATATAATAGAGAGAAACAGAGCAGGTTCAGCCGGTGGGTTACTGTTAGCAGGGGGCACCACAACGCTAATGAACAACACCATATCAGCCAATCTTGTAAACTACAATGGTGGCGGTATTGTTTCTTCCAGCGCTTCAGCTACCTTAACAAACAATACCATTTTTGGAAACGCTTGCGACATAAGCGGTTTCGGCGGCGGCGGTGGAATTTTTGCCGAATTCAGTAATATTTCAATGACCAATAATGCTATAGCGGGAAATTCGGCAACTTCGGGAGGTGGGATATACTCCGATGGTTGTATAAACACCCTGATAAACAACACCATAGCCGGAAATTCGGCGTATAGCAACGGGGATGGGGGTGGTATGTTTAGCTTGGATGGCAGCGGAAACACATTGATGAATAATATTTTTTGGGATAACCTAAGCGGGGGAAACACCGCATCCGCCGGTGCCGATTTTAGGGCTTTTAGTAGCCCAACTACTGCAGAATACAATCTTTTCCAAACACCCAACAGTACTTTTGCCGCTTCTCCGGGCAATCTCTTTGGAACCGACCCCCTGTTTTTCAATGCAGCAGATGTAGATGGTGCAGATAATAGACATCGCACAGCTGATGATGGCTTACGCTTACAATTGGGCAGCCCGGCTATTAATGCCGGCAATCCGGCTATTACTACTCCTTCTACCGATATTATCGGACATCAGCGCATTGTAGTTTTTGAGATGGGAGCGTATGAGCGGTGGTGTCCTTTATGCCCGGTATATGGTACCCACAGGTCATCTACATTTTATTACAATACTTACACCATTTATTTAGAAGAAGGCACATCGCCTTACCTCATTACCTGGGATAATTCGGGAAATGTAACGTACTCAATAGATACAACACAATACGGCACTACCATTACCATACTTTATGACAATAATGCCACATGGGTTTGTGTTATCTCCAATATCAACAACGGCGCAGACCCTGATATGATTTTCAGCAATACTTTTTTTCCTGATGCCGAGCCGCCCTTAGTATCTATTAGTTCATTTTCTATTGCCTCTCAAACAATAGGTACACCAAATGGCGCTATAGATATAACTGTAAGCAATACTTGTACCGGGGAGGATGTTTCCTACTTATGGTCAGGTCCTTCAGGCTTTACCGCCACCACCCAAGACATAGCGGAGTTGCTATCGGGCTGGTATGTGGTAGAAATAACAGGGTGCAACGGTGAGCAAACAACGGGGGTATATTGGGTTCCCCTTCAAACCCGCGGGCGGGGTAAACATGCAGATGAAACAATACTTACCGCCTACCCCAACCCCTTTACCCAAACTGCCACCATTGCCTTTACCCTTCCCGAAACCACAGAAGCAGTACTAAAAGTGTACAGCATAGATGGCAGGGAAGTAGCGCAATTGTTTAATGGCATGGCCGAAGCCGGGCAGCCATACACCGTAGAACTCAACGGTTCGGGTTTGGCAGCGGGTATTTACATTGCAGCGCTTACAAGCCAAACAGGAGTACAGCAAAGGTACCGGTTGGTATTGACAAACTAAGCAGTTTGTATCTGTTCCTTCATTGTATATAACAAAGGCTGCTCTGTGTAAGGGCAGCCTTTGTTTTTAGTTATACTTTCGGGAGGCTATAATACATACGCTGACAACCCTATTTGATAATATAGCTAATAGTAAGCAGTGAAAGAACTTAGCTGATCCAGCCTGCATTAAACTGTATTCTCACAGGCTAATAAATGACGATCTTGAAAATAATACAATTCTTTTGGTTAAATGAAAATAATATCATTACCTTAGTTCTGTCATTTCTTTAGTACATATCAACGCATCACCTTTTAAATTAACCGACTATGAAAAGGCTGACAACCTCTTTGCTGATAGCCGCTTTATGGCTATTTACTATCCATGCCAATGCCACCACTCGTTATGTTACCACAACCGGAAGTGGAAGCGGTACAAGTTGGGCAAATGCCTCAGCCGATTTGCAGGCTATGATTAACGCCTCAGAGCCTGGTGATGAAGTTTGGGTTGCCACCGGAACTTACAAACCCACTGCTTATCCCACAGGGTGTAGCGGTTGCATCTCCACACGCGATTACACCTTTTTTGTAAAAGACGGGGTAAAAATATACGGTGGGTTTGCGGGTACAGAAACCGATATCAGCCAACGCAACTTTACCGCAAACCCTACCACCCTAAGCGGAGATTTTAACGATGATGATTTGATAACGGGCAGCGGTATTGACTTATCTATTACCGGCAACGATGAAAATGCTTTTCATGTAGTACTTTCCTCTGCCCCGTCAAGTGATGGTATAGGAGTTACAATTGATGGTTTTAGTATTACTGGCGGTAATTCAAATTTTGGAATCCCAATAAACGTCAACGGAAATTCTATTCCGAAAGACTCCGGTGGAGGAATATATATCAACTATGGTACTAACTTGATGACAAATAACATTCTGTCGGGTAATTTAGCTTTTCTCGGTGCCGGTATTTACACTAATTATGGCACTAATACGATGACGAACAACAACTTATCGGCTAATGTCGGTGGAGGGATTTATGTATATGATGGTACAAATACAATCTCAAATAACAACTTTACGGGCAATACATCAGAGTTTTATGCTACAGGTATAAGTATTTTCTTTGGAATAAACATGCTGTCGAACAATTCTATTTGGGATAATTGGTCAATTAGCAGCGGTGGAATTGAAGCAAGTTTCGGGATGACTACAATGACTAATAACATCCTATGGGGTAATACAGCAGGGGTTGGCGGAGGTATTATTGCATATAGTGGAACTAATGTGTTGACAAATAACTACCTATTAGATAATTATGCCGATGGCGGTGGAGGTTTTTATGCCGGCGATGGGAGCACAAATATATTAACGAATAATATTTTTTCGGGTAATTCAGCATTTATAGGTGGCGGCATTTCCTTATCTGGAGGTACTAATACGCTGACTAATAACCTTATAGTAGGGAATTCGGCAAACTCGGCTGGTGGTATTCACATAGCAGGTAACAGCACAAACGTACTGACGAATAACACATTAATTGGGAATTCGGCAAACATAAATGGAGGAGGTATTACTACCAAAAATAGCATAAACACCTTTATGAATAATATCTTTTGGGGCAACGAAAAAGGAGGCAGCACCATTGTAGCCGGGGCGGATTATCATGCCAATAACACTAATGTCAACACCTTCCATTACAATCTGTTTCAATTGGCAAGCAGCAACTACCCGACTGATGCAAGTATGCCTTACGGCATCGGCAGCGATGCTATAGGAAACATCTTTGCTCAAGACCCACTTCTTGTAAATGTAACAGATCCCGATGGTGCCGATGACTTATGGTTCACCGAAGATGATGGACTGGCACTTCAAAACAACAGTCCTGCCATAAATGCCGGCACACCTACAGGCGCACCGCTTACCGATATAACCGGCTTTACCCGCATCGGCAACCCCGACTTAGGTGCTTATGAATACAACCCTACCATCTCTATTGCCCACATCACAGCACCCCCCGGTAATTTTCTCACAGCATACCCCAACCCCTTTACCCAATCTGCCACCATTGCCTTTACTCTGCCCGAAACTACCGAAGCAGTACTGAAAGTATATAGTATAGATGGCAGGGAAGTAGCCCTACTTTTTAAAGACATTGCCAAAGCAGAGCAATTATACACCGTAGAGTTTGACAGCGCAGGTTTGGCGGCAGGTATCTATTTTGTATCACTTACAACCGAAACCGGGGTGCAGCAGAGGTATCTGTTGGTTTTGACCAATTAGAATTGTTTTGATTTATTTAGATAAATGAAGAAAGGCTGCCCTTACTAAGAGCAGCCTTTGTTTGTTGTTATGCTTATGGGAGGCAGTACTTCGTGGGTTGACAACCTCGTAAATTAAAACACTTTACCCGCTTACTGATGATAGGCTTGGTTATGAGCCAATGGCCCGCCACAAGTGCTGCAAGTGCCGGCAGAACCGGCTCCTCCCGGACATCCTTTTGCACAGGTATAATGCCATACTCCGGCTGCATTTTGAGCGGGTTCGGGAGTTTTAGGAGTTGTGGGTGACGGAGTTGAGATTGACGGAGTAGGCGGCGTACTGTTAGCATTGGAATGATAAGCCGAGTTATGTGATAAAGGCCCTCCACAAATAGCGCAATTACCCGCCGTTCCGGAACCTCCGGCGCAACCTTTACTGCAGGTATAGTGCCAAACACCTGCTGCATTTTGAGGAGGCTCAGGAGTAGCCGCAGTTGGCATATTAGTATTAGTAGCAGGCGGATCTGAAACTATTGGCGTTTCTTTGACTTCTTGTTTACCGGCATCTGTATTGCCACTACAGGCGGAGAAAAGGATGACCGTACTGAACAGTAGTATTGTAAGAGATTTAAAAAATTTCATAAGGATAAGTTTTTTGAATTATGTAATATAGCAAGCAGGCTAATTTTGATTTTAAGGGTCTGTTCAAAAATCATATTTCGTTCCGTAAAGTTACTTTAATTTCTCTTTTTTCTTTCTTTTACCGGCTTTGTTTGTGTTTTAACTATTTTTCTTCCTTTTTAAGGGTAATTTTCCATTCCCCAATTCTTATAAGTTAACTTACTCACAAGATAAGCCTTTTCTTTCTTTAGCTCCCGAATACGGTCTTAGTTCCTTTGCTTTAGCTGCATAAATATATTCTGCTGTACCCCAACTATAAAAATTCGATTACTATTGCAATTGAAAACTCCGTAGTATAGAATTTATGAATTTCAACTTATATAACAGTCAAAAACCAATAACACAATTATAAGCCCAAAGGTTGTTATTTTTTGTATTATTTTTGCTTACCGCTAGTGGCGGTATTCATATTGCCAAAGTGCAAATCCTGCTACGCTTAATGTTTTTTGGAATAAGACTATTGATAGTTGCCTGAATAAGGCTTTATCTCTTTGGTAATATGCGTATGTTCTTGCCAAAATAGGATACCTTCAAACCCGGGGGCGGGGTAACCATATTGGTGGAAAACAACTCACCGCTTACCCCAACCCCTTTACCCAAACTGCCACCATTGCCTTTACCCTTCCCGAAACCACAGAAGCAGTACTAAAAGTGTACAGCATAGATGGCAGGGAGGTAGCGCAATTGTTTAATGGCATGGCCGAAGCCGGGCAGCCATACACCGTAGAACTCAACGGTTCGGGTTTGGCAGCGGGTATCTATATCGCAGCGCTTACAAGCCAAACAGGAGTACAGCAAAGGTACCGGCGGTTGGTACTAACGAACTAAAAATGTGGGGTATTTTTGGTTTACACAGCGTATAAACAAAAGCCATTTACAAAGCCCGGCTCTACCCACATTTATTTTGTTAGCTTTTGTAAGCTCTCTATATTGCGAACTTACTGCAAATGGATAAGTAAGATGTGTAATCAGCCCTATTTGTTTTCAATTGCACCCCGAAACAGGTACTTGTAGTTGGGTTGAAATTAAATAGGAAACAGCATTTTTCCTGCTTCAGGCTTTAAAGAGCTAAAGCCAAACTGCCAAAGCTTATAAACAAAGTTTTGGCAGTTTTTTGATTTCAATCGATAACTAAAAAACTGCCATATTGTATGCAATTTGCGTGGCATAATATCTGTACAGGTTGCACGTTACATTTTTCTTCCGTCAAAAAACAGAAATGCGATAATGGCAATTATAATAGCCAAAAACAAGAAAGGTAAGTGTAAATTTAGTATTGCCTTTCTCTGATTTCGAAGAAAAGGGGAAAATTTATTTTAAATTCGCATCAATATTACACCACCCACTCCGAATGGAAAGAAAAAGACATTGCCAAAGCCGAAGCCGATATTGATGCCATAAAACAGATAGTAGGCAGGTATGTGGAGGTGGGGCGGTAAGCAATTTCCGCTAAACATCTATACAGAGATAGTTTCGGAACTGCTTTTTGACGGGACTTTGCTATTTTAATTTGCTGATTATTGCCTTCACCTGTTCAGTTGTCAACCCCGAAATTTCAGCTATATCTTCTGCAGGCATTTTTTTTCGCCAACATCTTTCAACAACTCCTTCTTTTTCTTCTGTTTTACCTTTCTTTTCTGCTGCAATTAACTTGCCGCGTTCATCTTGTTCGGCTATTGAAGCATTGTCATAGGCTATCAGTTCCTCTTTTTTCCAGCTATGTTTATCGGCATCTTTATAGGCTTCTATCAAGCCTTCATCGGTTACATTTTCGGGTATCAAATCTAAATTCTCGGCGTTTTTAATGAAAAAAACCCATTTTTCGGTTAAGGTTTCCAGTTCATCAACTTGTTTCTCAAACTTCTGTAGCTCTATGAAAGTAAATTGTATGTCTTTTAATTTGTGCTCATACGTTTCTCCGTTCAGTATAATATGATTGGAAAGGTATTCAGGGCTGTCGAAAAAATTAAAATCCAATATGCCTATAAAATAAGTTGGTTTTAAGAGCGGGTACTGCTCTCCGCGGTTTATCTGCATGGAGTAATCTCTGCAGGTATAGTATTGCACTCTTTTGTCGAACCCGTCAACATCTGCCACCTGCATTTCTACTACAAACTGCCTTCCGCGCTCGTCTTTTGCCCGAACATCAATAACAGTTGCTTTTTCGCCTGCTACTCTTGGCAGCAGATAGGGGTTAATGATGGTTACCTCTTTAATTTTCTGGTCTCCGCTCAATTTTAATATGGCGTTAAGAAATGATATAGCTATTTTTGTCTTTTTCTCATTTCCAAATATTTTCCGGAAAGCTATATCGTTTGTTACATCAACAAATTTCATCTTTATTTGTGTTATTGGTTCTTATTAAACCCAAATTTACGAATTTTTTCGGGCTTACCAATTATTATTGCCTTTGTTTTTCAAGGAGTAACCGGTCGTGTTATTGGGCTGCCGCCCTTAAAAAAGCGTTGTTTTTAAGGTTGTTTTAAAAGGCGGTTTAAAACGGGAGGGAGTGTGTGGGCTTGGTGTGGAGATGTTGTAATAGTTTGGAGTGCCCGCAGTTAACTAACTCATTTTTTGGTACAGTGCATCGGGCAATATGCGCAATAGCCAACTTACAAGGCGCCATCTTTTCGATATATAAGCTATTTTACGCTGTTGTTCAATTGCATCGGCAATTTGGCGGGCGGCTTTTGGGGCGGGCACTATCCAAAACATGCCTTTATTTTTTTCGGTCATAGGCGTTTTTACAAAGCCCGGGCGAATATCGGTTATGGCAATAGGAAGCTGTTTTCTTGCCGAAACATGGCGCAATCCTTCCATATAGTTGGAGATAAAAGCTTTAGAGGCGTTGTACACCGGGCTTCGGGAGCCGCCCCGCTCTGCCGCCAACGATGAAATGCCCACAATATGCCCCTTCTTTTGTTGGGTAAAATAATGAAAAGCGGCATTGGCTATGGCGGTAAAACCGGTAACATTGGTTTGTATGGTATTAAACTCGGTTTCCCATGCATTGGCATAGCTGCCAATACCGGCGTTAATAACCACCAAATCCAGTCCGCCTAATTCTTCAATAAGGCGCAGGAAACCGGCTCGGGCTTCGTCAAAGCGGGTAATGTCCATGGTTTGTATAACCACTTTGGCAGAGGGTTGCAATTGGTTTTGCAATTGTTGCAGCAGTTGGGTCCGGCGGCCTGTAATGCCTATGGTATAGCCCCTTCGGGCCAATTCCTTTGCCAGTTCTTCTCCTATACCCGAAGTAGCGCCAATAATAACAGCCTTCATGATTTTACCTTTTTATTTACCGGCAAAGGTAATAAAATAAATACACCGGTTACTAATTTACAACAGTTGCAACCCGCTTAGCCTTGGCAAGTGCTTGGTTGTAACCCGTTTTTAATTCTTTGCACAACCGGCAAACTACACAACCATGTTTTGGGAAATATTTAAATTTGAGATTCTTTACCGCATTAAGCGTCCGGCAACGTATGCCTATTTTGGCATAATGCTGCTTATGTGTTTCCTGTTTATTTCTACCGATGCCATACAAATTGGCGGAAGTGTGGGCATGGTGTTTAAAAACTCGCCTTTCGTAATTTACCGCACTGTGTTGGTAATGAATATTTTTGCCGCCCTTATTTGCTCTGCCATTATGGGAGTGCCGGTGTTCAGAGATTTTGACCACCAAATTCACGAAATATATTACACCACGCCTGTTTCAAAACGGGCCTATTGGTTTGGGCGGTTTGCCGGCTCTTATGTAGTAACGGTATTGGTTTTGTGTGGTATGCTGGCCGGTATTTTTTTGGGTACGCTTATGCCATGGGTAGATGCAGCACGTATTGCGCCCTTTAATTGGGCGGCTTATTGGCAGCCCTTTGTACAAAGCATTTTACCTAATGCCTTTATTTTGGGCAGTTTATTTTTTATTTCGGGGGCATTGTCGCGCAGTATGCTGGTAATTTATATACAGGGCATTGTTTTTCTGGTGCTGTACCTTATCAGCAATACGCTTATTGGCGATGTGGACAACTCATACACTGCCGCCCTGCTTGACCCGTTGGGTTTAAACTCCTTTGGTTATATAACCCGGTATTGGACACCGTCCGAAAAAAATACGCAACTCATTTCTCTGGTATCGGTAATTGGGTTAAACCGCCTGCTTTGGGTGGGTGTTGCTTCGGTATTGTTTTTATTGGCATACCGTTGGTTTAGCTTTAGTGCGGCAGCCCCGGTATTGTTTGGGTGGTTCAGAAAAAACCGGCAGGCAACAACAGCCACTCCGGCAGCAGTTGCTGCGCACGGCAATTTTTTAACCGGCGTTCAGCCGGTATATAACACGGCTGCTGTTATTACCCAATGGTGGGCGGTAACCCGTTTTGAATTGGTATCCATACTTAAATCGGTGCCGTTTTTGGCTATTGTATTTTTGGGCGTGTTTAACCTGGTTATTAACCTGCTGTATGCCAACCGCCTGTATGGAGTGCAAACCCTGCCGGTAACCAGCACCATGGCGCAAACTGCTACCGATACCTTTAGCCTGTTTATGATTATTATTCTGGTATTTTACACCGGAGAACTGGTTTGGCGCGAGCGCAGTGTTCGTATCAGTCAAATTTCCGATGCACTGCCAATAAGACAAAATACCCTGCTGGCAGGCAAGTTTACTGCCATGGTTGTGGTGCTGGCTTTGTTGCAATTAGTGGTAATGTTTACCGCAATTATTATGCAGGCTATACAGGGCTATTACCATTTTGACCCCGCCATGTACCTGAACGCACTCTTTGTGCGCGATTTATGGTCTTTTGTTGTATGGGTATGTTTTGCCTTTGCAGTGCATACCCTGGCCAACAACAAATTTGCCGGACATGGCATTGTAATCTTGTTGGCCATACTCAACAGTATAGTATTCAGGGTAATGGGCTGGTGGCACAATTTATACCTCATTGGTGGCAGCCCGTCGGTTACTTTGTCAGAAATGAACGGCTTTGGACATTTTCTTACACCTACCCTGTGGTTTGGGGCATACTGGCTAATTTTTGGAGCCATTATGTTGCTCATTGCCTCCAATTGGTGGGTGCGCAGTGCTGAAACAGGTTTCGGGGCGCGGCTGCGGCAGGTAAGATTGGCAAAAAGCGCTCAAAACAAATTGGCGCTGCCTGTTTTAGCCGGCTTGTTTGTGCTGTGCGGCGGATTTATTTACTACAACACCAACATACTCAACACCTATGAAGGTAAAAAAACATCGGAACTGAACAGCGTAAATTACGAAAAACAGTACAAACAATACGAAAATACCCCGCAACCCCGAATTCAGCGCGTTTTAACCGATGTGGCTATTTACCCCAATGAAAGACAGTTGCATATAAAAGGCAGTTATGTGCTGAAAAATACAGGACTTCAGCCCATTGATACCCTGGTGTACCAACTCTACAACAACCGCCACCTCCAGCAAACCAATATAACCGTTTCTGTGCCTTTGCAGCCGGTGCTGAAAGATACCCTGCAGGGTTTTTATGTGTTTAAAATGCCCGAACCTCTGCTGCCCGGCGATAGTATGCAAATGAACTTTGAATACCGGCTGGTAAACAAAGGATTTGAAAACGACGGTGGCAGTACCGATATTGTATATAACGGAACTTTTTTTAATAACTCTTATATGCCGCTCCTGGGCTACCAACCCGATGCCGAACTGACCGACCCCGATTTGCGCCGCAAATACAAACTACCCCAACGCCCCCGGCTTTACGCCATGGCCGACACCACCCGTTACAGCAACCAAAATTATTTATCGGGCAATACGGCCGACTGGATTCATTACCAAACTACTGTCAGCACATCGGCCGACCAAATAGCCATAGCGCCCGGTTATCTGCAAAAAGAATGGACAGAAAACAACCGCCGCTATTTCAAATACAGCATGGATAGCAAAATACTCAATTTTTACTCCTTCCTGTCGGCAAGGTATGAGGTAAAAAAAGACAAATGGAACGATGTAAACATTGAAATCTATTACCACAAAGGGCACAATTATAATATCGACAAAATGATTGATGCCATTAAACGAACCTTAACCTACTGTACCACCTGGTTTGGCCCCTACCAGCATAAACAGGTGCGCATTCTGGAGTTTCCGCGCTATGCCTCTTTTGCCCAATCGTTTCCAAACACCATTCCTTACTCAGAGGGAATTGGTTTTGTACTGGACATTGACCCCGAAAACGATATTGACATGACCTGCTACATTACCTCGCACGAGGTGGCGCACCAATGGTGGGGGCATCAGGTTGTGGGCGCACCGGTACAGGGTGCTACCGTAATGAGCGAATCTTTGGCTCAATATACCGCCCTAATGGTAATGCAACAGCAATTCGGAAAAAATAAAATGAGCAAGTTTTTGCGCTACGAATTAGACCGCTACCTGCGGGCGCGCGGTGCCGAACGCGAAAAAGAGCAACCCCTGCTGCTAAATGAAAACCAACAGTACATACATTACCAAAAAGGCAGTTTGTCTATGTATGCCCTGCAAGACCTTATTGGCGAACAGGCTACCAATACCGGCATACGCAATTACCTGAACCGCTTTAAGTTTAGCGGCCCGCCTTACTCCAATGCCTATCAGTTTTACCACGAACTGATGGCTCAAACGCCCGATACGCTTAAAAATAACGTAGAAGACCTCTTTGCCCGCATTACCCTGTTTGATAACCAATGCCGCGATGCCCAATATGAAAAAACCCCAGATGGCAATTACCTGCTCCGCCTTAAACTCACCACCCGTAAATTATATGCCGATAGTTTAGGTCAGGAGCAGGAAGCCAAATTGCTGAACGAATGGATAGAAGTTGGCGCCGTAAACAATAAAGAAGTTATTTTTTCGAAGCGCGTACACGTTACCCAACCCGATTGGGAAGTTACCTTTACCCTGCCCCAATTGCCCGAAAAAGCCGGCATTGACCCCCTGCACAAAATTATAGACCGCAACTTAGACGACAACCTTAAAACACCTGTTGCACAGGAATAAACCCGGCCGGTGGCCGCAAATATGCAATACCCAACGCAAATTTTTACGTCGGGCAGCAGGCGGTTAATTGCATAATGCATTACCCCATACCACTTCTTTGCAACTTGTACCGCTGCCTGAAAGGCAATATCAGCCCGCTATTTTTCCCTTCCTGCATAAAATTCGGGATATTTTTTGGGTTGCTGCTTGGATAATTTCGACAAGCAACTTAATTTCGCACATCACACACACACTACCGAAAACAATAAAATATGAAAGTAACTGCGGAAATTCCAGATTGTGCGCATTGCAAAAGCAGGAAAAACTCATTGTTTCATTTTTGTCATTCAAACGAAGTAGAAAGTTTAAGCAACAACAAAACCTGTTCTACCTATAAACGCGGCCAAATCCTGTTTCAGGAAGGCACCAATCCTATTGGATTGTTCTGCGTAAATTCGGGTATGGTTAAACTGTACAAGTATGCAAGCGACGGACGCGAGCAAATTGTGCGCATTGCCAAACCCGGCGATTTTCTGGGCTACTCCTCCCTGCTTGCAGGCGGGCATTATTCTATTTCGGCGGCTGCATTGGAAGATTGCACCGTTTGCCTGATACCAAAGCAGCAAATTCTCGATTTGTTTAAAGCAAATTCAAGATTTGCCGAAAATTACATAAAACTATTGTGCGATAGTATAGACCAAAGTTATTCCAAAATGGCCGACCTTGCCTACAAACCCATCAGGGGGCGAATGGCCGAGGCTTTGCTGCTGCTGTACAATGCCTTTAAAGACGAAGATGATAATCCAATGGGCGTTATTACCATATCGCGCGAAGATTTGGCCTCTTTGGTAGGTACGGTAAAAGAAACTACCATTCGCATTCTGAAAGATTTTAAAGAACTGAACTACATCAGCACCCGCCGCACCGATATTATGATAACCAACGCAAACGGGCTTGTTAAAATAAGCGAACTGTATGATTAAATGCCATATTGCAGCCATCTGTGCATAAATTAATAAGGCACTGCATTTGTATATCAATGCGGAAAACGTACTTTTGCCCAGATTTTTAACATTCATTCATCCGGCAATTGAACAAAACTTCCGATACTTATCTTATGCAACAACAAATTGACCCGGTTGCCGAAAGCAGCCATAAACGGTATGACGATGTGGTGCGGCGCCATTTTCCGGGCACCGTTACCGGGTTTGAGCAGGATTCGGACACTCATTTTACCTTTTTCTGCGAAAACCGCGTAACCATGCAGGTAAACATCATTACAGATGCCATTATCAGGTTCCGGTATTCGGTTGACGGAGAATTTGACCCCGATTTTTCCTACGCCCTTAACCCGGCTTTTTCCCCTTTGGCTACCACGGTAACTTTTGAAGAAACCGAATCAACATTTTTGATTGGAACCCCCAAATTGCGGTGTACCATATCAAAACACCGGCTTTTGTTGCGTATTTACGACCACCAAGGCACCGTTCTTTGTGAAGACGATACCGGTTTTTACCTGCGCGAAAGTATTTTACAGGGCATAACAGAGGTAAAAGTAACCAAAAAAGCCCCCCTCGGAAAAATGTTCTTCGGCTTGGGCGACAAACCTTCTCTGGAATTTAACCTTCGGGGAAAAGCCTTTGAAAACTGGTGTACCGATACCTTTGGCTACGAAGCCGATACCGACCCTATCTACCGCGCCATCCCGTTTTATTATGCGCTCTACCAAGGCAATGCCTATGGCATTTTCCTCGATAACACCTACCGCACCCGCTTTAGTTTCGACAGGCAGGGAAACGAAGTAAGCAGTTTTTCGGCTGCCGGAGGCGATATTAATTACTATTTTATTTACGGCCCCACCCTGCCACAGGTGGCAAACCGGTATGCCCAACTTACCGGAACCCCCGAACTGCCCCCCTTGTGGGCGCTGGGCTACCACCAATGCCGCTGGAGCTACTACCCCGAAAGCCGCGTGCGGGAGGTAACCGAAGCCTTTAGAACAAGGCAAATACCCTGCGATGTAATTTACCTTGATATTGACTATATGGATGCCTACCGGTGCTTTACCTGGGACAAAGAACGGTTTCCGGAACCCGAAAAAATGGTAAAAGACCTTGCTCAACAAGGATTTAAAACCGTAGTAATCATTGACCCGGGCATTCTCATAGACAAAAACTACCCCGTATATCAGTCGGGTACCGAACAAGATGTTTTTTGCCGCCGCGACGACGGCAAACTCATGCGCGCCTCGGTTTGGCCGCCCGAATGTGTTTTTCCCGATTTTACCAACCCCGCCGTAAGAACCTGGTGGGGAAACCTCTACCAAAACTTTTACCTGCAAACCGGCATTAGCGGGTTTTGGAATGATATGAACGAACCCGCTATTTTTGAGGTAAAACACAAAACTTTTCCCGACCACGTGCGGCATCATTTTGACGGGCACCCCTGCCACCACGCCAAAGCGCACAACGTATATGGAATGCAAATGTCAAGGGCAACTTATGAAGGGCTAAAACTGCTTGCACCCCATAAACGCCCCTTTGTAATAAGCCGGGCTACCTACGCCGGCGGACAAAGATATGCCTGCTGCTGGACCGGAGATAACAACGCCACCTGGCAACACCTGCAAATTGCCAACCTGCAATGTCAGCGCATGAGCATATCGGGTTTTTCTTTTATTGGCTCCGATATTGGCGGTTTTGCCGGCATTTCCAATGGCGAACTCTTTGTGCGATGGCTGCAAATGGGCGTTTTTCACCCGTTTTACCGAACCCACTCCATGGGCGCCAATGCCGATATTACCGCCTACCACCCCGACCAAAAACCCATTACCGACCGCGAACCCTGGGTGTTTGGCGAACCTTATACCTCTGTGGCTAAAGCTGCCATTGAACTGCGCTACCGCCTGCTGCCCTACCTCTACACAGCTTTCAGGCAGTATTGCCAAACCGGCGAGCCGGCTATTAAGCCCCTTGCATTTTATGACCAAACCGACGAAACAGCCTGCAAACGAAAAATTGAGTTCATAGCCGGAAACCATATTCTGGTGCGCCCGGTTATAAAACCGGCAAAAAATACGGTAAAAACATACCTGCCCCGCGGCAACTGGTATCATTACCATACCGGTGTGCTGTATAAAGGGGGTAAAAAATATAAAATTGAAGCGCCATTGCACCAAATTCCTTTTTTTGTGAAAGAAGGTGCCGTTATACCGCATTACCCGGTTATGCAGTACGTAGGCGAAAAACAACCCGAAGAAATTACCTTGCAGGTATATTACCTCAACGGCGCCGAAGATAGCTGCCTATATGAAGATGAGGGCGAAAACATGAGCTACAAAGAAGGCAATTTTGCATTGCATACCTATAAATCTACCGGCACCCAAACCGGCTTCACCCTTACGCATACCAAAAATGGTAACTACCAACCGGTTTATAACAGGTGCAAAGTGGTTTTTCATGGCTTGCCCTTTACGCCTGCTCATTGCCTGGTTAACGGGCAACCCGCAAACCTGCAAAGAGCAACCCTGCACAGCAAACCAGTATATGAAGTAATAACAACACCCTGTTTTGAAATTATTGAACTGCGGTAATACCTGCATTTTAAAACTCAGGGAACTTCTTCTTTGTCGTAACCCCGACTTTTAATTGGTGCGGTTTCTGTATCTTTGCAACTTGTAATGCTAATCCTGCCAACAGGCAAAAACCTTATTGTGGTATGTCTGTAGTTGTCATTATTACTTTGCAAACTAACCCCGCGCCATATACATGAGTTTAGTAACTACCTTGCAACAACTGCTTTGGCAGTCTAAAGAATTTTTGGTACAGCTATCCCCCGCACAATATGCCCTCCCGCTGCCCGTGTTTTCGGGTGCCAGCATAGGGCAGCATACCCGCCATTTTATTGAATTTTTGCAATGCCTTATAACCCAACTGCCATCGGGTACTATTAACTACGATGCCCGGCAACGCAATACTTCCCTCGAGCAGTATCCCAAAAATGCACTTCAGGCCATTGATGCCCTTGAGTTGCAACTCAACACCCTGCCGCAAAACCACCAACTGCAATTAGTGGTCAGCTACCCTCAACTTGGGCAACCCACCCTTATAAACACCAACCTGCACCGCGAACTGGCCTATAATGCAGAGCATATTATACACCACTTAGCCATTATAAAAATAGGACTGCTGTTTCTCTTGCCGCAAATACAACTGCCGCCCCATTTTGGCGTGGCGTATTCTACCATTCAGTACCATGCTTCGGGTGGGTAAAAGGCAACTGCTCAAAGTGGGGCAAGCGTTTTCCTGCTTTGCATTACCTTTGCTGTTGTTGGCTCATTTGCTGTTTCTACTGCTGTCAAAATGATAAAAATATTTAAAACACACCCGTTTTTTATCCGTTTGCTTAACTGGGAGTATTGGAACATGTACGTTTTATATGCCCCCGTGTTTTTTTATTACCTTTATTTATCGGTAAAAGCACGCTCGTTCTTGTTTTTCAGTGCGGCCAACCCGTCTATTGTTACAGGCGGGTTTGCCGGCGAATCGAAAATTCTCATTATTAACACCACCCCGGCAAACCTGCAACCCAAAACAGTATTTGTGGCCCGAAATACCGCCTTTACCCGGGTTTGTGCCGATATTGCCAAAGCCGGAATTGCTTACCCGCTTATTGTAAAACCCGATGTAGGACAACGCG
This sequence comes from Sphingobacteriales bacterium TSM_CSM, assembly GCA_002212725.1. GTDB lineage: Bacteria > Bacteroidota > Bacteroidia > Chitinophagales > UBA2359 > UBA2359. Next base: position 13,158 of record MTCR01000079.1, on the reverse strand, counting down.
GGCTGCTGGTAGAAAAAATACCCGATGAAACTGCTTTACAGGTTTACCATACCCGGTTTGGCGCTGTTGACCTGCTGGTGCAAGACTTTGTTGACCTGCCCCTGGAATTGAGCGTACTGCATTACCGGTTTCCAAACCAACAATCGGGCAACATAACTTCGGTAACCCTTAAAGAGCATTTACGCGTTACCGGAAACGGAAAACATACCCTGCAACAGTTGATAGAAAATTACCCCAGAGCAGTACTGCAAAAAGAACGGCTGGCAAAACTTTACTCCAAAACATGGAATACCGTTATACCAAAGGGCGAAACCCTGTTGTTGGAACCTATTGGCAACCATTCGCGCGGAACCATGTTCTTAAACGGCAACCACCTTATTGACCAACCGCTTATACAGGTTTTTGACCAAATTAACCTCCAATTGCCACATGTGTATTTTTGTCGTTTCGATTTGAAATGCACCTCCATTGATGACCTGAAACAGGGTAAAAATATTCAAATTCTTGAAATTAACGGCGTGGGAGCCGAACCTGCCCATATATACCACCCCGGCTACCCGCTGCCAAAAGCAATTGCCGATTTGTTTGCACACTGGAAAACCATTTACGAAATTTCGGCTTTCAATAACCGGCATCTCAACATCGGGTTTATGCGTTTTAATGAGGCCAAGGCACATTTTGCTCAATTTCGCCACTATCTTAATCAAGTCTCAAAACTATGAACATATTTTTTCATCTATTTTCGGGTTTGGGTGTTAGTTTTATTGGTGCGCTGCCAATGGGCATTATTAACCTGTATGTGTTTGAAACCGCCGTAAAACACGGGCGACTTCGGGCTTTTTTTGTGGCTTTGGGTGCGGTAATGGTAGAAATGGTACAGGCAACGGTTGCAGTGCTTATGATAAACTATATGTACCAATACCCCAATGCGGCTTACTATGCAAGAATTTTTTCTATTCCGGTGTTATTGGCAATAGGCACCATACAACTGCTTACCAAACCGTCGGCGCCTGCCCAAAACCAAAAATACCGCGTTTCAGATGAAGCAAAACCAGCATTTGCTGCCTTTGGCATGGGCGCATTTTTGAGCAGCATAAACATGATGGCTATACCTTACTGGTTGTTTTACAGTTCTTACCTTATTGCAGGCGGTTATTTGTTAAGCAAACACTTTTTGTATGTGGCAACCTATATTTTGGGTATTGCCTGCGGCAGCATGTTGGTTTGTATGTTGTATGCGCAGGCCGGCAACTACATTGCCCAACGCTTTACCCAAAATACCGCCATAGTAAACCGCGTTGTGGGTTGCATCTTAATTGCGCTTGCCTTTTACACCGCCTGGCAGGTTTGGCACAGCACCCCGTAAACCAAGGGTTTAAAAAACCAAACCCAAATATTCAACAATTTTTTTTATAAAACCCGGCCTATTTTACCTGTCTTTGCTTTTTTACCGTTGCCCGGTTATCTTTCCTTACCGGTGGTTATATTTGCGTTATGGGTAAATAATATGCCTTTGTGGCGGTTAATTATGATGATATGGTTCGTTGTGTAAAATGGTAAAAGCGCGGTACAGTTGCTCCATAAACACCAGCCTTACCAGTTGGTGCGAAAAAGTCATGACCGAGAGTGCCATTTGCTCGTTGGCACGGTTGTAAACGGCAGGTGCAAATCCATAGGCGCCGCCAACAAGAAATTTGAGGTGTTTGGTGCTTCGGTTCATGAGTTGCTGCAAAGTGGCGGCAAATTGTTGCGAAGTATGCTGTTTACCCCTTTCGCACAAGAGCATCAGGTAGTCGGTGCTGTCAATGGCAGCCAACTGAGAAATTGCTTCTTTGGCTCTGATAACATCGGGGTTGGCAAGGTTGCGTACTTCGGGCAGGGTAACAATATCAAACCCCAGATAGCGCTTCACCCTGGCTTCGTAGGTTTTTACACCTTCGTCTATGTATTTTTCGTTGGTTTTGCCGGTAAGGAGCAGGGTAATTTTCATGTTGTGTTAGCTTAGGCGGTCTTTATAGCTTTCGTATCCAAAGTTGCGAACAAGTTTAAAGGTATCATCGGGCTGCCAAATGCCAATAGAAGGCAGGTTTACCCCGTTAAAGGTAGTAGTTTTTACCATAGTGTAGTGTATCATATCATCAAACACAATGGTATCGCCAATATGCAGGGGTTGGTCAAAAGAGTAATCGCCCATAAAATCGCCGGCCAGGCAGGTCATGCCGCCCATGCGGTAGGTAGGTTTACCCGCAATGGCATCGGTAGCGCCCAAAATTCGGGGTTTGTAGGGCATTTCAAGGCAATCGGGCATGTGGGCTGCAAAAGATACATCCAGCAGCGCCACCTGTATGCCTTGGCTGTCCACAATATCTAATACTTTGCTGCGTAAAACACCGGTTTGCCAGGCAATGGCCGAACCGGGTTCGAGAATAACATCTACATTGTACGTATTTTTAATGCGCTGTATAAGTTGAATAAGGTGTTGCGGATTATAGCCTTTCCGGGTAATGAGGTGGCCGCCACCCATATTGAGCCATTTGCATTGGTGCAACAGACCGCCAAACCTTTCTTCTACGGCTTGCAGGGTACGTTCAAGGGTGTAAGAGTCATTTTCGCAAAGGGTGTGGAAGTGCAATCCTTCAATTCCGTGGGGCAGGGTATCGGGCAGTTGGTTGCGGGTTATGCCTAAGCGCGAACCGGCAATGCATGGGTTATACATATCGGTTGCTACTTCGGAGTATTGGGGGTTTATGCGCAAACCGCATGATATTTGGGTGCTGTGTTGGGCTACGCGGTCTTTAAACCGGTTCCATTGGCTAAGTGAGTTAAAGGTAATATGGCTGCTGTATTGCATGAGTTGGTCAAACTCTTCGTCGAGGTATGCGGGGGCATAGGTGTGTGCTTTGCAACCCATTTCTTCTGCAATGAGCCGTGCTTCGTTGAGCGAACTGGCAGTGGCGCCGCTTAAATATGATTTTACTATGCCAAATGTGCTGTACATGGCAAATCCTTTAAGGGCAAGAATAATGCTACAGCCTGCCTGTTGCTGTACCTGTTGCAACAGGGTTAAATTATTGCACAGCAGGCGTTCTTCCAGCACATAACAGGGCGAAGGAATGACCGAATAGTTAATGGGCATGGTTGATTATTTTTGTTTTGGAAAAGGATTATAAAGCAATGCTGCGTTTTTTTCCGAAAAACAAGCAATTGCCGTTTCTGTTTAACCCTATGGTTGGCGGTTACAGGTTACAAAAAAAGTTAGAAACCCACCTTTTTTGCAGTGGATTTCTAACTTTTTAATTGTTTCAAGCCAAAGTAGCGTTGCAGGAATTTATAATTTCGATTCGGCGCGGGCAATGTATTTATCAATTTCGCGTCCTTGTTGGCTTTCGGGATACGATTTTTTGATTTCTTCATACATGCTTTTTGCACCTTTGTAGTTGCCTTGGGTTTCCATGGCAAGCCCGGCTTTCATGAGGTTGAGCGGCGCCGAAAATTCGTCATTACTGGTGTTGGCCGCTTTTTTGTAGTTATCAATAGCCTTGTCCATTTTACCCAGTTCAGAGTAGGCATCGCCCAAAGCGCCGTAGGCAATGGCACCGATAAGGGGGTCGTCGCTGCTGAATTTGGAGAGGTATTGCGTGGCTTCCTCAAATTTACCTAAGTTGAGGTAGCAAATACCGGCATAATAATGAGACAGGTTATTGGCGTTGGTCATGCCGCTGTAATCATCAATAATTTGCAGGAAGCCGGGATTATTGCCATCACCGTTAAGGGCAAGGTTAAACGAGTCTTTTTTGAAATATTGCTGTGCCACAAACATATCGGCTTGGGCGCTTTTTTCCTGTCCGGGCAGGTAAACGTTGTTAAAGCCGAAAAACAGAGCCAATACGAGCGCTACTACGCCTACTAACAGCAAAATCCGGTTGCGGTTATCATGAATAAAGTGCTCTGCTTTGGAGTAAGACTCTCTGAGGTCTATTTCGCTGTCTAAAAATGTTTTTGCTTCTTTTTCGTTAGCCTTCGACATGGTGAAAATTATTCGGTTTTATTTAATTGGATACGTACGTTGTTAATCTTGTGGCAATTGCCGTACAGGGCTTGTTAGTGGTGAATGAACGGGTAATCGGGTTGCAAATAGACATCGCGGTAGAGTTCTTCATTTGCGGGATAGGGCGATTTTTCGGCAAATTCTACCGATTCCGTTACTATTCCTTTTATTTTTTCCTCAATTGTTTCCAGTTCTGCTTCGGTGGCATAGTTCATTTGCAGCAGTTGCTTTTGGGTTACCAGCAGCGGGTCAATTTCTTTGTAGTGTTCCACCTCTTCTTTGGTTCGGTATTTTGCCGGGTCCGACATAGAATGCCCACGGTAGCGGTAGGTTCTTATTTCGAGGAAAGAAGGTCCGCCATTGTTTCGGGCCAGTTCCGCTGCTTCGTAAACGGCCTCGTGTACGCTTTCGCAGGTCATTCCGTCCACGGCCTTGGAGGGCATGTCGTAGGCAAGTCCAAGTTTGTAAATATCGGCAACATTACTGGAACGGCTAACCGAAGTGCCCATTGCATAGTAGTTGTTTTCGCAAATAAACACTACGGGCAGTTTCCAGAGCATGGCCATATTAAAAGATTCGTGCAGGGCACCCTGCCTTGCGGCGCCATCGCCAAACATGGTAATGCAAACGTTGCCGCTGTTTCGGTATTTTTCGGCAAAAGCTATGCCGGCGCCCAGCGGAATTTGTGCGCCCACAATACCATGTCCGCCAAAAAAGTAATTTTCTTTAGAAAAGAAGTGCATAGAGCCGCCTTTACCCTTTGCACAGCCGGTGGCTTTTGCATACAACTCTGCCATACAGGCATTTGCCGATATGCCTTTTGCCATGGCCAAGCCGTGGTCGCGGTAGGCGGTAATAATGGGGTCGGTTTTTCGGGTTGCGGTAGTTATACCTGCGGCAACGGCTTCCTGCCCTATATACAAGTGGCAGAAACCCCTAATTTTTTGCTGTCCGTACAATTGCCCGGCTTTTTCTTCAAAGCGGCGCAGCAGCAGCATCAGTTCATACCAATACAGGTAGGTTTCTTTGGTAAAAGTAGTTACCGGAGTTGCAATGGTGTCAATCATAATACTTTTTTTCAAAAGTGAGCGCAAAATTAAGAATTATTTATGGAAATACATTACTAACACGCCACCTGTGCCCTAAATTAATTTAGCAGGGGCGGTTTTTGGAGGTTATGAGCGGGGGTAATTTACCCAATCTATGTCTTTTTTCAGCAGTTGCAGGGTTTGAGCTTCGGGACTGCCGGCGGGCGGCTGGTAATTGTAAGGCCAACTTGCCTGAGGCGGCATACTCATCAGGATAGATTCGGTTCTGCCGTTGGTATCTAATCCGAATTTGGTGCCTTTGTCATATACCAGGTTAAATTCAACATAGCGGCTGCGGCGTATAAGTTGCCATTGTTTTTGGTTTGGGGTAAAGGGGCGGTTGGCATGTTGGTTTACAAAATAAGTATAGAGCGGTGAGAACAAATTACCTGTATCTTTAACAAAATTGAAACAAGCTTGTTTGCTTTGTTGGTCGTTTTCCGACAATTGGTCGAAAAATATGCCCCCGATGCCACGGGTTTCGTTGCGGTGAGCAAGGTAAAAATAGTTATCGGCCCATTGTTTAAACCGGGGGTAGTATTGCGGGTTATGCTTGTTGCATACCGTTTGCAGGCTTTGGTGAAAATAGCGGGCATCTTCTGCAATTATATAATGCGGAGTCAGGTCTATGCCGCCTCCAAACCAGTAAACGCCATCAGCTATTTCGAAGTACCGCACGTTCATGTGTATAATGGGCATGTGTGGGTTACACGGGTGCAGCACAATAGATACCCCGGTGGCGAAAAAATGCATTCCTTCGGGCAATTTAAATGCCCGGGCTACTACGGGCGGCAATAATCCGAATACTTCCGAAAAATTAACCCCGCCTTTTTCAATAACACTGCCGTTTTGTATAACCCGGCTGCAACCGCCGCCGCCGCCCTCACGTGTCCAGTTTTCGGTGGAAAACTGCTCTTTGCTGTCAAGTTGTTCTAAGGCGGTGCAAATTTGTTTTTGCAAGGCGGTAAACCAAAGGGCTATTTCTTCTTTTTGCGGCATGGTATTTAAACGCATTTGTAATGCAATGCGCAAAGGTAGAACACCCAACTGCATTTTTTGTTGGTTTTTACAAAAAACCCTTTCAATTTCTGCTGTTGCGCTACTATTTTTTTCTATGCCCGCGCTGCCGGCATAATGGCAGAGTTGCCTTGTAAATTTTTGTTGCCTTATGCGTGTTGCCTCCAACCGGCCACGGTTGGGTTGAGTTTTAGTTTTACAAATACCATGCGGGTGAGAAACACATTCCACACTACTACCGTTAAGGCCGAGGCCATGCCTGCACCGTTTATGCCCCAAACGGGTATGAGGGCAAAATTGAGCGTTATGTTTACCAAAGTACCCAACGCCAGCCCGTAAGATACCCATTTTTCGTGTCCGGTCATCATTAACAACACTCCTACCGAACCGCAGGCCAGGTTAAACAACTGGGCAAGGCACATAAAGGCAAGCGCCCAATGTCCGGTCACAAACTCATGCCCCCAAATTGCCAGTACCGGTTTGCCAAACAATACAAGCAGCAGTACGGGCAGCAAGCCGGCTGCAGTAATCAGGCGCACACTTCGGGTGAGCAGGTTTTGAAGCTGCTGCATTTGACGGCGGGCATACAAATCGGCAAACAGGGGGGCAAGGGCCAGGTTGGCCGCCATTAGCAGCATTTTAGGTACATCGGCTAAACGGGCAGCCACGTTGTAAATGCCCACATCGGCATCAGTAGCCAATGAACCCAGTATGAGCACATCGGCGCGGTTGTTAATAATGGCCAGCAGGCTAATGAAGAAAAAAGACACCAGGCTGCGCCACCACAAGGCAGGTTCGTATTGTGCCGGCGCTGTAAGCGTGTTGCCAAATTTGCGCCAATACAACGCCACATACAAACAGAGGGTAAAAACAAAGGTAATGAGGTTGAGCCATACTGCCCCTGCCAATGTTACCCGTTCGCCCCACAGCATAAACACCGCTGCCATTAACAACAGCAGCAGCAGGGGTTTTACCACATTTTCGGGCAGTTGGCTGCTTATAATGTGTTTTCCGCCCCGCAACATGCCTTCGGGTATTTTGGCAAGGGTGGTTATGGGTATGGCAAGCAATACCCACCCCAAAAGACGGCGGTTTTCTTCACTGCGCAACATGTAGGGCATATAGGCAATAAAACCGGTATTGCAGGCATGTATCCAAAGCAAACCCGCCGCACATACCAAAATTGACAGTATGCTCGCTACCCCATAGGCATAATGTTGGGTTCCTTTGAGCAAATCTGTTCTGCCGGCGCTGCGGCAGGCAGCAGTTTGCTTAACCAAAAACTGCTCTATACCTGCTGCCGAAAAGGTAGATAATACCGTAAGCCAGGAAAATAAATAGGTGTACACGCCATACTGTGCAGCCCCCAACAGGCGCGCCAACACCCACGAGGTTACAAAACCGGCTGCCAGCCCCACTACTTGCGCGGCCAATGCACCGGCAGAACCTTTTAAAAGGTATGCCTTGTTTTCTGATGCCCGGCTAAAATAGCCCCGTAAACGCCGTAAAGGATTTTGCAGCATGGCTGATGACCTGTGTGGGTTGATGCAAAGCAAGCCCCCACTTTGGTGGTAAACACCCGAAAGGCGCTAAGGGTTTGTTTTGGTTGCCTTCCGGTGGTTTAAAAACTGGTAGCTATATCAAGACGCATACCGCTGAAAGCAGGTTCAAAACGGCATACACCGCCTGTACATACAATACCTGCGGGCTGCTTGGCATAAATAACAGACAAGCGTGTAACTTTAAGGGTATAAAAAACGCCCACTGTAGGATAGTGAATATCGTTATCAACATTCCACATATTGGCAACGGTAAAAGACCAGTGCGGGGCAATGTCAAACTCAAGCAAAGCCCATGCAAAATCGCCCAAATCCTGTAGTTTATCGGGGTGCGGGTCTTCCTGTCCAAAAAGGCGGTAATTGCGCTTGGTAAGCATGTAAGACAGTTCGGCTTTAATAGATTTTTTCTTATCAAACTTGTACACCCATTCGGCAAACGGGGTGAGGGTGTTTACAAAATCGCCTTTCTGTTCAAACCGTGCCTGATTATAATCAACCATTTGCAAACCGGTATTGAGTTTCCACTTTTTGTCTTTGGGTTTAAGACTTACATCGGCATAAAGCTCTCTAAAAAGTTGGTCGCTGTTATCGGGGTCAAAAATATCGGAAACATTCAGGCTAAAGGTAACCCCTTTTTTGGGGGTATAAGTAATGTCGCCCTGTAAGGCCACTTCGCCCAGCAATTGTGTGGCGGCATTGTAGCGCGAGGTAAGGCGGTAGGTATTGAGCCGTGTAAGAGAGGGCAGGTAGTGTACCAAACCTGCGTTTTGTATTTCGCTTGGGGCAATTCTGAAATCGAATTTACTGGTATATTTTCCCTGCAATACCAGCCCGAAGCCTTTTTTGGAGTAGGTGGCGGTGCTGTATAACACATAGCCGCGGTTGGGGTTAAACAGTTTACCGGTTAAATCGCGTACCACGTCTTCGGTTTTAAAAGCGCCTTCTACATACCAGCTGATGTTTTTTACCAGCAAGGTATTATAAACCGATGCAAGGTAGGTGCTGTATTTGGGTTCAAAACGGTCTTCCAGTTTATAGCTGTTTATTTCCTGTGCCACGCTTTCCATGGTTTTGGTATCGAGGGTGCGGCTAACTGCCGATACGCCGGGCTGAATTTGGGCATTGGTATTGAGTTTTACCAATCCCTCTATGCAGGCACCTCTTAAAATGGGGCGGTATTGTTCAATATCATCTAACTTAAATTGATTTTTGAGTTTTCCGGTAAAGCCTCTTATAGTCCAGTTTGGCGTAAGATGATAAGCGGCTTTAATTCCCAAAACCGATTGGTCAACCCCCAGAAGCCTTGCTTCATAAGCCCTGAAAGTAGTTCCCGAACCAAACTGGTCGTACAGGTAACCTGCGGCAAGGTCTAATTTACCTACGCTTTTGGCAATATACCAGCGCCCGATGCCCTGTTTGGAAGCCTCGCGGGTGGGGTTAAACAGGTTGGAGTTATGAAACATATCGAACCGCATACCCATGTCAAAACCGGCTACCCGGTAGTTAAGGGTAAGCCAGGAGTCAACACCATACAAGAGGTAATCGTAAAACGGAATACCGGCCGCCCCTCTTAAACTGTCGCGCTGATAGAAACGCACATTGGTTTGAAAATCGCCCGAAAACTGACCCCGGTCTCTGCCCTCCTGTTGCTCTTCTGTTTGAGCAAAGGCCATGCCCGAAAAGAGCAGCCCCAGGCATAACGCCCCTGCAAACCACAATTTTTTGTTAATTTTGCCCATTATTTGTTTGGTGTTTTAAACATTTACAAAGAAAGTTAGTCTATACTTCAATTGTTTATACCTTTTTAAGCGGTTAGGGCGTTTTTAATTTGCCTAACGGCGGGTAAATATAGCCAAAAATACAGTGCTGCAAATAGTATTACAGCCCTTAACCTTGCATTTTGCAGTTTTTACAAAAATTTGAAACAACGGCCTTGCTTTATATTTTTTTTACCCCATAAATTCATATTTCAACATGAGGAGGATTTTCCAAATTTGCCTGACCCTTGTCTTTATTGTATCTGCTTTTGCCACCGCAGCCGCCCAGGCTGTTGATAAACTGCCCAGTATAGAATTAATGAATATGAACGGTGAAAAGGTAAACATTGCCAATTACGGCGATAATGGAAAAATTACCGTTTTCAGCTTTTGGGCTACGTGGTGCGCGCCCTGTAAAAAAGAACTGGTAAATTTAGCTGAATTGTATGACGAGTGGAAGGAAGCCTACAACCTGGAAATTGTGGCTGTAAGTACCGATGACCAACGCACCGCACCCAAGGTAAAACCCTATGTTGACGGGCAAGGTTGGGAGTTTGATGTGCTGCTTGACGTAAATGAAGACCTGAAACGCGCCCTTAATTTTCAAACAGTGCCTTATACGTTGGTAAAAGACCAAAAAGGCAATATTGTTTTTGAACATTCGGGTTATGTTGAAGGTGATGAGTATGAGTTGCAGGAAGTTATTGAAAAACTCTATGCCGCAGAAGAGGAAGGCAAGTAAACCTTCTGACGCATTACCCCAAAACACAAAACCCCCGCACTCACATAATGCGGGGGTTTTGTGTTTTGGGGCAGTTTTTTTGTGCCCTCATTTTCGGAATTTTCTATATGCGGACAGACTTCACCAACCCTGAAGGTAAAAAGCGACACAATTGCCTCCATCTTGAAGAGAGATTGCACGTTGCTAACAGGGAATTGAGGTTACACTCTTTCGCTAACCAAAGTGCCTACCTTTTCGCCATGAATAATTTTGCGCAGGTTGCCCACCTTGTTCATATCAAACACAATAACAGGCAACTCATTTTCGCGGCAAAGCGCAAAGGCAGTCATATCCATTACATTTAATTCTTTGGTAAGTACCTCGTTAAAGGTAACGGTTTCGTATTTAATGGCGGTTTTGTCTTTTTCGGGGTCGGCGGTATAAACGCCGTCAACCCGGGTTGCTTTCAGCAGCACATCGGCTTCAATTTCTACGGCACGCAATGAGGCAGCGGTATCGGTGGTAAAAAAAGGATGTCCGGTTCCGGCCGAAAAAATAACCACCCTTCCTTTTTCGAGGTGTCGTATAGCGCGGCGCCTGATGTAGGGTTCGCAAATTTTGGGCATTTCAATAGCCGACATTAACCTGGTATAAAGCCCTATTTTTTCGAGCGAACTTTGAAGCGCAATACCGTTCATAACTGTTGCCAGCATGCCCATATAATCGCCCGATGCACGGTCAATGCCAATATCACCGGCATCCATACCCCTGAAAATATTGCCGCCGCCTATTACAATAGCCAGTTCAATACCGTCTATTTTCACAATTTCTTTTATTTGGAAGGCATACTCCATAATTCGCTCGGGGTCAATGCCAAACTCCTGATTACCCATCAGCGCTTCGCCGCTTAGTTTAAGTAAAACACGCTTAAATTTGGGGTGCTTTTTGCTGCCCATTGCAGCGCCAATGCCCTCTGCGTCGTACCCGTAGTTTCCGTTGGGGTTATTGAGGTTAAAAGAAATGCCGTGCGAATGCGGCAGCGGTATTTGGGGGCAACTGTTGGGAAGTGCGCCGTTTTTTGATGTTTTCCTAATCATAACAGCAATTTTGTGAAAAGTTAAGACAAAAAAAAGAGAGAATAATAATTTATCCTCTCTTTTTAAAAAAATTTATTTTCCGATGGCAACCCGCCTGAAGGCTGTAACAGACAATTCCTTGTCAACCGATTTAACGTATTCTTTCACCGTTTTATCGTTGTCTTTTACAAATTGCTGATTAAGAAGGGTGCTTTCTTTAAAGTATTTTTTCAGCTTACCCATAGCAATTTTGTCCACCATGTTTTCGGGTTTACCCTCTGCGCGGGCTTGCTCGCGGCCAATTTCCAGTTCTCTTTCAATTACAGATGCCGGTACGCTGTCTTCGTCTAAAGCAACGGGCATCATGGCGGCTACCTGCATGGCCACGTCTTTACCAACTTCTTCTATTTGCGCTGTTTTGGCTTTGTTTAATGCCACCAATACGCCAATGCGGTTTCCGGCATGAATGTAGGCTACAATACCGGGCGCTTCGATAGTGGTATATTGTGAAATTTCTATTTTTTCTCCGATTTTACCTATTTGCTCGGCCAGTCGGTCGGCAATCTTAACACCGTCCATATCAAGCTCCAGCAGTGCGTCCAAATCGGCAGGCATTTCAGACAAAGCAATATCGGCTATTTTGTGGGCAAAGGCCACAAAGTCTTCGTTTTTTGCTACAAAGTCGGTTTCGCAACCCAATACCAGCGCCACCCCTTTGGTGCTGTCGGCATTGGTTTTGGCAATGGCGGCACCTTCTGTAGCGCTTCTGTCGGCGCGGTTGGCGGCCACTTTCTGTCCTTTTTTGCGCAGATATTCAATGGCGGCATCAAAATCGCCGTTAGCTTCAACCAAAGCTTTTTTGCAATCCATCATACCGGCGCCGGTAATTTGCCGAAGGTCATTTACCTCTTTGGCAGTTATTTTAACTTCCATGATTTATTTTTACGTTTTTTTAATTTTTACAAATGAAACAATATTTACCGCCCGCTTCGGCCTGTGTTGCAAGAACCTGTATTGCCGGGCGCTGCTCCCTTGCAAGGTAAATTATTCCTCACCGCCTTCCGAAGAAGAGGACGTTCTGTTTCTTCTCCTTTTCTGGAGGTTTCTGTTGCGACCGGCGTCTTTTCTGCTGCCCCTTTCGGCAGAACCGGAATCTCCTTCGGTGTGTTGTTCAGAACTATCATAGTCATCGGCTTTTTCTTTCTGACGTTCTGCCAAACCTTCCTTAATGCTGTTTACAAGGTAGCCGGTAATAAGCCCAACCGATTTGGAAGCATCATCATTGGCAGGAATGGCAAAATCAACCTGCGTGGGGTCTGAATTGGTATCTACCATGGCAAAGGTGATAATACCAAGGCGCTTGGCTTCGGCAAGAGCAATGTGTTCATGGCTGATATCTACAATAAACAACGCCGAGGGCGCGCGCGACATATCTTCCACCCCACCTAAAATGCGGTCTAATTTATCGTACTCGCGCGATAACATAAGCCGCTCTTTTTTGGTAAGTGCTGTAGATTTTTCTTCCAGCAACTTTTTAATGCTTTGCTTTTTCTTAATAGATTTGCGAATGGTAGAAAAATTAGTAAGCATACCGCCCAGCCAACGCTCGGTTACATAGGGCATTCCAATTTCCTCGGCAGCTTTGGCCACCATGTCTTTGGCTTGTTTTTTGGTAGCTACAAACAAAATTTTCTTGCCGGCACGGGCTAATTTTTTCATGGCAGATGCCGCCCTTTCAAGCCCTTCGTTGGTTTTGTTTAAGTCAATTATATGAATGCCTTTGCGCTCCATAAAAATATACGGAAGCATTTTGGGGTTCCATTTTTTGCGCAAATGCCCAAAATGTACGCTGGCATCTAACATTTCCTGATGGGAAAGACCGCTCATTATGT
>MTCR01000083.1 GCA_002212725.1 Sphingobacteriales bacterium TSM_CSM | reverse complement strand
AAATAATTTCCATTATAATGCATAATCTCCTTATTACCAAAGCACAGCAAGTCTATTGAATAGAGTCGTTGTCGAGATTGTTTCCAAAAATGACCGAAGAAATCAACTCCTCACCCGAACCTACTGCACGGCGTATTGGATGCCCTATGAGTTCATTTCTCAAATTTCGATTAATATTTCTGCTATCTTCATTGGTAAGTTTATCTGAATCAAGTTTGAAAATATACAGTAACTCCTTTATCAAGTCTTGATGAACATAGACTATTTGAAGCAATCCTATTACATAAAAAATATTTTCACGATATGAACCCTTTTGAGGTTTATTATTTATCAATTCAAGTGTATCCTGAAAATAAACCAGAATATCTCCAAAGTAGTTTGTTTTTATTTCTTCGTCGAAGTTGATTTGCGATTGGCAAAACTTATATCTCCAAATATAATTATTCCATATTTTTGCTATATTTTCCAGTTTTTCCCTCTGCTTTATCATATTTATTTTCATTTTTCAGTTGTGCCTAACTCACCTACCTCTACTTATTTACCCCACCTTCCCCCCACAAACATACACCATTTCTTTTAATTACACAACCATATAAGCAAAAAAATTACCTTCTTATTCCTCCCCTTGCCCTACCTGTTTGTTTTTGGCTTTTCTGTTGGCTTTAATACCGGGCAGCATAGGTTGCAGGTCGGCAAGTATGGCATCGGTGCCGGGTACATTTTGGGTGGCGGCCATTTTTACCATTTTATAAAAAGACATAGCGGCTACGGTGTTTTCCTGCCTCAGAGCAATTACGGTATCGGCTATTGCCTGCTCCAGTACGCGCACCTGAGCCAGCAATACCTCTAAGTGTTTATACACTTCGTGGTCGTTTTGCCATTCGGCAAGCGCCATAAAGGGTGGCATTAAGTGGGGGTTGTTTTGGCAGTGGTTTATGGCTTTGTTAAAAAATGCGGCGGCATTTGGCCCTAAGCGCAGGTAGCCGGTGCGTTCTTGCGGGGTAAGGTTTACCAAAAACGGCAACTGTGTGCGGCAATCGCTTATTAATTGCAGGGCAAGCTGCAATTGTGCCGGTGTAAATACGGGGGTTAAATTGGCATACGGCATACGGCAGGTTTTTTTGATGCAGGCAAAAGGTACAAAAAATAAGGTATTGGGGCGGTTTTTTAACAATAACGTTAATTGTTTTAATAAAGTTGTTGAACTTTTAAATTAAAAAGTTAAAATTTTTAAAAAACAGGTTAAAATTTCAACATTAGGGTTAAATAGTTTAAAAAACAGTTTAAATATTTTAATTAAAGTGTTAAATATTTTAACAGTTAAGTTGAATTATTTAATAAATTGGTTAAACTTTTAACAAAATGGTTAAATATTTTAAGCAAATTGTTAAATACTTTAAGCAAAAGGTTAAATATTGCTGTTTTTTGCTTAACCGCTGCTGCAAAAAGGGTAAAAAGTGGTGGCAGGCGGTTGGTTAAAAGGGTTACCGGCAGTAAGTTTACACAAAAAAAATTTGCGCCAAAAGATTTTAGCAGGCAAACAGGTTTGCAATTTTAAAAAACTTTTGCCAAAACTTACTACCTATATAGCCCGAAAAAGGGGTACTATTACCCTCTTTAAAATTAAACCATTGTACTGCTGCCCAATGGCGTTTACTACGCCGTACTGCGGCGTGCCGGCAGACAACGCGAGCAAATGCCTGTTATGGTGGTGAAATAGGCGGCTGATTTAGGTACTCTTACATTGATGTAACATTACAAAGCCCCCCAATGCTATACTGCGTTGCGGGGGCTTTATTAAACCTTAACGGCGTATAAAATCAGCAAACAACCGGCTAAATTTACCGGTTCACGTTAAATTACCTTGAGGTTGGAATTAATATCAGCATTGCGGGTTTATGCTGCAAAGGTTTTTAATTGTTCAGACTTTTTGCTCCATTCCAAAAATGCAAAAAGTTATGGCAAGCATCAACGGAAAACAAATAAAGAATACCGGTTGTGAGGGTGTTTCATTTATCCTCCCGAGCAATCGGGACAAGTCTTTAGAAAGGGTGTGTGTCTGTAACCCTTGTTTTGTAAGGACTTTAGAACTATAAGGCGGCTCTGCGCACATGAAATATATTTCCCGGTTTTCAAATTTACCCGAACCGTACTTATTCAGGTTGTACCTTTGTTGGTGGTGTTCTTTAGTAAACTCCTTTCATTTTACCGCAAAGAACGCAAAGTTCCGCAAAGTTTATTTTTGCTCTTTGTTCAATGGCTTTAAATCAGTAAGGAACAAGAGAAAATGCCGGGATTTGCAGATTGTACCTGAATAGTTACCCCAAACCAAAGGTCAACCGCACGTTCCATTACAAAGCTCTGTTGCGGTTTTTACAGGCCGGCTATTAAAGGCAGCGTGGTTTGTATGAGGTGGTCTATGGCTTTATAGGGGTTTGGGCTGAACATACCCAACGCCCGGTTTGCCATTATTACATTTACCGACAAAGCACGGTGTCCTAACAAGCGCGACAAGCCATAAATGGCTGCAGTTTCCATTTCAAAATTAGTAACACGGTGATGCCTGTCTGAAAACTGCTGTAATTGCGTAAGTAATTGTGGTAAAGCAGGTTGCAGGCGGAGTTGCCTTCCCTGCGGGCCGTAAAAACCGCTGCAGGTGGCAGTAATACCGGTGGTAAACCGGTGTTGGAAGTTGCTTAGCAGGGTTTGGCTGGCACGGGCTATGTAGGGAACAATGCCGTTTTGAAGGGTAGGAAAGTGTGCAAGCAGTTTGTTTTCGGTTTCATCGGGTTGAAAATGGTAGTAATGCAACAGACCGTCAAAACCCAATCCGAAAGAAGAAACCACTATGCTGTCAACAGGTATATCGGGGTGTAAACTACCCGATGTACCCAGCCTTACAATGGTAAGTTGGGTGGTTTCGGGCAAAGGAGTTCTTGTTTTCAGGTCAATATTTACCAGAGCATCTAACTCGTTGAGTACAATATCTATATTGTCGGTGCCAATGCCGGTAGAAATAACGGTAAGGCGTTTGTTGCCCACGCGGCCGGTATGGGTTACAAATTCGCGCTTTTGGGTGGCAAATTCAATATGGTCAAAATATTTCGAAACCATGGCTACCCGGTCGGGGTCGCCAACGGTAATAATGGTTGGGGCAATATTTTCGGGTTGCAGGTGCAGGTGGTAAATACTGCCATCGTCATTAAGCACTAATTCAGAAGAAGCAATCATAGCAAAATAATATGTTACAGTTTGCGCAAGTATTATGCGGTTGGTGTGCAAACAGGTATGGTAAGTTGTTTGCCGTAAAAAGGCAATTTCTTTTTGTACTTATTCAGGTTGTACCTTTGTTGGTGGTGTTCTTTAGTAAACTCTTTTCATTTTACCGCAAAGAACGCAAAGTTCCGCAAAGTTTATTTTTGCTCTTTGGTCAATGCTTCCAATCAGCAGGGAACAAGAGAAATTGTAAAGATTTACAGATAGTACCTGAATAGGTACCTTTTTTTACCGCTTTCTGGTTTTTATGCCCAGAATTCCCAGCAGTCCGCGGGTAACTTCGCGCACAATAGTATTGGAAACCTGCCTTGCCATAGGGTTTTTGGTTATGGTTTCGAGCAGGCCCTTTTCTTCGGTTTTGGTGGTTTTAGATTTAGCGGTTTGCTCTTTGGTTTCTTCTTCCTGTTGCCGGTTTTGGGCTGCCTGCATTTTGGCGGTTAGTATTTCGTAAGCGCTTTGGCGGTCAATATTGCGGTTGTATTTGCTTACTAATGAAGAGCAGGCAATGAGGTCGTTTATTTCGTCGGGACTTAAAATGTCCATGCGCGAGCGGGGCGCCTGCAACAAGGTTGCCGAAAGTGGTGTCGGGCGGCCTTTTTCATCGAGCACGGTAATGGCAGCCTCGCCAATTCCCAGGGCAGTAAGCAGTTCATCTGTTTGGTAAAAATCAGACAGGGGATAGTTTTCGGCGGTAAGTTTAATCATTTTGCGGTCTTTTGCGGTAAAGGCGCGCAGGGCATGTTGCACTTTCATACCCAGTTGGCTTAATACGGCATCGGGAATATCGGTGGGGTTTTGGGTACAGAAAAACACGCCAATTCCCTTGGAGCGTATGAGTTTAATAATGGTTTCAATCTGGTCGAGCAGGGCTTTGGAGGCTTCGTTAAAAATGAGGTGTGCCTCGTCAATAAACATTACCAGTTTGGGTTGGTCAAGGTCGCCCTCTTCGGGAAAAGTAGCATACATTTCGGCCAACAGGCAGAGCATAAAGGTTGAAAACAACTTGGGTTTGCTTTGCAAATCTACCAGCCGGAGTATGGAAATGAAGCCGCAGCCGTTTTCGTCGAGGCGAACAAGGTCTTCCACATCAAAAGAGGGTTCGCCAAAAAACATATCGGCCCCTTGCTCTTCCAGTTCTACCACGCTGCGCAAAATGGTGCCGGCAGAGGTAACGGCAATTCGTCCGTAGTGTTCTTCAATATCGGCTTTACCTTCGTTGGTAATGTAGTTAAGGGCTTTTTTAAAGTCTTTAAGGTCTAACAAAGGCAGTTGGTTGTCATCGCAGTACTTAAACAATACCGAAACAATGCCTTGCTGTGTTTCATTTAATGCCAGAATTTTGGAAAACAACACCGGTCCAAACTCCGACACCGTAGCCCTAAGCCGCACACCTTTTTCGTTTGAAATACTGAGCAGTTCTACCGGAAAGCCTTTGGGTTTGTAGGGAATGCCAATTTTTGCCTGCCGTTCTTCTACCTTAGGGTTAACGGTACCGGGGGCGGCAATTCCGCTCAGGTCGCCTTTTACGTCCATGAGCAACACAGAAATGCCTTTGTCAGAAAGGGCTTCGGCAAGCCCTTGTATGGTTTTGGTTTTACCTGTTCCGGTAGCGCCCGCTATCAGTCCGTGGCGGTTAAGTGATTTAACAGGAACTTTAATATGGGTATGTTCTAATGGTTCGCCATCAAGAATGGCGGTTCCAAGCACTATAGAACTGCCTTTAAAGGCATAGCCGTTTTCAATATATTGTTTAAAAGCGTTTTGGTCTTTAGCCATGGTTGCGGGTGTTAACGTTGAAAAAAATATGGGTGCAAATTTAACAAATAAAATGGTGGAAACAATAACAAAAATTTGGGCTGCCCCACAGCAGGCATTATTGCCGGTTCAAACTCCAGTCGTACTCGTAAAAATCCACCGTATAGTTTTCGGGAATTGGGGTGTTCCGGTATTGGTTAATAAACTGAATGACGGTTTGCCCGCCGGTGGTAAAATGGGCATTATACCATTCAAAAATTTTAGATACCGATGCTTTTTTAGCGGCGGTATTGATTTTAACAAAGTTACTGCTGTTTAAAGCGGCTTTTGTTTGTTGGGTAAGTTGCCCGTTAAGCGTTTTGGGCAGGTAAGCCGCATTGAGCAAAGGCGGACAACCTTTGGCGGCGCAAACCAGCACAAAATGCAGCCGGGGGTCGTTTTTCAGCCCGAAAAGGGTGTTTTTTTCCAATTGGTCTAAGGTAAGCGTTTTTTGGGCAACCTGAAATTTGGTTTGGTTAAAAAACCCCGGCACATCAAGCGGCGATGCAGGCAGGTTGTTATCGGCAATCTGTTTAATAACCAAAATATTGTAGGCATTTATATAAAAAGCCTGTTTTTCGGCATCGGTTGTTTGGTTAAGGTTGGCCGAGGCAATTTTAAAAACCAATGCATTCAGTTCGGTTTTGTCGGCCCGAATGCGCGGGTAGTTCACCAGTCCGCTGCCCTGTAATACATTGCTTTTCAGGAACTTATCGGCTGCGGTAAAAAAAACAGCAAGCGTTTCGGCAGGCTTGGGCGGAATTAAATCTTTGGGGTGCATGGGTTTGGTTTCGCCTCCGGCAGAAGGCAACTGTTGTTGGGGCGCAGCATCATCGGTAACAGGCAGCGGGGTTACTGTTTTGGAAGCGTTACCGGTGTTTTTACCGGTATTTTTGTCTGCCTGCTGCCCGTTTTCCGCTTTCGTGCTGCCGGTGTTGTAAATGTTTTGGTTTTTTTCTGCTACCTTTGCTGTTGCAGTATGCTCTTTAGTTGTTTTGTTCAATGATTTTGAAGTAGCAGATGTTGTTTTTTGCTCCGGCTTTGTCATAGCGGTGTCATTATCGGAAATAGCAGAATCAGAAGAAATTGCATTTTGTGTAGTTGAGCCGGTGTCCGAAATGCTTGTATATATTGTATTTCCGGGCTTTTGAGAAGCTGCTGCCGTATTTGAAACTTCCGGAGGAGGAGCAGAATTATGACCACAAGAAAGTAAAAAAACACAGAAGCAGGCAGTAATTCCGCAAAAAAGCATCAATTTTGTTTTCATGTAATTTTAGTGATATTGACGGAAAATTTAGAACACATACAGTGTATAATCAGATACAAATTTAATCAGGAAAAGCTGTTGTCCAATGAAAAATTGCAGACAAAGGGTTAAAACAGTTCAATTAAGTCTGACAACCGGCAAACAGTAATAGCTTTAGCACATTTTCTATGCCCGATACAATAGTTACTTTCCCACGGCGTATTTTGCAAATGGCTGCCCGGCTTATGGTTGCCTTAGTAGCAATAGTGGCTTTTTGCCTTGGTGCCATATTGGTATTGGGCGCGCTCACCGATTTCCGCCCTGCCGGCACCGAACCGCTTACCCCCGTTCCGCCCCGCAACAAAGAAGACGAAGATTTACAAAACGAAAACATTTATTCTTTTTTAATTTGGAATATTGGTTATGCCGGTTTGGGCCGGGAAGCAGATTTATTTCACGACGGCGGTAAAATGGTTTTTCCGGGCAGGCAGGCCAGCCGGAAAAATTTGGAAGGAATTAAAGGTTTAGCTGCAAGAATGCAAAATGTAGATTTTCTTTTATTTCAAGAAGTGGACAAAAACGCCAAACGCAGTTATTACCAAAATCAGGCAAAACAACTATCCGATACACTATCGCAATATTTTTCAACTTTTGCCACCAACTACAAGGCAGCGTTTATTCCCTATCCTTTCAGCCAGCCCTATGGCAAAGTATTCAGCGGATTGCTCACCCTCAGCCGCCTTAAACCCGAGGAGAGTATGCGGTACAGCCTGCCTTCTGAATACCCTTGGCCGGTGTCTATGTTTTTTGTTAAACGTTGTTTTTTAATTCAGCGTTTTAAGGTAAACAACGGAAAAGAATTATTGCTTATTAACACACATAAATCTGCCTATGATAATGAGGGAAAAGTGAAAGAAAAACAAATGATTGAACTTAAAAAAATTATTATACCAGAATATGAGCGCGGAAATTACGTTGTGGTTGGCGGCGACTGGAACCAGTTTCCGCCCGGTTACAGAGAGCAAGAAAATATGCCACCCGATGATCCGGCCTTAAATGTGCCCGATGATTTTATGCCGCAAGACTGGCAATGGGTGTTTGACAGCAAACACCCTACCAACCGAAAAATGCACATGCCCTATGAGCCGGGTGTTACCCCTACCCAGCTTTTAGATTTCTTTTTAATATCGCCCAATGTAGAAGTTATTGCCTCCAGCACCATTGACCAACAATTTGAATTTTCTGACCATCATCCGGTATATATGCGGGTGCGGTTCAAATAACCCTTTTTTAACCTGCTATGTCTGCCACAGGGCTACTCCACCACTAACTTGCCGCCTATTATCTGAACCATAATTTGCAAGGTTTTAAAGATAAACCAGATTTTATTTGCCGAAAGATACCAAAAAAATTATGCCGATGCTGTGAATTTTCTCTCTCATTACCCGTACAGACGCACAGACCTGCATCTCTATCATAATTTATAATTCATAATTCATAATTTCTACTCCACCACCAACTTACCGCTTGCTTCATACTGCTCATACCCGCCCGGCAATGCCAAACGCCATACATACATGCCCGGCGGTATGCCCGCTAAATCAAGCGCTTGGCTAATTCCCTCCCTTTGGGAGGGATAAAGGGAGGGTTGCAACACCCAATACCGCACTTTTTCTCCTTGCAAATTATACAACTCTAAAACAACAAAAGGTAGCTGCGGAGGCAGGGAGTAGGTAATGGTGGTACTACCTTTAGCGGGGTTGGGATGCAGGGTGGTTTGTGCTGCTTGGGTGTGGGAAGTGGCAATACCAATAGGGTAGGCTATGCTGTCGCAGGGGGCTATGCCGCAGGTATGCCCAAGGCTATCTACCTTTAAGACCCAACTGCTTGCAGGTGAGGCATAGTTAAAGCCCGCTAAAACAAACCCGCCATCGGGTGTGGGTTCTATATCGCGTAGGTAATCCTCATTAGGGTTTGACCCTGATGCTAATGGCATTTGCCATAAAATGTCACCTTCTGCTGAAAATTTAATTAAATATCTTTGTTTGGTTTGTCCGGGAGCATAATAATAAATTACTATAAAAACTTGGTTCAACTCATTGACATAAGGAGTGGTACTATTACCACAAACCTCATTAAACGAATACTCTTTATGCCATATCTCTGACCCAGTTGTATTTAATTGCGCAATATAATATTTGTCTGGCGTATCAATGGCTCCTAATAGTCTATATTCTCCATTGGCAAGTTGAGTTACATAGCAGCCATTATCATTTTCATCTGTGCCGAAGTATTTTTGCCATTGCAGTGTGCCAAGGCTATCGGTTTTTACCACATACATATCGTAGCCGGTAGCGTTGCTATACCGGTAACCCGATAAAACATAACCCCCATCTTGCGTTTGCTCGGCATACAGCAGGGTTGCCCAGGTGCCATAAGTGGCGCTCCAAAGTTCATTAAAACCGGCATCCAATTTCATAATAAAAAATTTGCTGCCCGTAGCCGTTACCTGATTTGATGTCCAACCTGCCAGTAAATAACCGCCATCTTGGGTGGCTATTATCTGAGCATTACCTTCTATGCTTTCGGGCGTTTCGTACAAATAGTTACCTAACTCATCTCCGTCTTGGTTGAATTTTAGTATTTTAAAATCTCTGTTATCGCTATCAGTGCCTTTTACACCCGAAACTACATAATTTCCATCAAAGGTTTCAATAAATGAATTACCAAACAAAAGCGTACTATAACTGCAACAATCATCCAATATTGTCATGGTTTCTGTATATCCAAGCATATTAATTTTTCTTAAATAAAAAGCATGGTAATCTAACGGTGCAGTGAACCCACCCACTATCAGGTAACCATCTGTAAAGGGCTTTACCGCCACAGATAGCATACTGGTGGTATCTGTATTATAGACCCTATTAAAATAAACCAATTGGGCTTGTATATCTTGGTAACAACAAGCGATGAGTATGATTGAGGCAATTATATTTTTCATTGTATTTTGCTTTTGTAGGGTTATGAAAACATAAAAGCCTTGTTTGCCTAACAATATTAAGCTTAGGCAAACAGGGTTTTAGCAGCGTTTAGCGTATAACAGCTAATTTTTGTGTATATACAGCGCCGTTTGCGGTTTTAAGGCAAAGCATATAAATACCGTTGGGGTATTGGGCGGTTTGCAGCGTAAGTTGGGGTTGGGTTAACGGCAGTTGGTTTATTACCCTGCCTTGCATATCGGCCACATACAGTTGTGCCGGTGCATCTTCGTTATATACAGACATATAAATTTGCACCATTGTATTAGCAGGGTTGGGAAACAGGCAGATGCTTGCAGATTTGGCATTGTGGCTATTGCTAGTTTTAGGCGGCGCAAGCGGTTTTTTATCAAAGGGTTCGGCATAATGGGCGGCAATAAGGCTTTGCGCCAATACGCTATATGTATTATTGGCATTAGCTGCCATATTGCGAAGCAAGGTTTCCTGCTGGCTTATGGCTTTTCCGCTGCCAGCGGTGGGCTGTATGCCTTGCAGGAGTTGGGCTTTGGCTTGGGTAAGCATACTGTTTTGTAAGTAGCATAAAAGCATAAGGACTATTATCTGAACCATAATTTGCAAGGTTTTAAAGATAAACCAGATTTTATTTGCCGAAAGATACCAAAAAAATTATGCCGAAATAGCAGGTAGTAGCGATATTTGTATTACTAAAAAAATCATTTCGGATACAAGTATCAGCCTGAGTTTGACAGTAAATTGCATAAACTGCTAATAATCAGCGAATTAACTTTCTTTAAAATGGCTGTTTTGCCACTACAAATGGGGCTAATTAGGTCGGTGGCGCATAATTTCAAAAAAACAATACCTGTAAGGAAAAATATTTCTATCAACGTACTTATTTAGGTTCTACCTTTGTTGGTGATGTTCTTAACTAAATTTCTTTCATTTTACCGCAAAGAACGCAAAGTTTTGCGCAAAGTTCCGCAAAGTTTTTTTTGCTCTTTGGTCAATGCTTTAAATTAGCAAGGAACAAGAGAAAATGCCAGGATTTACAGATAGCATCTGAATAGTTACTTGCAAATTAACATTTTCCCCATTCTACCTGAACCAAAATATGCAAACAATGGTTGCCGTAATTACACAAACCAAATCTACCAGCAACATAACAGACAACGTGTAGCGGGTATCTTTTACATTTACCGCCCCAAAATACACGGCTATTACATAAAAAGTTGTTTCTGCGGCGCCCTCAAACAGGCAGGCTAACCGGCCGGTGAGCGAGTCGGCGCCAAATTGCTGCATGGCATCAAACATAAACCCTCTTGCCCCGCCTGCGCTAAACGGGCGCAGCAATGCCACCGGTAAGGCATTGGTTATTTCTTTACTTACCCCAAACACCGACAGGAGTTTGGTAAGCCCTCCCATAATAATATCCATTAACCCCGAATTGCGAAAGATGCTGATGGCTACCAGCATGGCAATCATATAGGGCAAAATACGGAAAGCAGTAGCAATACCTTCTTTAGACCCTTCAATAAAGGAAGCATAAATATTAGAACCGTTTTGGGTAAACAGTTTTTCTTTCCAGTTGGCAAACAGTATTACAAAAGTAATTACAAATAAAAATATGCCAACACCCAGATTGCCGGTAAAGTGCGCTTTATCAATATCGGCAAGGCTGCCAATATACCAAAACAACAGGGCAAACAAGGCGGTAGCAGCGCTTACCACCAATACTACCGGCTTATTAAACAGGTTAATGCGTTGCTTAATACCAACAAACAGCAAGGCGGCCATAGTACCAATAAATGAGGTTATAATAATGGGCAGCATTACATCGGCCGGATTGGCGGCATTCATAACAGCCCGGTAACCTATTATAGAAGTGGGAATAAGGGTTAACCCCGCCGCATGAAGACAAAGAAACATTATTTGCGAGTTAGAGGCTTTGTTTTTATCGGGGTTGTCTTCCTGCATACTCTCCATGGCCTTTAGCCCGAAAGGGGTTGCAGCATTGTCTAAGCCCAGAAAATTGGCGGCAAAGTTCAGTGTCATATAGTTAAATGCCGGATGTCCGTGCCGCAATTCGGGAAAAATTTTGCGGAAAAACGGCGATAAAAGGCGGGCAAGTTTTTCATCGGCTTTCGATTCTTTAAGCAGGTTCATCAACCCGCACAAAAAAATAAGAATACCCAGCAACGGTATCCATAATTTGTTTACCACATAACTGCAGGTGCTCAAAATTCCATCGGCATACAGGTTTCGGGCCGATACCTGTATGGAACCGTTGCTTTTCCAGTCGTAAACGGTATCGCGCCGGCAAATTAGCGGGTTATCATCTTTCAGCAGGCGCATAAGCATATCTTCGGGTTGCGCCGGACGTGGCAGCAGGTTGTAGCGGCGCAGCAAAATACTGTCGCTTATCATATTTCCATAAGCGTAAATACTGTCAACCCGTATGCCTTTGGCATCGGTACTGCAATATACATAATTGGCAGTCTGTGTGTTTATGGTTTTTCTCAAGCTGTCGGCAGCAGCCATAAAATTGGCGGTTTCAACAAACTGCAGGTTTTGCTGTGAGGGAAAGCCTTTATTACCGGGTTCAATATAATTGGTAAAAAATATTTTACCTTTTACCGAATCGGCTTCGCTTGTGGTAAATACCGCCAGCGTTGTTTTTTTAACCGATTTCTGAAACTTATCATTCGGCTTAACCGCATCAAATACGGCAAAGGTTTCGGGGTCGGTTTGCCGCAATACGGCAGGGGTAAATTCGGTTATAACCAACCGTCTTTTCAGAGGGTCATCATCGGCTGTATTTCCGGTTAAAATGTTTTCCAATGTGTATTGTCTTCCCGAAATAACCGCAAACAAAATACTTATCAGACTGATGATAATTATGCCCGACCAAAATCTGCTGAGCGCCATAAGCTACTAATTAATGAATGTGCAAGGGTAAACAAATAACAACAAATTTGCTGCGGCCAATTTATGCCCTTTTTCCTGATTTATTTGCTATCCTCAACAAAAACCTGAAACCCGCTGCTGTATTTTGTACATAAAGCGGTGTATAAAGCTGTTAGTTGACAACTTCGCCAATTTTTGTATCTTTACTCCGCCAAACAGTTGCTTTACCTTTGAAATTCTTACCCCGCCACATCATGCCTGCAAAAAAAGACCCTCAACACACCCTGTATCTGCTCGATGCCTTTGCCCTTATTTACCGCGCCTATTTTGCCTTTGGTGTGCGCCCCATGACCAACTCAAAAGGCTTAAACGTGTCGGCTATTATTGGTTTTACCAATACACTTTACGACCTTATAACCAAAGAAAAACCTACGCATATTGCCGTGGCCTTTGACTCAAAAGGCGCTACCCTGCGCGCGCAGGAGCATGATTTTTACAAAGCGCATCGCGAGGAAATTCCCGAAGATATTGTTGCCTCCATTCCTTATATACACAGCATTGTAGAGGCAATGAACATACCAATTTTACAGTTAGACGGCTATGAAGCCGATGATATTATAGGAACTATTGCCAAAAAAGCCGAAAAAGACGGCTACACCACCTACATGGTTACACCCGATAAAGATTTTGGACAACTTGTGAGTGAA
Source organism: Sphingobacteriales bacterium TSM_CSM (assembly GCA_002212725.1). Lineage (GTDB taxonomy): Bacteria > Bacteroidota > Bacteroidia > Chitinophagales > UBA2359 > UBA2359. Next base: position 20,726 of record MTCR01000083.1, on the reverse strand, counting down.
AATATTTTTATCTACAAACCATCCTACCAGCAAAAACCGGTTGAAATTATGGGTGTGCCCGAAGTTTTGCAGCGCTGGGATATTGAAAGCATTGACCAGGTAATTGACCTGCTGGGGTTAATGGGCGACAGTTCCGACAACATACCCGGCATTAAGGGCGTGGGCGAAAAAACCGCTGTTTCGCTGCTTAAACAATTTGGCACACTGGAAAGCGTGCTGCAAAATGCACCAAACTTAGCCGGCAAACTGCGCGAAAAAGTGGAAGCCGGAAAGGAAATGGCAGTCATCTCAAAAAAACTGGCCACTATTGTTACCGATGTGCCCATACCTTACGAACCCGAAAAATACATTATGGAACCAATGGACAGCCAAAGGCTTGCCGCCATTTTTTCCGAACTGGAGTTCAGAACGCTGGGCAAACGCATTTTGGGCGATTGGTATGAGGTAAACCAAAACGCGCCGGCAATGCCCTCCAATGTTAATAACACCCCCGCCAAACAGGAACAGCAAAAACAACTTTCGCTGTTTGAATCAAGCATTCCGGCAAATGAATTGCAGGCAGAATTACTGCATAACCGCGAGCAAACAAAAGGAAAAAACATCAATAACACCCCGCACCAATACCATTTGGCCAATACACCCGAAGCACACCGGCAGTTGTTACACCTGCTTTTACAGCAAAAAGCGGTTTGTTTTGATACCGAAACTACGGGCATAGACCCCAACAACTGCGAATTGGTGGGTTTGTCTTTTGCTTTTGAACCTCATACCGGCTGGTATGTGCCCGTACCCCAAAACCAAACCGAAGCACGGCAATTGGTGCAGTTTTTTAAACCGTTTTACGAAAACCCCGGCATTGTTAAAATTGCTCAAAACCTGAAATACGATGCCCTTGTACTGAAATGGTACGGCATAAAGGTAAAAGGAACCCTGCACGATACCATGATTGCGCATTACCTGCTTGACCCCGATATGCGCCACAACCTTACCGTTTTGTCTGAAACATACCTGCACTATACGCCGGTACCTATTGAGGATTTAATTGGTAAAAAGGGCAAAAACCAGTTGAGCATGAGAGATGTGCCGGCAGAAAACGTAGCCGCCTACGCCGCCGAAGATGCCGATGTTACCCTGCAACTACACCACAAGTTTAGTGAGGTCATCAAAAAATCGGGGTTAAACAAGCTCTACGCCGATGTGGAAATGCCCCTTGTATCGGTTTTAACCAACATGGAGTTTGAAGGGGTGGCCATTGATGTGGCATTTCTCAATAAATATTCGGCAGAGGTGGGGGAAGAAATTGAACTAATAAAAAAAGCCGTTTATGAAATTGCCGGCATTGAGTTTAACCTCGACTCGCCCAAACAATTAGGAACCGTGTTGTTTGAAAGGCTTAAAATACCCTACGAAGGAAAAAAAACCGCCACCGGCCAATACAGTACCGATGAAGAAACCTTGCAGTCTTTGGCAGCACAAAATCTTAAAATAGCCACCCTGCTGCTCGATTACCGCGAGTTGAGCAAGCTGCGCAGCACCTATATTGATGCCCTGCCCCAACTCTTAAACCCCAAAAGCGGGCGAATACACACCACTTTTAACCAAACCATAGCCAGCACCGGCCGCCTTAGTTCTACCGGGCCAAATCTTCAAAACATACCTATTCGCACCGACCGCGGTAAGGAAATACGCAAAGCGTTTGTGCCCCGCAATAAAGATTATGTGTTGTTTTCGGCAGATTACTCGCAAATTGAACTCCGGCTCATGGCACACATGAGCGGCGATGCGGCCATGCTGCAAGCCTTTAAAGATGGCATCGACATTCACCGGGCTACCGCCGCAAGGGTTTACGGCGTACCGCTTGAAAAAGTAGATTCCGAAATGCGCCGGAAAGCTAAAATGGTTAACTTCGGTATAATTTACGGCATTACCGCCTTCGGGCTGTCGCAAAGACTGGGCATCAGCCGCACAGAAGCAGGCGGCATTATTGACGAGTATTTCAGACAATACCCCGGCGTAAAGACGTATATGGAAATTTCAATACAAAAAGCCCGGAAACAAGGTTATGCCGAAACCCTGCTTGGCCGCCGCCGCTACCTGAAAGATATTAACTCGCAAAACCGCACCGTGCGCTCCTTTGCCGAGCGCAACGCCATTAACACCCCTTTGCAGGGAACGGCTGCCGAGTTAATAAAAGTGGCTATGATTAACATTCAGCGCCGTTTGGAGGAACAAACCCTGCAATCGAAAATGGTATTGCAAGTACACGACGAACTGGTGTTTGATGTTTACAAACCCGAACTGGAAACCGTGCGTACACTGGTTGAATACGAAATGAAACATGCCATGCCGTCGCTTCTGGTACCCATTGATGTGGAAAGCGGCAGCGGCACTAACTGGCTGGAAGCCCATTAACAACACTGCGCCGGCTGCAATAAAGCCCGACACAACAGCCTGTTGTTTTGCAGGCTTTTACTCTTTGGTAACCGTGCTGCCTTTTTTGGTGCGCTGCGGCGTAACATCTTCCTCTATTCCTTCTTCAAGTTCCTGTTGAATAGAACTTTTAGCCTGATTAAACTCCCTGATACCACGCCCTAAACCGCGTGCCAGTTCGGGAATTTTTTTACCACCGAAAAGGAGTAAAATTACCAGCAAAATTAAAATCATTTCGCCACCACCGGGCATAGAGAGCAATAAAATGGTATGCATGTTGTTACTGTTTTTAGTTTGTGAATACAAAAGTACAACTTTTTTGCGGTACTGCACTACCCTGTTTTTCTTTCGGCAAGTTCACAAAAAGCGGCTTGCCGGTGTTTGAAAATAAAGTCTTTGTTTTACCGCATACTTAATAACATAAAACAGTTGGGCTTTTGTGCGTTCAGGTGTAATATTTTTCAATAAAGCGGTAGAGGTTAAAATGCCGGCCTTGTGCCAATAACTGTGCAATTTGGTTTTTTAACCCTATGCGGTCAATGTCTTTCATGCGCTGTTTTTGTATAAGCTGCAATGCTTTTTGTGCCAGCAGAAAGGCTTTTTTGGGGTTAAGCTGGTTAAGTCGGGTATGTTTTTGTATTTGCAGCAACAGTTCGGTTATACCCTCGTTTTTATTGGCAATGGTTTTAACCACCGGCACATTCCAGGCGGCTGCGGGTTTTTCGTGCAGCATTTTACCAAGGTTCCGGGCAAAGGCATCGGCGCTGTCGCGGTCGGCTTTGTTCACCGCAAAAATATCGGCAATTTCCATAATGCCCGATTTCATTGTTTGAATTTCATCGCCTGCTTCGGGAACCATTACCACTATGGTGGTATCGGCCAAACCGGCAATTTCCACTTCCGACTGCCCCACGCCTACGGTTTCAATAAAAATATAGTCAAACGGGGCGTTGCGCACCACATCGGTAACTTCAATAATTTTATCAGACAAACCGCCTAATGAGCCGCGGGTAGCCATTGAACGAATATAAACATGAGGATTGTTAAAATGTTGGGCAAGCCTTATTCTGTCGCCCAGCAGCGCGCCGTAGTTAAAAGGCGAGGTGGGGTCAATGGCAAGAATGGCAATTTTGGCGTTTTGGGCAAGCAAACTATCCACCAGTGCATTTACCAAAGAACTTTTACCGGCGCCGGGCGGACCGGTAATGCCAATAACCGGGGTAGATTGGGTAAAAGTAAGTTGTTGCATAAACTGCTCATAGCCCGGTATTTCGTTTTCTACCAGTGAAATGGCCCGGGCCAATGCCCGAAAATTACCGGTGGTTACCTGTTCATACAATTCGGTTAATTGCATACCGCTCTGTTGTGCCACGGGTAAATTTTATGGGCGTTATAGGTTGCTGCAGTTTGCCGCCGCCGTTTTACCTTACAGTATGGGTAAAACATTGCATGCTGCCACTTTTCAGCGACCTGAATTTAATATTTAACGTAAAGAAACTTGCTAATCTGACTTACAGCAAATGAAAAGCTTTAATTTTCTCTTTTATAGAAGATACCAGCCGGTCTGAAACTGTTTTGCGGGGTAATTTATTATGCAAAAACTCTTTTAACGTAACCGGCGATGTGTCAATATTATTTCCGGTTCTGTGGTTTTGCTTTACCTCGTTGGGCAACAGTTTTGACTTTACCGTTTCATCGGTTTTGCCTTTTCCGTTGTTTTCTGTTGCGGTTTGGTTATTGCGCTGGTACGCATCTGGTTTCGATTTCATATTTTGCGATTTTAAAATTAAACTTTTTTTGGCTGTAATTTTTATGTGGTTAACTGCTTTATTTGACTTTCAAATTTATAAAAAGTTTCGGAAAGAAGCAATTTTTTTTCACCTCACGAACAAATTTTCGGACATTTTGTTCAAAACGGCTGTTTTGGCGGTGTTTCATAACGGCATGAGGGTGTTTTCGGGTGTACTTATTCAACCGGTTCAGCGTCTTCCTGATCGTCATAGCCCATGTGGTCGGCATAGTCGCGCAATTTCTTTTTCAGCTCTTTTCGGGCCCTGAACAGGCGCGAGCGCACGGTTCCTACCGGTATGTTTATAATTTCGGCCATTTCGGCATATTTAAAGTCTTCAAGGTCTAACAGAATGATGGTTTTAAATTCTTCCGACAGGGATTCAATAGCCGCCAGCACTTCATCGCCCATCATATCCCGAAATGCTTCATGGCTAAGGTCAAGATGTTTGCCTTTGGTTCCCTCCTGTGCATGGTGGTGTTTTTCAATATCTTCTATGCTTCCTCTTTGGGGCATTTTGCTTTTCTTGCGGTAATCGTTAATAAACACGTGCCGCAATATGGTAAACAACCATGCTTTGGCATTAGTTCCCAACTGGTAAGACTCAACAGAGCGGCAGGCTTTCAGCATGGTTTCCTGCACCAGGTCTTCGGCATCGGTATCGTTATAGGTAAGGCGGTAGGCAAAGTTGTACAATGCATCCAACTGGGGTATAAATTCGCTTTCAACAATGCGGTTGCGCTCGGTATCAGACATATATTGCTCTTTGCTGGTATCTTCCATATACAAGTGTTTAGCTTTATGAATACGTGTGCTTACCATGTACTCAAAGTAAGCAACAATTTTTGCGCAAGGTAAGAAAAAAATGTATTTTGATAAAGTATTTGCTTTAATTTGTAGCTGTAATGCCTCTGCCCGGCGGTTTACCACTTTAAAGACCCCGCATAATGTTGCCTATTCCGAAAATCAGCCTTGTATTGTTGTTCATTGCCCTGTTGTACCTGCTCTGCCCGGCTGCGGCCGGCGCACAACAGCCCATGTACCGGCATTACAGCATAGACAATGGCCTGCCTACCATGCAAACCTACAACATAGTGCAAGATAGCCTTGGGTATATCTGGATTTCCACATCAACGGGAGTTTGCCTCTTTAGCGGGCAAAACTTTTTTTGCTATACCACACCCGCCGATGTGCCGCCCATATATGCTCAAAATTTGAACAACCACCTGAAAACCGAACTTTGGCTGCCGGTTAACCGCACCGATGCTGCTATTGAATACCAAAACGCCCTGTACAACAAACCCGATAGCGCCTGGCAAAATCTGCTGCCCAACCAAAACAGTTTTTTCCTGCAACCGGTAAGCTGCACCCTGCGCGAAAACCCGCAAACCTTGTGGATTGGAACCTGGGGAGGCGGCGCATACCGCTGCACCAACTACCAGACCAACCAACTCAAAGTACAACCGCTTCTGCCTCGTAAAACCATTACCGCTATACTCAAAGACCGCGAAGGCAATTATTGGTTTTGCACCTTAGACGACGGCGTGTTTTTGCTTTCGCACCCCAACGTGCTTACTTTTACCACAGATAGCGGGCTGCCGGCAAACAATATTTACTCGGTAAAAGGCAACAGCCGAGGAAGTGTTTGGGCAGGTACCGGCAGGGGCAGTGTGGCGCAACTTTCTGTAAACAGCAATCAGTGGCAAAGTTTTTCCATTGGCAATGCCGCCAACTCTTTTAACCGCATTAACGATATTGCCTTTGACCAAAACAACAACACATGGTTTGCCACAGACGGCGGTCTGTACTTCATGAACCCGCAAACCGATTGGTTTGTACTCAATTTAACCCCCACAACCTCGCTAGCTTATGCTCAAAACAGCCTGCTTTGGGTGGGTAAATACCAATTCCCCGCCCAAATTAATACCAAAACCGGTACCGAAATTGCCATTTTACCCATTCGGCAACAGGTAAACGCCCTGGCCGTTGCCCCCGACGGTATATTGTGGGTTGGCACATCGGGCGGACTTTACCGGAATGAAAAGGGCAAAAACTACTACTTAGGCAACAAGGCGCCCCTGCTGTCAAAACCTGTAAATGACCTCTGCGCCGATGACATAAACCGGTTATGGCTGGCAACAGCCGATACCGGTGTGCTGGTAAAAAAGAATAACTTGCTGCTGCATTTAACTACGGCAAACGGCCTTAGCAGCAACAACTGCAACGCCATTTTTGCCGATGACCAAAACCGCATTTGGGTGGCCACCAACAACGGGCTAAACCTCATTACGCTGCAAAACATGGAGGCGAATACAACAAGTATAACTAACTTTACTACCGCAGACGGGCTGGCTTCTGATTTTGTGAACGATGTATGGGTTTATGCAGATTCGGTTTGGGTGGCTACGGTAAACGGGTTAACCCTTTTTCCTGTTCCAAACCTGAAACCCGACACAGCAGCACCGCCACCCGTTTACCTCACTTCCTTTAAGGTATGGAACCAACCGGTGCCTTTAAGCAGCAACTACCGCCTCCGATACAACCAAAACAACATTACCATTGAGTTTACGGGCATTTCTTACCGGTTGGGGGGCAAACTGCAATACCTCTACCAATTAGAGGGATTGCATAAAGGGTGGCTGCAAACCGGCATACCTCTGGTACAATACCCCTCGCTGCCGCCCCGAAACTATGTTTTCAGAGTGGTAGCTTATGATAAATGGGGGCGCATGAGCAGGCAAACCGCTTCGGTTGCGTTGTTTATCAGTCCGCCCTATTGGCAAACCTGGTATTTTAAATTGGTGGCGCTGCTGTTGCTGGCATCGGGCATCATTGGAGCCGCTTACATAGTCGTATCGTATTATAAAGACCGCAGCGAATTGCAACACCGCATGGTAGAATCGGAACAAATGGCGCTTCGCACACAAATGAACCCGCATTTCATATTTAACTCGCTCAATGCCATACAATATTTCATTACTCAAAACGACAAACTGTCGGCCAACCGGTATCTGTCTGTGTTTGCCACCCTCATACGCAAGGTGCTCAACAACTCGCAACGCTCCTACATTAGCCTGGAAGAAGAAATTGAATACCTGCAATTGTACCTGCAAATTGAAGCGCTCAGGTTTAAAGATATGTTTGGCTATGCAATTACCGTTTCGCCAGACATTGTAAAAAGCGAAACGGGCATACCGCCCATGCTCATACAACCGTATGTTGAAAATGCCTTGCAACACGGCTTGCTAAGAAAAACCGAAGGCAACCGGCAACTAAGCATTTGCTTTGAACAGCCGCAACCCGATGTGCTGCTTTGCACAGTAACCGATAACGGCATTGGCAGAACCAAAGCCAAAGAACTGGAAGGCAACCGCAATGGTACAGGCATTGGCACGGTAAACCCGCGCGAAAGGCTGGCGCTGCTGAACCGCTTGCTCAGGAAACCGATTGAAGTGCATATTACCGACCTTTGCGCACCCGATAAAATGCCATCGGGAACCGAGGTAAAAATTACCATACCTGTTGTTACCCTGTAACGTTTGTTGTATGCCCCGAAACTTTTTTGCCTTTTTTGTTGTACTAATTTTAACCGGCACAAAATTATCGGCACATTGAAAAAATCACAATAACAAAAGCATCTCTAATAAAAAATCAGCAATTATGAACCAGCAAAGAATTATTCGCACGTTGAGTCTTTTAGCCGTAGGCGTTGTAGTACTCATTATGATTACCAGCAGCACCTTTATTACCATTCATACCGGTGAAAAAGGTGTATTGTTTAAAAAATTTGGCGGCGGCTTAGACAAAGACTATGTTTTCGGGCAAGGGTTTCATGTGGTTGCCCCATGGAACACCATGATTGTATATGATATGCGCGAACAGATACGCGAAGAAACCATGGATGTACTGTCAAGCGACGGATTGCCCATTACCGTGGATATATCGGTGCGGTTTAACCCCGTTGCTGCCAAATTGGGCTACCTGCACGAAGAAATTGGCCCCGATTATGCCGAAAAAATTGTGAAAGACGTGGTTCGCTCTGCCTCTCGCGAGGTAATTGGTAAATACACACCCGAACAAGTGTATTCATCTAAACGCGACTCGGTAAGGTTTGGCATACAGCATATGGTAGAAATTACATTGCAAAGCAAGTATATTGAACTGAAGGCGGTAAACCTGCGCTCAATAAAACTGCCCGCCACCATTGAACAGGCTATACAATACAAATTGGTGCAACAGCAGGAAAAAGAGCAATATGAGTTTCGCATAGCCAAAGAACGCAAGGAAGCCGAGCGCAAACGCATTGAAGCCGAAGGTATTAAGGCATTTCAGGAAATTGTAAACCAGGGATTAAGCGACCAATACCTGCGCTGGAAAGGCATAGAAGCCACTCAAAGTCTGGCAGAATCGCAAAACAGCAAAGTGGTGGTAATCGGGTCGGGTAAAAACGGGCTGCCTATTATTTTGGGAGATTAGCATTTGTTTCAGAACCTTTACTTCATCAAATTGTTTTTACTTTTTGGTGTCTGCGTCTTGCGCGCATGTACAGCATTTTTCCCTGTCTTTTACCAAATCACTATCTTGCAATTAATTAACCAACCCGCAGGTTGTTTTACCGGGTTACCCCCAACAAACACAGCGGAGTGTTTTAAGTACGCATTCAAATGAACAAGCACATTTCTTTTGTAATCTTTGTTTTGCTTTTTGTATGTTTGCCCCAAACGGGCGCAATAGCCCAATCTGCCGGTTCGTACCGCTTCAATATGGATGTGGGCAGTGTTACCAACGACCAAATAACCATTACCCTGCTCCCCCCACCGGTAAGCGCCGCCACCGCCGTGTACCGCATGCCCAAAATTATACCGGGCACCTATGCCGTTTCCGATTTCGGACGCTTTATTGCCGATTTTAAAGCATTTGATACCAAAGGTAAACCCCTGAAAGTAAAACAAATAGACACCAACGGCTGGCAAATTGCAAAAGCCAATAAACTGGGTAAAATAACCTACAAGGTAAATGATACCTTTGATGCCGACCATGGCGATGTGCCCGTTTACCCCATGGCAGGCACCAACATACAGGAACAACAAAACATAGTGGTGAATACACATGGTTTTTTTGGTTACCTTGAAGGAATGGAAAACCTGCCCTACCGGGTAGAAATAACCAAACCTGCCGAATTTTACGGCTCCAGCGGCTTAATTCCCGAAAGCACTACGGCAAAACAAGATGTATTTGTTACGCCCAACTACGGACTACTTGCTGATGCACCCATCATGTATAACCGCCCCGACACCACCACCATCAATATTGCCGGTACACAGGTGCTGGTATCGGTTTTTTCGCCCAATGGCCTGGTACAATCGGGGTATGTGGCCAACAGCCTCAGCAACATGCTTCATGCCATTAAAGATTACCTGGGTGGCGACCACCTGCCGGTAAAAAAATACGCCTTCCTTTTTTACTTCGTACCTCCGGCAGAATCATCGCGTATGCAGGGCGCTCTGGAGCACTCCTACTCCTCTTTTTACTACCTGCCGGAGTACCCGCAGGAAGTGCTCATACCATTTATTGTTGATGTGGCAGCGCATGAGTTTTTCCACATAGTAACGCCGCTTAATTTGCACGCAGAACAAATACATTATTTTAACTTCAGCAAGCCCGAAATGTCGGAACACCTGTGGCTGTACGAAGGCAGTACCGAGTATGCCGCCAGCCATGTGCAGGTGCAATACGGGTTAATAACCCCCGAAGAATACCTTGATAAGGTGCGTGAAAAAATAATTAATGCCACCCAATACTACAACGATACGTTGCCTTTTACCGTAATGAGCCGCGGCAGCGCCGATGTGTATGCCTCGCAATACCAGAATGTGTATGAAAAAGGGGCGCTCATCAGTTTGTGCTTAGACCTTAAACTGCTTGCCATGTCGGGCGGAAAATACTCCTTGCGGCAACTTATAACCGATTTATCGGGCAAATACGGAAAAGATAAACCCTTTAAAGATGAACAACTGTTTGCCGATATTACCGCCTTAACCAACCCCGAAATTGGTAAATTCTTTGCCGCCTATGTAAGCGGAAACCAACCCCTGCCCTACCGCGAAATTTTTGACCTGGCAGGATTAGATTACATTGCCGAAGAAACCTACTCCGATTTTTCTATTGGCGGCAACGCCAGCATTGGTTTCAACCCCCAAACTTACCACCTCACCATACAGGAAATTGACGAAACCAACACCTTTGGCCTCCAAATGGGGTATCAGCCCGGCGACGAATTGCTGAAAATAAACGGCAAAGAAATTGACCTGACCGACATGGAAAATTTCTTTAAAAATGCCACAGCCGGTTTAAAAGATGGTGATACCATGCGGGTTATGGTGCTTAGAAACGGACAGGAACTGGAACTTAAAGCCCCTGCCGCCCGAATGGATAAAAAACGCTATCACCAACTGCGGCTGAACGGCACACCCTCGCAAAAACAACTGGCTGTGCGCAAAGCCTGGTTGCAGGCGCCAAAACTTGCCGCTTATGATATTGCACCCGATAAAGTGGCTTCAATTGACAGCATTGTCAGCAACCTGTACCAATCCATTTCGGGTGTTTTGGCGGGTAAAGACTGGAACCGCCTGCGTGCCCTTTGCAAACCCGATGCCCGCCTCATTTCGGTAGCTGCCAATACATCGGGGCAATCTGTTTACCGCAACTTCAGCCTCACCGAATTTATTGAAGCTGCCCAGGAATCTGCTATGGTTTCTTTCTACGAAAAAGAAACCGGCCGCACGTTGGAACAGTTTGGCAATATTGCACAGGTAATGAGCGCATACGAAAGCCGTGAACAGGTAAACGGCCCTGTAATTGCATCGGGCATTAACAGCATACAACTGGTGTACGATAACAATCGTTGGTGGGTGGTTAACATCTTGTGGGATTCGGCTTCAGCCAATAACCCTATACCCGCAAAATACAAAAAGAAGTAGCAAAACTTTTAACCCGCCACAGCCTTAACCGGGGTGGTTAAGGCTGTGGCGGGTTATTGCTTTTTGACTGTTGTATTGTGCGTTATTTTACCAGCAACTTGCCCGAAGTGCCAAGCCCGTTTGAGCCGGTTACGCGGTAAAGATACATGCCGGCAGCTAATCCGTTGAGGTCTAACAACCGCACCTCGGGTTGTTGCTCCTGAAGTTGAATGTGGTTAATGTGCAGCAACTCCCGGCCGGCAAGGTCGGTTAATACAAAGTTGGCAGTAGTATGCCCGGCCGATGTCAGGTGCAACTGCGCTATACCCTGAGCAGGGTTGGGTGCAATAGCAGCACTTAGCTGCAGGGGCGAGGCAGAGGGGTTTAGGTTAAGCCCTGTGTTAATTTCATCGGCAAAGCAAACCGAGCCATCGGGCGGTTCTACACCGGTCACGTTATCGAGGTAAAAAATACCGGTAATCATCATTTCATCGTTTACCGTTTCACCCCAGGTAATCCAGGGTTGCACATCGTTATTAATAAAGGTAGCTTCCTGAATTAACCCTTCGGAGTTAACAACGGGCAGGTAGTTTTCAAAAGTGCGGGCCGGCGGATGCTGATAATCATAGCCAATTTCTTCGCATTCGGGTATGCCGTTGTATTTGTTGGCATTATACAGGTGCTCTCCTTTCGCGCCATCAGCATTTCGGCGCCAAACATTAAAGCTTTGTCCGTGCCGGTGTGTGTGCGAACTCATTTTCCAAACATAATAAGTAGCGGGTAAGCCGGCTACATTTCTCACATCGTCGGTAAAAGTCTGAACGCCGTTGTTGTATAAAATAAATATGGCGGGGTTTATGAGCAGTGTGGTTTTCATTTCCTGTGCTGCTGTTCCAAAAGGTTGGGTATAAACATTTATAAACACATCGGTGGCAAGTACAGCAGTAGGCGAATAATTTACCACATGCGTATTGACATCAATAAAACTGCCTTCGTACCATTTAAATGCGGTGCCGCCCGGCAAATCAACTGTTGAAGACTGCCCGAAAGCTGCTACCATAGACCTGCCGCCGGTCATGCCGGTTTGTTGCAACCCATAGGGCAAAGTAGCGGCATTGGCGGTATTGTTATAGCGGTACAATATCATGTGGTGCGAACTGCCTATATTGCCTTCGAGGCGGGTTATTTCAATATTTTCGGGCAACAGGGTGGCATATTTGTAGTGATACTCTTCATCGGGTTGGTCGGCGCCCTCCCACGGGGGCAGAAAAATAGGTCCAAGATGTATCTGAAATCCTTCGCCGGGAGCAGGCTTGGCAGGGGGTGCGGCGGGGTCGGTTGCCCAAATGCCGTTTCCGCCATAAAAAGTTTCGAGCATACTGTGCGAAACTGCTTCGCCGCTAACGGGCGAGTCGAAAAGAATCCATTGCCGGATGAGTTCCTTATCCAAATCGCTCAGGTTCAATGAAGCATGAATGTTGCCGGGGTCTTCATCGGGTAATAACACCGCATCGGCAGCAAGTCCGTTGTTTATAAGCAAAAACAATTTGCTCCGGTAAGGGTGTCCGGGAAAAACCACCATGTTACCGGCAGCCTGCGAAACTGCATTTGATGAGTTTACATTATACAAACTGTTTCGAAGCGTTGCGCCGGTGGTTTGAAGGTTAAGCCCTGCGGCAGGGCTTGAACCCGTATGGCATCCTGCATTGGCACATTGTGCCTGAAATACGGAGGTGCTTATGCGGTCAAGTGTGCCTTCGGCCTGCAGATAATAACTTGCCAGCAAACAGGCAATAATGGTACAAATTTGTTGTGTTTTTGTGCGCATAACAAATAAATTTAACCGTAAACAATATACGGGCAACAAAATAATAAATAATACTGAATTAATACCCTTTGCAACCAATTACAACTTAATTTTGTATTGGAGGGTAATATTTGCGGGGGCATCCATTAACCCCGGCCGCAGGGCATATTCGAGGTTAAAAATATTTTTTCCTATGAGTGCCACACTCGAATTATCATCTATGCGGTATGAAATCCGCGCATCAGAAACCCAAATTCCCTTATCGTGCTCCTGCCTGAATTGCTCAAGTCCTTGAATAAACACGTTGAACACGTTGTCTATTTTATCTATAAAGCTGTTATAGGTAAGGCTGTAGCCAAGGGTAAAGCGTTTTACGTCGGTTTCTGCATCGAGGCGGGCAGTGTTGCGGAATCGGTAGCGGAGAATACTGTTTTGCAGTGAGTCAACCCCCGATACGCTTTGAATTAAATTGCTGAGGTAGGTACCGATTTTTCGCTGCGTGGTATCTGATTCCAAATCGCCGGGGTAATTAAAGGTGTATCCTCCCCAAAAGCGGAATGGCACTCTGCCAAGTTTCCCGTCGCCGCTACCCGAAATTTCCCATCCGGCAATCCGGGTATTTCCGGTATTTTGTGTTTGGAACCCAATTTTACCATTCAGATTGGTCAGCACAAATTCGGTCATGTTTTGATATTCTGTCCAAAACAACACCACGTCAAATGAGCCGAGCCAGTTTCCGAATTTAACGCCCTGTTTAAGTCCCAATTCGGCATTCCAGCCTTGTTCGGGCAGCAGTTGCGGGTTGGGAAATATGTTGAGTACGCCTTCCAAATCGTCTTGTATAAAGCGTTCTACCAGGTTGGGTGTACGGTATCCCTGCCCGAAAGAAGAGCGCAAAAAGGTATTTTTACCCACCTCATAGTTTACCCCCAGCCTGAACACAATCGGCACGTTGGTTTGCAGCGAATCGAGCAGCACATCAACCGTATTGCTTTCGTACCGAAGCCCGCCCACGATGCTCAGTTTGCCTAACTTTTGTTCAGCCTGCAAATAGGCCGCCAATCCGTAGGTATTAATTCTAAGGTCTTCGTCTTCATATATATTGCTGTAACCCCTGAAAAAAGTTCCGGACATACCGCCGGTGAGCACCATTCCGAAGTGGAAATTTTTTTGTACCTGATATTCGCCAAACAAGGTGTTGGAAACGGTGGTGGGTTCCATGTGTTTGTTGTAACGGGTAACGCGGTAGTATCGGGTTTTTACCCGGTGTGTAAGTCCGTTTTTGGTAATATAGTTCAGGTATGGGTCAATATTCATGAGGGAGTATTGGTCATAGGCTTCGCCGCCAAAGGCAAAATAGGCAGCCGAGTCGGCATCTTCCCAAATAAACACACGTCCATATTTTTGAAACATGGTATTGGCATTAATACCCATAGTTAACCCGTCGTTGTGCGGGTGGCGGTACCGGGTTTTTAAGTTAATGCGCATTTGCTTGGTATCGCCCTCTCGCTGATAACTTTCCAATATACTGCCGTTTACCCCGGCCACAAAATCCCATTGTCCCTTTTTTTCGCGGTGCGAGAAAATAACGCCGGTAAAATTAGGTTGCTCTACCCCACTCCACCATTTTGCACGTTCATTCCGGGGGTTGAAATAAAAACCTTGGTACATGGTAAGGCGGGTTTCGGGTTTTGATTTGGCAAATCCGGTACGAACATTTATGACCCCGTTTAAAGCCGATGAACCATAAACCACCGATGCTGCACCTTTCAGCACTTCAATCTGTTCGGCATTTTCCATCGGAATAAAATCCCACCGCACTTCTCCATAATCGCCGGTTACCAATGGCATATCATCTACCAACACCTGCACGCGGGTTCCTGTGCCGTAGGCATAGCCGCTGCCGCCCCGTATGCTGGCCTGTCCGTCAACAATGTTTACCCCGGGCACTTTGGCTACTGCTTCGGCCAAATCGCGAACATTAGTGTTCTCAATTACGTAATTTTTTATTACATCAATGGAAACCGTTTCTTCCGCAAGCCGCTTTTTATATTGACTTGCACTTACCACAACCGCATCAAGGTCGGTTTTGCGTTCTCCCAATGCTATGTTCAGGGTAATTGTAGTTCCGGGAGCCAGCACTACATGCCTTGTCAACTCTTTATAACCAACATAGCTAAAGTGAATTACGTGTTTTCCGGCAGATAGCGTTATAGTGTACCGTCCGTCTATATCGGTAATGGTTCCGTTTCTGGATTGTTCGTTTTGAACACTGGCACCAACCAACGTTTCGCCGCTTTGCTCATCGGTAATTACGCCGGTAATGGTAGCGGTGTTTTGCTGGGCAAATATAATAGAGCAGCACAATAATAATGCGCCTGTCAGTAGTGGCAAAATCTGTTTCATACAGTAGCTTGATATAATGAGTGTGGGAATTGGCTTAATAACATGACAAAGTTACCATTTTTCTGTTAAAAGCAATTTCAACATTGGTAAACTATCAATTATTTTTAACAGGAGTTAATATGTTTAGCCTTCGGGTTGGCGAGGGTTTCAGGCATATTTTATTTATACAATGGCTTTTTCGGGCAATAGCATTGTTAACAAACCAAGAAAGTGCCGATGCTTGCCCGAATAAAATGACCTGCAAAAAATATAGCAAACCGGCTGTTTCAGAAATTAATGCCTCTCTTCCCAAGCCATGCTTTGGCAAACCTGCCCACAAGCCCTCCTATTACCATGCCCAAAACAGCGCCCCCAAGCACATCTGCCGGAAAATGCAAGCCAACATACACCTGTGCATAAGCAATGCTGGCAGCCCAAACCAGCAATACCGGTAAAAGCCACTTAAATTGATGCCTGAACATAAGCCCGACATAAACGGCAATAGCAAAATGATTGGTGGCATGTGCCGATACAAAACTTTTACCACTGCCACATGGCACAAGAAGTCTTACCGTTTCTGCCAGTTCGGGGGTGCGGCAAGGGCGCAGTCTGGGTATCAAATTCTTAATAACCCCTGCACTCAGTTGGTCACTCAAAAAAAACGTGAGCAGTAAAAAAGCGCTAATTCCCAAAACAGTTTTTGGGTGATAATGATACAACATAAATACCATGAAAAACAGGTATAGCGGCCCCCAAAAATACTGGCTGCGCCAAAAGGGCAATACGGCATCAAAAAAGCCGTTATGCCACTGTTCATTTAAAAGTTGAAACAGCGCAAAATCCAGTTGCAGCAATTGTTCAAGCATAGTACAAACATTGAAAAGCAGGTATAAATGAGGAAATAGCGCAATGGCGTTGGCGGGTTATGCGTGCCATCATACCGCAAGCCAATTGCGTATTTTACCTCAAATATAGGATTATTTTAGGTTGCTCCCAATTAATCGGGTAAAATTACACCCGATTAGTCTGTTACATCAACCATTTTACCGCAATTTAAACCCTGTTTACCCGCAAAGAGCAGTTATTTGTGCTGCTGCAGTACAGGCACAGGGCGTTGTGGTAAAAAGCATAAGAGGACTTGCTCCGGTTACTGCGTTTTACCGTACCACCATCAGGCGCAACTGATCTTTAGCGCCGCTTGCCGATTCTAACACCAAATAATAAATGCCGGGGGGAAGCGGGTTGGTATCTAACAGGTAATTATATTCAACATCAGGCTCGGTCATGCTGTTAAACAACTCCATTACCGCTTTTCCTTCGGTAGTATAAACCGACAATTTCATCTCTTCGGCTTTCAGACTTGTAAATGAAACATTGGCATAACCACTGGTGGGGTTGGGCGCGGCAGATAAGCCGTCAAACGGCGACTCATCTGTTTTAAACCCGAATCCTCTGCTTGTTTCGGGCACAACATAGGTTTGTACTATGCTGTTGCCGCCACAATCGGTAATGGTTACGGTATAGGTGCCGCCTATCAGGTAACTGTAGGTTGCAGTAGTTCCGGTAGCAGTGAGTATTCCTGTTGCAGGTGACCAGGCATAATTATAGGCCGATGTGCCCGAACAAGGTACACCGCCTGTTACGTTAAGCGTTACAGAGCCATTTCCAAGCGAGGTGGTGCTGCTGTTTTGTGTTATGGAGTAGCTTTGCACTACCAAAGCCGACCCACCACAGGTTGTAACAGATACCGATGTATTGGCTGTAGCCGTACAACCTCCAGTACCGGTTACAGTTACGGTGTAAATTCCGCTCATGGCAGTTGTGGAGCCGGTTCTTACCGGATTTTGAATGCTTGCGCTGTATCCGTTTGGACCATTCCAGGAGTAAGATGTTCCGCCCGATGAAGTAAGGTTTAAATTATTCCCTGCACAAACAGGACTGTTGCTACCCGCTGTTGCCACAGGATTGGCATTTACCGTAACTGTTCGGGATTTTACTGTTGAACATCCTGCAGCATTGCTAACTGTTACATAATATATGCCGCTTGCCGCAGTAGTAGCGCCGGTTATGCTTACAGAACTGCCTGTGCCGGTAAACCCGTTGGGGCCACTCCATACATAAGCGGTTCCGCCACTGGCCAATAAATTTATGGTACCTCCTGCACAAAGTGCAGACGATCCGCTGACTGTTGCCAAAGTCGGGGGCGAGTTTACCGTTACAGTAGTACTGGCTGTTGCCGTACATCCACCCGCACCCGTTACCGTTACCGTGTAGGTACCCGCCATGGAAGTAGTGGCATTGGTTCTGATGGGATTTTGCAGTGTTGAACTAAACAGATTTGGCCCGCTCCAAGCGTAAGACGTTCCGCCCGATGCAGTAAGATTTATTGTGCTTCCTGCACAAATCGGGCTGTTGCTGCCGGCTGTTGCCACAGGCAAGGGGTTTACCGTAACATTTCGGGTTGCCGTTGCCGTACAGCCCGCTGCATTGGTAACTGTTACCGTGTATATTCCGCCCATTGCCACCGTTGACGCACTGCGTGTAATGGTAGAACCCGAAGCCGTATAACCATCGGGACCTAACCAAACATAGGTAGAACCGCCGGTGGCAGTAAGCGTAATGGTGCTTCCTGCACATAAACTGCTGCTTCCCGATACAACTACAGTGGGCGATGCACTTACGGTTATGGTTTTGCTGGCGCTTGCCGTACAACCGCCGCCATTGCTTACCGTAACAGTGTAGGTGCCTGCCATTGCTGCGGTTACAGGCGATAAACTGATGCCGGCATTGGTGGAGGCAAACCCGTTCGGACCCGCCCAACTGTATGATGTGCCGCTTGACGCTGTCAGGTTGATGGTTCCGCCCGTACAAAAACTGTTGTTGCCGGAAATGCTCGCCGTTGTTGACCCAACAACCGAAACAACCGTGTTGGCAACAGAAGAACACCCCGATGCATTGGTTACCGTTACCGTATAGGTTCCGGCCATAGTAAGGGATGCGCCGGTTCTAACCGGGTTTTGTGCCGTTGAAGTAAACGAACCCGGACCACTCCAACTGTAAGACACCCCACCCGAAGCAGTAAGGTTGATGGTGCCACCAAAACAAACCGGGCTGTTGCTGCCGGCTGTTGCTGCAAGTGCCGGTCCTACTGTAACGGTTGCCTGGCAGTTTGCCGTATTGCCCTTTCCATCGTTAACGCTCAGCGTAACGGTGTTGTTGCCAATGTTGCTGCAATTGAAAGCATTGGGGCTTACCGAAACCAGGTTTACCACACCGCAGTTATCGGTACTTCCGCCATTTACCTGTGCAGGGGTAACGGTGGCCACCCCACCCGATAATGTTACCGTTATGTTTTGGCATACCGCCACAGGCGCTGTGTTGTCGGTTACGGTTACCGTTGCCGAACAGGTTGCCGTATTATTCGATGCGTCGGTTGCCGTTAAAACAACTGTATTGGCGCCAATGTTGGCACAGGTAAAGTTGGTATTATTGAGCGACACGCTCACCGTGCCGCAGTTATCTGTACTGCCGTTATTGATTTGTGCAGTTGTTATACTTGCAGTGCCCGTTGCACTTAAAGTTACCGAGGCATTTTTGCAAAGAGCTGTCGGAACTATGTTATCGGTTACGGTTACCGTTGCCATACAGGTTGCCGTATTGCCATTTCCGTCGTTTACCGTAAGTGTTACCGTATTGTTGCCAATATTGCTGCAACTGAAACTGTTTGGCGCTACCGATACAAGGTTTACCGTGCCACAGTTATCTGAACTGCCGTTATTAACCTGCACGGGTGTTAAGGTAGCTGTTCCGGCAGCACTCAATGTAACCGTTGCATTTTTACAGGATGCTACAGGAGCCACATTGTCAACTACTGTAACGGTTGCCGAACAAGAGGCTGAATTGTTGCTGCCATCGGTTACGGTCATGGTAACGGTGTTAAATCCTGCATTGCTGCAGTTAAAGCTGGTTTTGCTCAGGGTGGTGGTAATTGTGCCGCAATTATCGGTACTGCCGTTGTTAATTTGTGAAACGTTTAAAGTTCCCGTTCCGGTTGCACTAAGTACTACTGTAGCATTTTTACACAAGGCGCTTGGGGCAATATTATCTGCAACCGTTACGGTAGCAGTACAACTGGATGTTACACCGCTTGCATCGGTTGCTGTTAAGGTTACGGTATTGTTCCCCAGGTTGGCACAGGTAAAATTGCCGGGGCTTACAGAATAAGTAAGCGTTCCGCAGTTATCGGCAGTGCCGTTATTGACCTGGGCTGTAGTTACGGTTGCAGTGCCTGCAGCGTTAAGGAATACCGTAGCATTTTTACAGGTGGCAACCGGGGCTACGTTGTCCTGCACCGTTACGCTGGCGCTACAAGAGGCTGTTTTACCGTTAACATCGGTAACGGTTAGCACTACTGTATTGACGCCTGTATTGGCACAGGTAAAAGTAGAGGGTGAAACGGTCAAGACACCTATTCCACAGTTATCGGTACTACCATTATTTATCTGCGCAGCAGTAACTGTAGCCGTACCGCTTGCGCCCAATTGCACCGTTGCGGGTTGACACATCGCAACAGGCGCAATATTATCCTGTACTGTAATAAGTGCAGCGCAGGTAGCTGTGTTTCCGTTGGTATCTGTTACCGTAAGCGTTTCGGTATTAACCCCAACTTCAGAGCAGTTAAATAAGGACTGACTTAACGTTAGGGACATAATACCACAGTTGTCAGTGCTGTTGTTGTTTACCGAAAGTACACTTGCGGTACCTGTCCCCGATGCGCCTAACGAAACTGTAGCGGGTTTACATAGCGCAACAGGTGGTATGTTGTCTTCTATAACCAATACCTTTGTACAAACACAACCATTGGCATCAATTGCTGAAACCGTATAGGTTCCTTGAGGCAGATTGCTGAAAGAAGGAACAATGCTTGTTTGAGAACCTCCGGGACCATCATCAATTGAATAACTGTAGGGTGGCACCCCGCCCGAAGCCGAAATGCTGATGCTGCCATTGCTAAAACCACTGCACGTAGCGTTGGTAATGGTTGCCGAACAAATAAGTTGCGAAGGCTCATTCAATGTCATTGGTGTTGCAATGGCAAGACATCCCTGCGTGTCGCTGACTGTTACATTGTATGTTCCGGAATTTAACCCGTCGTTTGTTACCACACCATTTCCGCCAAGGCCATTGTTCCATATCAGGTTATACGGCGGTGAACCACCGGCCGGCATTGCAACAACCCAACCATCTGCCGAACCATTACAACTTATGCCGTAGCCATTGTAGTTCGATTTATTGAGCTGCACCGTAAGCGGCATGCCGGTAGTAGAACCTATAATGGCTATGGTTTCGTTGTTCT
>MTCR01000104.1 GCA_002212725.1 Sphingobacteriales bacterium TSM_CSM | reverse complement strand
CAATATCTTTTCTCCCTAATCAACCCAAATTGCAACGGGTTTTTTAAGTGAACTCAGTGTTGATTAGTACAGGCAACCAATAACAACTTCACCCTCCATTTTTATTTACCCTGCATTGTTATCTCGGCATCATGCTTACCAATTCCGCACCCACCATCATTCAACACATCAACCAACTTTCGCAGCAATTAGAGGTATTTTACCCCGCCCGCGAAGCCCGGAATATAGCCGTTTGGGTGCTGGAGTACCTGTCGGGCAGCAGCAAACTTCAAATTTATACCCATCCCAACAACACCCTCAGCCCGGAACAGCAGCAAAACCTGTTGGTAATTACCCAAAGATTATTACAGCATGAACCGGTGCAGTATGTGCTGGAACAGGCTCCTTTTTTTGACATGCTGCTTTCGGTTAATCCGCAGGTGTTAATTCCTCGCCCCGAAACCGAAGAATTGGTGCAACGGGCTGTGCAATACCTGCAACAAACGGAAGAACAAAACCCACAGATAACAGATGTAGGAACCGGCAGCGGCTGTATTGCCATAGCCATAAAAAGGCTCCTGCCAAAGTCCGGGGTTTTTGCCATCGACATCAGTGAGGGTGCGCTGCAAGTGGCTGAATTAAACGCACGCAAATACCAGACCCGGGTTTCGTTTATCTGTGCTGATATACTGAATGAGGAATCTGTTGCCCAATTACCCGGCAACCTCAGTTTGGTCATCAGCAACCCGCCGTACATAACCTTATCCGAAAAACAGCAAATGGCCAAACATGTGGCAGATTTTGAGCCGCATTTGGCCCTGTTTGTGCCCGATGATTTGCCTTTGTTGTTCTACCGCGCCATAGCCCGCTATGCACAACGGGCGCTGAACAAGGGCGGAGCCTTGTTTTTTGAAGTGCATGAACACTATGCCAACGAGGTAAAGCAGCTGCTGCAAGGCATGAATTTCGGGCAGGTAACCATTTACCCCGACAACAGCGGCCGGCAAAGAATTGTTTCAGCCCTTCGGGTTGCAGAAAACATACAATAACATACCTTTGGGCTGTTTTTTTTCGTTTATACATACCATTTACCTGTTTATTCAATCCGGTATCATGAAAAACCTTGCTGCTTTTTTGGTTGTTGGCTGTTTGCTTGTTTTTTCTGTTCAAAAACTGCAGGCGCAGTCGCAGTATGAAGCACAGTTTGCAAACCCGCAAATAAACTGCCTCGAAGGCACTTTTTGTATAAACCTGCAACTGAGGGCCGCCACCGGCCAACCCGATTTTGCCATTGGGGCGCATACCCTTTTTTTCAGCTACAACTCAAACGCTATTAATAATCCTGTATATACCTCCATTCATTTTAACAATACCGACTCGTGCGCTTTAGGCGGTTTTATGGCGCCTTATTTTGCACCAAGCTACTCATTCGACCCCTCCACCGGTGAGTTTAACCTCACCACCAACATGCTGCTGCCCAATCAGGGATGCCCCCTCATAACAGCCGACTGGATTGATGTGGGTACGGTTTGTTTTCAAATCATTGGCAGCGGTCAAACAACCCAACTGCAATACAACACAACACTTACCTTAATTAACCTTAATGATAATACCCCGCAGCATACGCAAGGTATATTGTTCCCTTTAGACATAACCCTCGATTGTTCGGCTTTTACCGATACCGATACAGACGGCTTAACCGATGCAGAGGAAACAACCCTCGGAACCAATCCCAATTTTCCCGATTCCGATTTTGACGGCTTATCTGACGGACAAGAGGTGAACGCCCTGCTTACCGACCCGCTTAACCCCGATACCGATACCGATGGCTTAACCGATGGCGATGAGGTAAACAACTATTTAATCAACCCTTTGCTGCCCGATACCGATGCCGACGGCTTAACCGACTTTGATGAAACAGACTTCTACTTAACCAACCCCCTGCTGCCCGATACCGATGCCGACGGACTCTCCGACAGCGCCGAACTGCTCCAGCATTTTACCGACCCCTTGCTGCCCGATACCGACGCCGATGAAGTAACCGACGGCGAAGAACTCAACACCTACGGAACCAACCCGCTTGATACCGATACCGATATGGATTTACTCACCGACGGCGAAGAGGTGAATACCTACAACTCCAACCCGCTTAACCCCGATACCGACAGCGATGGTTTAACCGATGGAAACGAAGTGCAACTTTTCGGTACCAACCTATTGCTGCCCGATACCGATGCCGATGGCATTAACGACGGCAACGAACTGAATTTATATGATACCAACCCGCTTAACCCCGATACCGACAACGACACCCTGAACGACGGGCTGGAAATTTCATTGGCTATGAATGCCCTGAGCGCCGACTCAGATGAAGATAATGTGCCCGATAATACCGAAGTGCCCGAAGGCGTGGCACTGGACACCGATTCTGATGAAATTATTAATGCCTTAGATACCGATGACGACAACGACACCATACTCACCATAAACGAAGACCATAACAACAACGGTCAACCCGCCGACGATGATACCGATAACGACTCATTACCCGACTACTTAGACAATGACGATGACGGAGATGGTATTTTAACCATTAATGAAGATGCTAACCAAAACGGCATTTTAACCGATGACGATTTTAACAGCAATGGCATACCCGATTACCTCGACCCCCTGGCACCCGCAGCAATTGTAACCCATCATACCTTGCCCGCCACGCTCGGAGTTTACCCAAATCCGTCTGCCGATATGCTAAACATACAATTACCTGCTGCCATTCAATCTTATAATAACAGACTGGAGTTGCTCAATGCTGCCGGAGAAAGTTTGGGCAGCAGTAACCTTACACAAGGGCAAACCACCACTACAGTTGCCTTACAAAATATACCCGCCGGAGTGTACTTTATCCGCCTTTGGGTAGAAAACCGGCTCTATGGCGCAGCAAGGTTTGTAAAAAGGTAAATGACAATCATAGCTACGCTTAAATGTATTGCCGTTATTTTATCTTTGTATGTTTTTTTACCGGTTTTGTTGTAACTTTGAGGGCAATTTATTTACCGCATGTTAAACAAGAACGTTTTAAAAACACTGCACGAAGAAGTAACCGGTTATGGCACAACTTTGGTTGCTGTTTCTAAAACCAAAACACCCGACGAAATATTAACCGTTTATAATGCCGGGCAACGTATTTTCGGCGAAAACAAAGTGCAGGAACTGCTGTTAAAATATGAACAACTGCCCAAAGATATTGAATGGCATTTAATAGGGCATCTGCAAACCAACAAGGTAAAATATATTGCCCCTTTTGTGGGCTTAATACACTCGGTTGACAGCGAAAAACTCTTGCAGGTCATCAGCAGGGAGGCGGTAAAATGCAACCGCGTTATTCCTTGTCTGTTGCAGGTACATATTGCAGAAGAAGAAACCAAATTCGGTTTTTCTGAGCAGGAATTGCTTACTTTTTTAGCACATTACACAGCTAAACCCCTGCCCAACGTGTTGCTGTGCGGTTTAATGGGTATGGCCACCTTTACCCAAAACACAGAGCAAATACACAAAGAGTTTGCTCAACTTGCAGCGCTTTTTAAACGGGTGGTGCAACAATATGTAAACCTGCAGCCGCATTTTAAGGTTTTATCCATGGGCATGTCGGCCGATTACCGCATAGCCCTGGAAGAAGGCAGCAACATGGTTCGCATCGGAAGCCTTATCTTCGGCGAACGGGGTTGACGGGGTAAGAAAGCAGGAAGGTAAACAGCGTTGACAATATTGACTTGAATACAATTCATAATTAAAATAAAACAAATTCACATCACCATGAAACATGTACTTACCCTTATTGCGGCATTTGCCGTTTTGTTTACCGCCTGCAACCGGCAGGAAGAAACCAACACTGCCAATAATGCGCAACAACAACAAACAAATCCCAAACCCGGCGGCGCGCCTTCCAACCCTGCCGAGGCTTCGCTCATTAACTGGATTGGAATTGAGGAACTGGAAGCCAAAATGAAACAGGAACCCCGCAAAGTAGTAGTGGATTTATATACCGATTGGTGCGGCTGGTGTAAACGAATGGACAAAGCCACGTTTCAGCACCCCGATATTGCCGATTATATAAACAAGAATTTCTATGCCGTAAAATTTAACGCAGAAAATCCCAATACCATATCTTTTAACGGCAAGCAGTGGGAGTTTATGCAAAACGGCCGCCGCGGCACCAACCGGTTGGCTGCCACCCTTATTCTGGGCGAAAATGCTACCGGCCGGGTAGGCTACCCCACCATTGCTTTTATGGATGAAAGCCTGCAGCGTATCAACGCATTTCCGGGCTATAAAACACCCGATAAATTTGAGGCGCTCATGAAATATATTGCCCAAAACGAGTATAAAAAACAATCGTTGGAGCAGTTTATGCGCACTTTTACCCCCACCATTCCGTCGCAGGCAACCGGCAGCGCAGATAACCCGCAACGCAATACTTTCACCCTGCCGGTAAGCAAACTCAGGTCAAAATCATAGTTCGGATAACAAGCGGTAAAGTGTTGAACTAAAACCGGTTATAATTACGCAATTGTTTCAGCATGGCGCTCATGTCTTTAGGCAGGGGCGCCGTGTATTGAACTGTTTTTTCATTGCCGGGATGTACAAACTCCAGTGAAAATGCATGAAGCGTAAGGCGGTCGGTCATAGGGCGCTCTTCTTCAAATTTTTTGAGGTGGTAATGCTTTTTTATTGACGACAGGAAAAAGCCCGAAGCGTTGCCATACAAGGGGTCAACTGCCAGCGGATGACCTATTGCCTGAAAATGCACCCTTATCTGATGGGTTCTTCCGGTTAACGGAAGCACCTCTACATAGGCAAAATTTTTGAACTGTTCAATAATGCGGTACTTGGTTACAGAGGGTTTTCCGTTTTGGTAATGTACCTGCATAACCCCCCGTTTAGAGGGTATTTCGGCAATGGGCAGGTCAATTTCGGCAACGGGTTCGGGTAAAATGCCTTCCACAATGGCATGGTAAATTTTGCGCACTTTATGTTGCCCAAACTGTAGCGAAAGATGCCGGTGCGCCTGTTCTGTTTTGGCAAAACAAATAATGCCGCTCGTATCGCGGTCAAGACGGTGAACAATATACACCTTTCCCAGCCGGTTACATAAAAATGCGTACAGGTTGGGAATTTGAGCATTATAACGGTCGGGTATGCTTAAAAGCTGCGCCGGTTTGTTAACTACCGCTATATCGTCATCTTCATAAATAATTTCAACGGTGCTTATCAGATTTTTTGGTTGCATCTTTGCGGGTTGTTCTGAAAAAAAACCGAAACATACAAAAATGCCAGCTACGCAGGGTGCGCATCTGGCATTTTTATGCTGGTAAACTTGCAATACCGGTAAAACCGGCCTGTTTGTTTATTCAATAACCAGTTTTTTGTTTAAAAGGCTGAAACCCTGAATTACTTTAAGGAAATAGGTGCCTTTTTGTGATGCGGGAATGTTTACCCTGCTTTCATAGGTGCCCGAAAATTCGTCAATGGTTTCGCTGTGTACTTCGCGGCCGGCAACGTCTAAAATTACCACTTTGGTAGATTCGGGGTCTTGAAGACTGAACGAAAGAAAATAATAACCTTCGTCAAAATCGGGAGAAAAGCTAATTTCTTTTACATCAAGATTAGTGCTTCCGGCCAATGCGGTTGAAAGACTTTCTTTAATGCTGCTGTAGGTGAGCACATCTGACCAGTCTAAATCTTTAATAGTAACGCTCACTTTTTGTTTGTTCTTGCTGTAGTAGGTATTTTGCTGCTGTTCATTGCCACTGAAAAGTTTCTGAAACTTATCGAGCAATTCGGAATTGCTTTGGGCTTTAGCCTCTTGCCCGCAGGAAAAGGCAACCACTGCAAAAAGGAAAGCCACAGGTAAAAAACGGAGGAAATACTTCATTGCGTTGATGTTGAAGGTTGGTTATTAAATGTAGTTTAGTTTGTACAGTTTGTTATACGCATAATTTGCGCTTTTGTTTTAGACTGTGTATAACCCCATAAGTTACATGCAGTGTTTAAATAGCGTTTTGTTTTGCAAATTTATTGTACAACCCTGATAATTTAACCAAATATTGTGCCGTAAAGTTCCCCGTTCAGTAAAAATGGCATTTTGGGCGTTATTCGCTTTTCTGCAATAAGTTAGCAATAATTGACCCGGGTTAAAAATTGCTCCAAATCTACCAAACCGCAGCATCAAAATGCAAATAAACATACCACAACACAACTCATGGCACGTAACTCATGGAACAAACCCAAACCGGTTGTAAATGTATTTAGTCAAAATTAAATTTTGGGCTTCGGGTTTTTGTTTAAAGGCTAAACACAACAATGAAATTATTTGGGTCAGCAAGCTAATACAGGAATTACCAAACCAACAAAAAACTACCCGATGTTTTTTGAAGTTCCTGTTCCGCTACGGTGTAGGTAAGGTAGTAAACATAAACGCCCAATTCGCAGGCAATGCCGTTGTGTAAGCCATTCCAGCGCTCGGCAGGATTGGTAGTATGAAACACCTGCTGCCCCCACCTGTTAAAAATATTGAACTCATAGTTTTGCAGCGGGCAATTGGTGGTAATGCCCAGTTCATCATTTACGCCATCGTTGTTGGGCGAAAAGGCATCGGGTATTTTGGGGGGTACGCAACCGGCAGTTGGTTCGGCAATAACGGCAACGGTAAGGCAGGCAGTATCGGCACAGCCATTGGTATTGTTGATGCCGGTAACGCAGTAACCGGTAGTGTCATCGGGAAAATCGACAATGCTGTTGCCTGTTTGTCCGTTATCCCAGTTAAAGGTATCAGCGCCGGCGGCGGTCAGGGTAACACTTTGTCCTGCGATTATGGTTTGCTCCGATGCGGTAATTTGCACTTCGGGCGCTTGTAAAATGGCTATGCTGCCCGTATCGGCAAAAGCAGGACAGGCACCGGTGGAAGCAAGGTTGTAAATTACCTCATAAATACCGGGTAAACTGGCGGCAGGGTTAATGCTGCCTGAAATAGCATTTATTGACAAACCATCGGGCTGTGCCGAAAACAGCCCTCCTGTTGCACCCGAAACTGCAACATCAATTAACTGGCTATTATTATTGCAATATTGCGCCGGAGCAGGATACATGACAGATGCTGAAGCTGGCGCCTGAATGGTTATCTGCACCTCAGTAACTGATGGCGGGCAGCTACCAGTTGCTACCGTATTGGTAACAGTGTAAACACCCGGCGCAGAAACTGCCAAATCAATAATTCCCTGTATGTTGTCGGTAAAGACCAATCCGCCGGGTAAGGCGGTAAACACACCCGGTTGGGCATCTGGCTCCAAAAAGGGCTGGGCAATACCAGTTCCTGCGCAGTAGGAATTTTGAGCATAAGCAAAGCCCGAAACAGGCAAATCCAGAATGGTAATATTTACCCCGGCAGTGGCAGCACAAGGCTGCGGCGAGGTGTAAGTAACCACATAGTTGCCGGGCAGGCTGCTTTCGGGAGTAATTAGTCCGCTAACAGGGTCAATGCTTAGTCCTTCCGGAAATGCCTCAAAAAGGCCTCCGGCGCTGCCGGTAATGACAGGAAACAAACCAACGCCGTCTGCACAGAAAACATTTGAACTGTATTGTATGTCCACCGGTTCGCCGGTGGTAATTGCTACTGTTGTGGTGGCAGTAAAACCCGGGCAGCCCGGTACATTATAGGTTATTGTATAGTTGCCGGGCAGGCTGCCGGACGGCGTAATGGCTCCCGAAACGGCATCAATCATTAACCCCGCCGGCAATGCCGAAAACGAACCGGCCGTGCTTCCGGTTATGTCGGGCAGTTGCGGCGTGGTAACATCTGTACAATAAGGTAAACCCTGATACGCAATAGTGGCTGAGCCGGCAGCATTTTCACAACAGGAACCGGCCAGGGCAGCAATGCTGTAAACACTGCTGTTTAACCAGCAACAATACTGCACATGCAGGCTATACAAGCTGCCGCCCAAATTGTTGTCAAAAAAATCAACTACCTGGTCAATGGTGTTGCACCCGCCTTGTTCCACATCGGTATTGCAACTGGCAGCACAAATAATACCAAAATTAAAACCGTTAGGGTTATTGAGGGTAACGGGGGGAATGGTTAAAATACTGTAAACAGCCGGCGGTACGCCACTTATGGAGGTGGGAAAATTGCCAATGCCGCAGTTGTTGTTGTTTTGTACAGAGTTAAAACCGGCATACATAACCTGGGTAATATTGCCGGCAAATGCGCCGCTTATGTTTACCTGCACCGGTTCGTAAGTACAAATACCAATTCTAAGGTCGGGAATATTGGCATCAATATTCAGGTTGAGTATGCCGCCGTCATAGTTGCTGAATACAATTAAATTACCCGATGGATTGCAAACCTGCGCCTGTACATTTTGAAGCCATAAAATAAGCAGACTGCAAGTTACTCCCGAAACAAAGAAATTAAGACGTTTATTTTTCATTATTGCATACAAGAAACTGATGACCAAACAAAAACACTACAAACCTGTCGGGCAATAAACCCATGCCTGAATTTTGTAAACAAGAATGGCACTAAAATGTTGAAATTTTCTGCCCTACCCTCTTTGATGTCCGGTAAAAAAGGCGGTTACCTGTTCGCAAATATAATCCACTTCATCAAAACCCAGTTCATAAAATAAAGGCAGCCTCACCAAACAGCCGGTATAATAATCTGCCATAGGAAGGTTGCCGCCGGTGTATTTGTTTTGGTAATAAGGCGATTTGTGCAGTGCAAGGTAATGAAACACCGCATAAATTCCCATACTGCGCAAATGGGCAATCAGGTTGTTTCGGGTTTGGTTGTCGGGGCAGCAAATAAAAAACAGGTGTCCGTTGCGGTGGCTCCAGGGCGGCAGGTAGGGCAATCTGACAAAATTTTGCGTTTCCAGGGGGGTTAGCTGTTCATAATAGCGGTTCCACAAGGCAATGCGTTTTTGCTGAATTTGGTCAATTTGTTCTAATTGTGCGTATAAAAAAGCGGCTGTAAGTTCGGAAGGCAAAAAAGACGACCCTATATCAACCCATTCATAACGACTAACCTCACCTCTGAAAAAAGCGGTTCGGTTGGTGCCTTTTTCCCGCAGTATTTCGGCCCGAAGCACAAATTTCGGGTCGTTGACAGACAACATTCCACCTTCGCCGGCAATTACATTTTTGGTTTCGTGAAATGAAAAAGCAGCCAGGTGCCCTATACTGCCCAAAGGTTGCTGCCGGTAAAAAGAGTCAATGCTATGGGCAGCGTCTTCAATTACATACAGCCCGTGCCGGTTGGCAATTTGCATAATGGCATCCATATTACAGGCAATACCGGCATAGTGTACTACTACAATAGCTTTGGTTTTGGGGGTTATGAGTTGCTCCAACCCGGCAACATCTATGTTGGGCGTATGGGGTTCGCTGTCGGCAAAAGTAATGCGGGCGCCGCGCAACACAAAAGCGTTGGCGGTAGATACAAAGGTATAGGCGGGCATAATAATTTCGTCGCCCGGTTGGGTATTAATGAGCAGGGCGCACATTTCTAAGGCATCGGTACAAGAAGTGGTAAGCAGGGCTTTGGTAAAACCGTACCGCTTTTCAAAAAAACGGTGGCATTTGAGGCTGAATTCCCCGTCGCCCGATATTTTGCCGGCTGCCACAGCCTGCTCAATGTATTGAGTTTCCTTACCCGTTAAAAAGGGCTTGTTAAATGGAATTTGCCTGTTCATAAATGCAAATTTGCGTTACATTTTCCTATAAATGGTCATTCTGCCTCCAAAAAGTTTTTGCAGACAGAGTTTAAGGGGGTATTTTTGCCAAATTTTTTACCGCAACCGGTAACACGCAAAGTGAAAATTGTCTGTTTAAACCAAAAAAACTTTTTGCAACATTGTTGCATGTTTGTAAAATTGCCTACTTTTGCAACATTGTTGCATAAACTAAATAAAAACCAAAAAAAGATGAAGCACAATGCCTTACTATTTGTTGCCCTGCTTTGCGTGTTGCTGGCAACCGGTTCTTGCAAGAAAGACGACCCTGTAATTCCGAATGAGGAAGAGTTGATTACCTCACTGGTATATACGCTTACACCCGTTACAGGTGGCGCACCGGTTGTGTTTACCTTTACCGATGCCGACGGCAATGGCGGTTTGCCGCCCGTAATCATTGCCGATACACTGCAAGCCAATACCTCTTACCTTGGTACGCTGCAACTGCTCAACGAATCGGTTTCGCCTCCCGATGATATTAGTGCCGAAATTGCCGGTGAAGCCGAAGCACATCAATTTTTCTTTTCAGTACAGGCAGGGTTAAATGCCACTGTTGCTTATGCCGATTTTGACGGCAACAATAAACCGTTGGGTTTGGCTACCACGCTTACCACCGGCAATGTTTCGGAAGGCGCCCTGACCATTACCCTGCTTCACGAACCCGATAAAATGGCGGCAGGCGTGGCAGACGGCAATATTGCCAATGCCGGCGGCGAAACCGATATTGAAGTACAGTTTACGGTAAAGGTACAATAAGGCAGGAATGCACAGACTTACAAGCATTTTGCCGCTTACGCTCTTACTATTGCTTTGCTATACCGCAACAAAAGGGCAAACTTGCACCTACACTATTTCGGGTGAATTAAAAGACAGGGGCAGCAATACTCCGCTGCCGTATGCCACAGTATATATTCAAGAAACCCAATCGGGCACGGTTGCCGATTCATTGGGGCAATTTACTATTCCCGGCGTGTGCGCCGGCGATTACCATCTTAAATTCAGCCATATAGGTTGCGATACAGAAAACTATTTCCTGCAACTTACCGCCGATACCATATTAGTTGTTTTTATGGCGCACCATACCGAGTTGCTGAACGAAACCATCATTCATGGTAAAAGGGAAGATAATGTAACCAGCGTAAGCAATACCATTGGACGCAGGGATATTGTAACACAAAGCAGCAAATCGCTTGCCGGCGTACTGGAAAACATTGCCGGTGTAAGTGTGCTGAAAAACGGTTCGGGAATTTCAAAACCGGTGGTACATGGTTTGTACGGAAACCGTATAGCCATCCTCAACAACGGTATAGCACAGGCCGGACAGCAATGGGGAAACGACCACGCTCCCGAAATAGACCCCTTTGCCGCCGACCATATTTCGGTGGTAAAAGGGGCGGCGGCATTAGCTTACGGCGCTAATGCATTAGGAAGCGTAGTGCTGGTTGAGATGGATAATATACAATCCGACCCACACCTGCATGGCGAAATTAATTACCTTTTTCAGTTAAACGGGCTGGGAAGTGTGCTGAATGCAAGATGCGAAAAAGCAGCAAAGTGGGCGAGCTGGCGTATGAGCGCCACCCTTAATGCAAGGGGCGATTTGAAAAGTCCGCATTATTACCTGACCAATACCGGTAAAAGAGAAGCCAACGTTTCGGCACAACTCGAAAAAAAAATAGGGGAAAAAATTAATACCAAACTTTACTACAGTCTTTTTACCACCGAAACGGGCATTTTAAGAGGCTCACACATTGGCAACCTGACCGATTTGGAAAATGCCATAAACCGCAGCATACCTTTTTTTACCCGAAACTCATTTTCTTATGGCATTGAAGCCCCGCGGCAAACTGTGCAACACCATTTATTGAAAGCAGAAGTAAACCGGTTGCTCAAAGAAGGCAATACCCTGCAATTTATATACGGCGGCCAACTCAATAACCGCAAAGAGTTTGACGTAAGAAGGAGCGGCCGCGAAAACATTCCGGCATTGAGCCTGTTACAGCAAAGCCATTATGCCGAAGGTATCTATAAAACCATTTTCGGTACAAACCTGCTCCTTAAATCGGGCATTCAGTTTAATTATACCGATAATTCCAATAATCCCGAAACCGGCGTTCTTCCGCTTATACCCGATTACCGTGCCTATTCGGCAGCCTGGTTTGTAATTTTGCAGAAAGAATTTAAAAAACTGTCCTATGAATTTGGCGCAAGATATAGTTTGCGGCAACTAAATGCCGTAACCATATCAACAACCCTCCCACGTAAAATTGAGCGTTTTTATCATTTGTTTCACAATTATACCCTTTCGGGTGCCGTAAAATATTTGCCGGCAGCTAATCACAAAATCACCCTCGATGCCGGTTACATGCTGCGCCCGCCGGAGGTAAACGAACTATACAGCGCCGGACTGCACCAGGGTGTCAGCGGTATTGAAGAGGGAAACCGCAACCTGCAAGAGGAAAAATCGGTTAAAATTTTGCTGGCAGATGATTTTTCGGTTAACAATAAATTGTTTGTTCAGGCATTAACCTATTACCAGTTTATCCGCAATTTTATTTACCTGCAACCACTGCAGGAGTACAGGCTAACCATCAGAGGGGCTTTTCCGTTGTTTGTTTACCGGCAAACTGATGCCACCCTGTGGGGCGCCGACCTGATGGTAACTTATAAACCAACCGACCGGTTAAAATTCCAGCTCAAATATGCCATAGTGCGCGGCCGCAATGCAGCACAGCATATTCCGCTGGTGAATATGCCGGCCGACAATCTTTTTGCTTCGGCAATGTACGCGTTTCCTGATGTGGGCAGGAGCAAAAACAACACCATATCCTTTAATGGAAGGTATGTGTGGAAACAAACCCGCCTGCTGCCCGAACAGGATTTTTTACCGCCTCCCAATTCGTATTTCCTCCTTGGCGCTACGGCAGGCACCCAACTCGGATTTAAAGAATCGGAATTGCACCTTACCCTTTCGGCAGAAAACATTCTTAACACCGTTTACCGCGATTACCTGAACCGGCAGCGCTATTTTGCCAACGAACCCGGCATTGCCATAGAGCTGAAAGCCGGTTATATTTTTTAGGGCACACATAAAAGCAGCCGGTTTTGGGGCAACATTGCCCAAATTGTAGTTATCTTTGCAGCAGCATGGAACTGCGATACCTTATTGACCTTTACAGCAACCATGCACAAACACAGCAAATTGTGTCGTCTGTGCAGGTGTTGGCCAACGCGCGGGTGCATTTGCGCGGGCTTTCAGGCTCGCAAGATGCATTTGTAGCGGCAGGGGTGTATTGGGCGGCACCGCAAAGCCACTTGTTTATACTTCAGGATAAAGACGAGGCCGCTTACTTCCAGAATACGCTTAAAAACCTGCTGGAAAAAAAAGACGTACTGTTTTTTCCCGACTCGTTTAAAAAACCCGGTGTGCCGGAAGAGGTAAACAAAAGTAATGTATTACTTCGGGCCGAAACCGTTGGACGACTGCTTAGCAGTGCAA
This sequence comes from Sphingobacteriales bacterium TSM_CSM, assembly GCA_002212725.1. Taxonomy (GTDB): domain Bacteria; phylum Bacteroidota; class Bacteroidia; order Chitinophagales; family UBA2359; genus UBA2359. The sequence continues at coordinate 20,614 of MTCR01000104.1, read as the reverse complement.
CAACGGGCGAACTGGTAGTTACCTATCCGCAGGCATTTTTCGAGAAAGTGGTTAACACCAAAGTGCTTGGAAAAAATACCATTCACCTTAAAATAAACGAACAGGCCGACATAGATTTCATTATTGAACTCTTGGTTACCTATGGCTTTGAGCGCACCGATTTTGTGTATGAACCCGGACAGTTCTCGGTAAGAGGTGGCATTTTAGATATTTATTCCTTTGGAAATGACCTCCCTTACCGCGTAGAATTGTTTGGAAGCGAAGTGGAATCTATCCGGATTTTTGACCCGCTCACCCAACTTTCTACCCGGAAACTGGCACAGGTAACCATTGTGCCTAATATTCAAACACATTTCAGCAGTCAGCAGAAAACATCGTTATTGCAGATAATGCCTGCCAACACCGTAGTGTGGGTAAAAGACCTGCCGGCGCTGCTTGCCATTAACCAAACCTGTTACCAAAAAGCAATAGAAGCCGTTGAAACCCTCTCAAAGCAAGGGTTAATAGATACCGAAGTGATTTTTTACGGCGAAGATGCCGCCGGTAATTTTATGGACTCAGAACAACTGAAAACCGATATACTGGAAAAAGCCACTATTGAATTTGGACGGGAAAACCTGTTTTCTGATGCCGAAGTTATAACCTATAACGCACAACCGCAGCCCTCTTTTAACAAAAACTTTGAACTGCTCATTAAAAACCTGAAACAGAATGAAAGTCAGGGTATTACTAACCTGCTGTTTGTGGACAGTCCAAGGCAGGCTAACCGCCTTGACCAGATTTTTACCGACCTGAAAGCCAACCTGCATTATACCGCCCTTACCACCACCATACACGAAGGGTTTATTGACCGTCAACTGCAAATAGCCTGTTATACCGACCACCAGATTTTTGACCGCTACCACAAGTACAATATCAAGCAGGGGTACAGCAAAGACAAGGCCATTACCATTCAACTGCTGCGCTCCCTTCAGCCGGGCGACTACGTAACCCATATTGACCACGGCGTAGGGGTGTTTTCGGGGTTGAGCAAAATTGAGGTAAACGGTAAGATGCAGGAAGTTATCAGAATAGTTTATAAAGATAATGACTTGCTGTATGTTGGAATAAATTCTTTACATAAAGTATCGAAATATGCAGGAAAAGACGGCACACCGCCCAAAATAAACAAATTGGGCAGCGATGCATGGGAAACCGTAAAGCGCAAAGCCCGGCAGAAAATAAAAGATATTGCCGAAGACCTCATAAAACTCTACGCCACCCGAAAGGCATCGACGGGCTTTATGTACAACAAAGATACCTACCTGCAAACAGAACTCGAAGCCTCTTTTATTTATGAAGATACCCCCGACCAATTAAAAAGCACCCTTGACGTAAAACGCGATATGGAAAAACCCTACCCTATGGACCGCTTAGTTTGCGGCGACGTGGGGTTTGGTAAAACAGAAGTGGCAGTAAGAGCCGCCGCCAAAGCCGTGGCCGACAGCAAGCAGGTAGCAGTATTGGTTCCCACCACCATTCTTGCTTTGCAACATTATAAAACTTTTTCAGAGCGCCTCAAAGACTTTCCGTGCAAAGTGGACTACCTGAACCGCTTTAAAACAACCCGCGAAAAAACCGCCACGCTCGAAAAATTAGCTAAAGGCGAAATTGATATTTTAATTGGAACCCATGCATTGCTGGGGCAAAACGTTAAATTCAAAGACCTTGGCCTGCTCATAATAGACGAAGAACAGAAATTTGGTGTGGCTGCAAAGGAAAAACTGCGCAGCCTCCGGGTAAATATTGACACGCTTACCCTTACCGCCACGCCAATTCCAAGAACCTTGCAGTTTTCATTGTTGGGCGCCCGAGATTTATCGGTTATGAACACGCCGCCGCCTAACCGCCAACCTGTAGAAACAGAAATCATCGGGTTTGATGATGAAAAAATACGGCAGGCTGTTAATTTTGAAGTATATAGGGGCGGACAGGTGTTTTTTGTGCATAACCGTGTAAAAGACCTGCCCGAGGTGGCAGCCATGATTATGCGCCTTTGCCCCGATGTGGAAGTGGGCATGGCACACGGGCAAATGGAAAACAAAGACCTGGAAGACCGCATGCTGGGCTTTATTGAGGGTAAATTTGATGTGCTGGTATGTACCAATATTGTGGAAGCAGGCTTAGACGTGCCCAATGCCAATACCATAATTATTAACCACGCTCATTGGTTTGGACTGAGCGATTTGCATCAGTTGCGCGGCCGCGTGGGGCGCTCTAACCGGAAGGCATTCTGCTACCTCATTTGCCCGCCACTGTTTACCCTGCCCGATGATGCCCGCCGCCGTCTGAAAGCCATTGAACAGTTTGCCGAACTTGGCAGCGGTTTTCAGGTGGCTATGCGCGACCTGGATATTCGCGGCGCCGGCAACCTGCTGGGGGGCGAACAAAGCGGCTTTATTGCCGATATTGGCTACGACACCTACCACAAAATATTAGATGAAACCATTAGAGAACTGAAACACAATGAATTTAAAGACTTGTTTCACGACCAAATTATGGAAGAACGCGCCTTTGTGGGCGATTGTCAGATTGATACCGACCTGGAAATGCTGATACCCGACGACTATGTGAGCAACTCGCCCGAAAGATTAGCACTTTACACCCGCCTCGACAACATTGAAAACGAGGAAGGCCTCGATAAATTTAAACTCGAACTAACCGACCGTTTTGGCCCGCTGCCAAAAGAGGTGAAAGAACTTTTTGAAGCCGTAAGGCTGCGTTGGGTAGCCAAAAAAATGGGCTTCGACCGCATTTTGTTTAAAAATCGCAAACTGCGGTGCTATTTTGTGCAAAACCAAAATTCCGCCTATTACCAATCTCCGGTTTTTATGGGCATTTTGCAGCATGTTCACAAATTTATGCCAAAAGCCACCTTTAAACAGAGCAATGAAAGCTTTATGCTCATTTTTGAAAACATAAACACCATGAAAGATGCACGGCAGCTGCTTGCCGAAATCTTTGAAGCAGTTGCACCTGAAAAGGACAATTAAAACCAATAAACCGCTCTGACTACCCCGAGTTTTAGTTTTTTATCAATTCACCCCGATACTTGTAAAATAAACATGCTGCAACCCGATTTTCTGCCCGAAACAATAGAATTAGTTGGTAAAGACCTGGCGCTCCCCGATGCTCCTCCCGAAAAACAAAGCAATACTTCCGAGGCATTCCGCAATTGGCTGGCCGGGGTAATTGCCTGGAAGATTGAAAACGACCTCGAAGCATTTCTTCAGGCGCTATACCGCCTCGACATTCCGGAAAAAAAAGCCATGCTGGCACTCTCTAACCAAACCGAACTGCCCCCGCCACTGGCTTTGGCCGACCTTATCATTGAGCGTGAAATGCAAAAAATAAAAACCCGCCGATGGTATAAAGAACAACAACAGCGCTCAACTCCACCACCCGAAGGCGAGGAACTGAGCGCTGATACCTGGGATTGAGCCGGTTTGCCGTTTTGTTTGAAACAACAGCAAACTGCATTGAAATAACCGGCTTATTTTTTTCTGAGGCTGCTTATCATTTTCACAGCCTCGTCTTCGGCTACGTTATCATCATCGCCAAAGGTAATAAGTGCAAAAAAATTGGTTTCCGAAGTGGGGTCAATAAAGCCCAGCAAAATAACGCGGTCGCCATCTTTGTACCCTTCTACGTAAGCGCCTTCCAAACCATTCAAATCAAGTACATCTACATCATCTAACTCCTGCATCTCCAGTGAGCCTGCAACAGACAGCGTGTATTTTGTCATGTCAGAATGGTCAACACTGGCATCATTAAACGGAAAAACGGCAAATTCCATTCCGTCGCCAACTGCAGTAAATTCAGAGTCGTTGTTGGTAACCTCTTTAAAATCTTCGGCTAAGGTAAAAGCAAGGTTGTATTTGCTCCACTCATAGTCAAAGTACTTCTGTGCATTAACAGAAAAAGAGGCTGCAAAAAGCAATAATAAACACACATTGAGAGAAAGAAATTTTTTCATTTGCGAAAATTTGTTTTAAATATGAATAAAAAACTGTTTAGGTTGGTACTGAATAACAAGTTTGGTTCACGGATGTATTATGTTATACCGTTCTAAATTTGCCACAAAGGCACGAAGGCTCAAAGTTACACAAATAATAGTGGCATAGTGAGTCTTTGTATCATGGCATATTGCGGCAAAGAACAGTAAATCTAACCCACTGCTGAGATAAAACGGTGTTTTCCGTAAAATTTATAATAGCACCGCAGGTTTTACCTGCCCGGTTCAAACAGAACAGGTAAAACTTCGGTACTGAAAAGAGGCGCCTAAGAATTAATACCGTATTAACTGCACCCCAATATGTGCTGCATTCGGGCGGTAGAGGTTAAAATCGGCAATGGTAACCTGCCCGTCTAAATTGCAGTCGGCATCGTAATAACCGTTTACTGCACCCGATTGTGCGCGGTAAAGGTTAAAATCGTACAAAGAGTGTATGCCATCGGCATAAATATCGGCAGGAATCATGGCACCATAAGGTGTTCCGGCAATAGATACCAACTGACTGCCATCGCCGGCTACCGAAGCGGCTAACCTGAAATCTATTACCGCACCATCAACTGCCTGTACGGGTTGTGCTGTCATGAGTGCGGTATGGTTTCGGTGGCGTATTATAAAGTAGTACCAGTTGCCGGGTACTAATTGCGCCGTTTCCAATACACCATTTTCGCAAGCGCCAAATCCCGAACAGATGCCGCCCACCGTTCCATCCTGGTGTAAGATGCCGCAAAGCAGGGCAGCCCGCACATCGGGAGCGCCGGCATAACGCGCTTCAATGGCAACATAATCCACCATATCGGCAGGCATGGCTGTGTGGTCAATATAACCGGCGGCGCACTCCATTTCCCACGGGGGCCGTTCATAGGGCGGTTCAAGGGGAAGCAGATTTTGTTGCCGCAGCGTATTATCCATGGTTAAGGGGTTGTTGGCATTAAGCGTGCCGCCCAGCAGCGTTTTAAATTGCAGCCCCATGGTGGGTATGTTTTGCACTGCCACTATTTCGGCAGTAATGGTTTCGCAAATTGCGGGGTTGGCAATTAAGCAAATTTCGTAGGTAAAGGTTTCCAATCCGCCGTTAAAACCGGTATTTGGGTAAAAAATGAGCCATAGGTTGATGGGGTCATAAACAATAAAGCCATTTGCCGGTTGCTCAATAACATTTACCGTTACATCGGCAAAACTAACCGAACTGTCATCATCTAAAGGGTTCAGCACTTCGCCTGTATATTGCGACACCTGCCACTCTGTCGCCGTCGGGTCGGCAGGGTCGTGCCAGATAATAATGCAAGGTATATAAACCTTGCGGCATTTGGTTACCTGACAAATTTGTCCGGTAACGGCATCAATCCGGGTAATGGTCATGCACACCTTATACAATCCCGGCCCGGGGAAGGTATAGGTAAATCCGTTATTTCCCTGCGAAGTGCCCATAATTACCGACTGGTTGGCGGTAGTATATGACCAGGTTACCTGGTCGCAACCGGGGTCTAAAAGGCCAATAGGGTACATGGTTGCCGTAAAGTTCCACACGTTGTAGTTAAAACCAAGGTTAGCCTGTGCATAAAAATTTTCATCGCACCGGCAGCAACTCACATATACCTCCCGGCAAACGGTATGCTGGAAGCATAAATTGCCGTTCAAATCGTAGCGCTTCACCGTATAGCAGATGATATGCCAGCCCGGTGGTGTGGTGGGGAAGGTGTGGGTAACGGTATCTATACCGGTGGTGTTATACAGCGGTATGCCATCTAATGTCCAGGTAACCGAATCGCAAACGCCCAGTGCATTGGGAACAAATTTAAATTTTCCGCACACATTAGCAGGAATAATCTGTATTCCCTGGTTCACGGCAGCCAAAAATTCATCATAGTTTCCGCATTGACAACAGTTTACCGGCAGTGTAACACAGTACAATATGGGCGAATGGCAACAGAACACTGTTTGACCGTTGCCCAATACATACAGGAAGTTGTATTGGAAGCAAATGGTTGCACCCGGCGCTGCGCCCGGCCCGCTAAGGGTAACGGTAAAATTGCCCGAATTGGTGTTGTTGGGTACATTGCCTGTTGGTATTGCAGCAGGCGATACCGTAACCGGCAGGTTATTGCTCGATGTTGCCGTTAACTGCACCTGATTTATGGTGAAGCCGCTTTGATTAAAGAAGTTAAAGGTGTATGAATAGGTACCCGGCAACTCCTGATTACAGGCCACTGTATCCTGAACAGTGGCGCAGCAAGGCACCAAAGTAAGGTTAAGCGGATTAGACAATGCTGTACATCCGCAGGCATTGGTAAGCAATACCTGGTAAACGCCGCTGTTGTTTGCCACATAAATATTGTTAATGGCGCCGCTTATAGGTGAGCCGTTAAAATACCACTGGTAGCCGGCAAATATGTTGGCTACGCATAAAGTATCGGGACCGCAACGGGTATAGCAGCCTTCGGGAGCAAGGCAAATATCGGGTTTCTCACAAATGTTTATATGGTTGCTTTCGCTTTCGCAACCGGTTACGTTATCAATAGCTACCACATACCAGTCGCCGGCTATAATATTGTTTACCGTAATAGTGGTGCCGGTTTGTCCGTTGCTCCATACATAGGTTACGCCACCTGTGGGGTTGGTTACGGTAAAGGTTACGTTAGCCCCTGCACACAAAGGCGGTCCGGTAGGGTTAGAGGTAATAACCGGCGCCAAAGGAAGCGGATAAACGGTAACGGCATGTGCAGCCACCGAACTGCAACCGGTAGTGTTGTCGGTAACTGTAACCGTAAAGTTGTAGTTGCCCGGCGGCAACAAGTTGAGGTTCCACGAAGGATTGACCGCGTTGGTGCAACAACTGGTGCAGGTGCCGCCCGACCAGTTGTAAGTGTAGTTGGCAAAATTACACGGGAGCACGTTAAGCGTTAGCGGAGTGCCGGCGCAAATAACGTGGTCGCCCACAATATCAATATCGGGGCCGGGCGTAATGACCACTGTTTTTGGAGGCGGAACATATTCGCACCCGTTGGCATCGGTAATGGTTACCTTGTAGCTTCCCGATGTGCAAACCGTTATGGGGTTGGTAACTGCGCCGTTGCTCCACAAATAGGAGGTTCCGCCGGCAGGCGCTGTTAAAGTGGCGCAACTGCCCTGGCAAATAATGCCCGAAGGCGACAGTGAAATGGTTCCCGTCAGGTTGTTCTGGCTAATGGTAATGCTGTGGTTAGCGCTTGCGGTACAGCCTGCCACATCGGTTACGGTAAGGGTAACGGTATAAACCCCCGGAGTGTTAAAGGTATGCGAAGTAAGGGCTGCATTAGAGGTGTTGGCAGCGCCGCTGGCCGGGTCGCCAAAGTTCCATGCGTAGCCTACAATGCTGCCCGTTCCGCTGCCGGTAAACGGCACGCCGGTATCTTCGCAGGCTTGTACCGGTGCGGTAATGCTTGCCGTGGGCGATGCCGGAACATTTACCGTAAGTGTTCTTACAGAAGTACAACCGGTGCTGGCCGTTATGGTAAGGGTTACGGTAAAAGACCCCGATGAACTGAATACATGCGTTGGATTTTGAAGCGCCGATGTATTGTTTACACCACTTGGCGGGTCGCCAAAGTTCCATGAGTACCCGCTGATACTTGCCGAAGGAATATAGGTTGATAAATCGGTAAATGTTACCGTTTGGTTGCACCCTACAGCAAAATTAAAGTTGGCTGCCGCCACCACAACTACCGGCCTCGAATCGGACACCGGACAGCCATTTATATCGGTACCGCTTAGGGTTGACATATAATAACCGGCTTGTGTATAAGTATGGGTTACAGTGGTAAGCGGGCTGGAATTGCCATCGCCAAAAGTCCAGCCACTAAGAGTAGTATTGGTAGCCGTGCCGGTAAAATTAAATACATTGCATTGCGAGGTGGGTGTAGCTGTACCCATTACCACCCCTACAACATTGCACGGGTTGGGCGGGCAGGTAATAAGCTGAATGACAATAGGGTTTGATGCCGCCGTACAGCCAAAACTGTTGGTTACCACAACCGTATAGGTTCCGGGTGCAACGGCATTATAGGAACTGCCGGTGGCCGAAGGAATATTAGCGGCATTGAGTTGCCACTGATAGGTGTACCCAACTGCAGTTAACGCATAAAGCGTGGCCGATACCGGATTGGGAATACAAAATACGGTTGGCCCCAATGTGGAAATGCTGGCAACCGGTGCAGGATTTTGACCTACACAAATTGATGAAGCCGCCGTACAACCGTTTGAATTGGTTATTGTAACCGAAAAACAGCCCCCAATATTTGGAGTGATGGTTTGCCCGCTGTAGGTATTGCCGTTTTGGTGTTGCCATTGGTAACTTATATAAGTGGCCGGTGTAACCGAAATATTGTAAGGTGTGCCGGCGCACACGGTTGCCGGCGCACTGATGCTGATAGTAGGCGTAGCCACGGTTACATTGAGGCTTGCCGTTTGGCTGCAAACCCCTACGCTAACCGTTGCAGCGCCTAAAATATTCCATTGAATGCTTACGCTGTTGGTTCCGGCGCCGGCCACTATACTACCGGCATTTGATGGGATAATTGTCCAATTATAGTACTCGCCGGCAATGGCAGGCACTGAGTACGTATGGGTTCCGTTTAAACAGGCGTTGGCAGTTCCGGTAATAGTGCCTAATGTAAGTGCATTGACATTGAGAGTAATGGGCGGCGACTGGCAGAAGGGGCTGTTTTTGTCTTTTTGCGCCACCGAAACCGAATATGGCCCCGATGGCCCCCACGTTACCACTACCTGATTGGCACTTAGCGGTGCAACGGTTCCGTTGGTGGCTGTCCATACAAAACTGCCCACAGCAGGGCTGGCAAAGGTGCTGTAAGTATAGCTGCCATTAGGACATACCGTTGTAGGACCGGTTATGGTAAGCGGTGGTGGTGGCAACGGTATTACCTGCACCGCATAACTGGCCGTTAAGTTGCAAAACAGCGAGGCATTTTGCGCCGTTGCCGTTACCACGTAAATGCCTGTGCCCAGGTTAAACGGAAAACTGAACACACTGGTATTGGTTGCCAAATTGGGCAAGGTAACATTGTTGGGCAGCGTTACCGACCAATTGCAAAGTGGAGTACCCGACATGCTGAAGGCGTTAAAAGTGCCAATGTCGTTCAGGCAGATTTCATCGGGGCCGTTAAGTTCAAATGGCGCTAATACCGGAACAGTCATGCAGGCTTGTCCGCCACAATCCAGAAAACAGTTGTCATAATTTACACAAATTTGCCCTGTGGTAGGAAACTGGCTCCAATGCACGGTAATTTGATGCGAGCCTTGCCCTTGTATTATGGTTCCGCCGGTTACGGTCCAGGTGTAAGCGGTTCCGCCAAATTTTGGTGCCGAATATATTTCGTAACTGTCAACACAGGCGGGGTTAGCTCCCGATATAGGTACGGTTGCCGAAATGATAGGCACGGTTACTGTTGTAGGCGGGCAAAGGTTGCCGCCGCAGCCTGCTGCCGATACGCTGATGGTTCCGGCGGGGCCTGCGCCCCAAAGCACCTGTATTTGATGGGGCGGGCTTAGCACCGACCACGAAACGGCTCCCGTTACGTTCCATGTGTAAGGGCCACAGCCGGGAGTAGTATAATACACCCAAGGCTGCGGGTCGTTGGCACAAACCGTTGAAATACAGTCTATGGGCAATGCCTGATTATTGGAAACAGTAATGGTTAAACTGTAGGTACTGGAACATTTGCAGGCGTTTTCTACCGTAAGCGTTACGGTATAGGTGCCGGCGGTGTTATACACATGCGTAGGGTTAAGCATGGTAGAGGTGTTACCATCGCCGAAGTTCCAAAAATAGGTAACACCCCCGGTAGAAAGGTTATTAAACGACAAAGTTTGCCCTTTACAAACGCTGGTTCCGGGCGATACGGTAAACAAAGCCACCGGCGACTGAATGATTTTTACGCAAATCAGCGTAGAATCGGTACAGCCCCATTGGTTGGTTTCTATTACCTTAATGTACCCATTTCCGGGGTTGCCCCAGCAAATGCTTACGGTATTAACACCGGTAGGTGTAAGGCTGATTTCGCCGCCCGCATCCCAACTGTAGGTACTGCCGGGGTTTAGCGGCGCTTTGTAGTTAAGGCATTGGTTGGCGCAGGCTTTCAGGCAGTCATGTCCTTGGTCGGGCACACCGGCCGAGCCGTTGGCAGCCGGGCAAGACGGAATGGGCGGCGGTATAATAACCGGTGTAGGATTGGGGTGAATGATAACCGTAAGGGTGGCTACTGTTACATTGCCTTGAGTTACGGCAATGGTTCCGGTGCCGGTTAGTCCCCAACAAATATTTACACTGTTTCCGGTTTGGAAAACCGGTGTGCCGCCGGTTACCTGCCAGATATAGCTGCCCGAAGGCGACATGGTATAGGCATAACACTCGCCCTCGCAAACTGAGGCCGGCCCCGAAAGCGTTTGCGCCTGAAGGGTTGCTGCGCTGCCTGTTGTCAGCAGAATGAACAACATGAGTATTAAAGTGTGTTCAAGTGTTTTCATAGATGGTGGGTAATTTATTGTGAATGAATGTATGGTAAAAGGGGAGAAAAGGCAGGTTATATTTATGCATTCCGGAGGCAGGATGCCCGGTTTCCTTGCCCAAATTTGCAGTTTGGCAGTAGCCCTGGATTATTGCTCTTAACGAAAAAGCAAATTTTCATAGAAAGGTAAAATAAAAACCGTTGAAAGTAGCGGCTTTTTTTAAAAAAAATTTTTGCCATGTAAAGAAACCGCTGTTTTGCAGGTTTTTTACCTGCTGAGTTCCATGTACTGCCGGCTGTTTTGCACAGGCAGGGCGGTTCTGTTCGGGGTAAAAAACGGAACCCATGCAACGCTTGTACTGCAAAAAGCGTTATACTTACATCATCGCACCAAAATACTGCGCTATTATGGCTAAAAGATTTTATAATTGGCATTTCGCATTCGGCATAATATGGTTTTTGCTCCTTCATTTTTCGGTATTGGCACAAACCAGCGCCCCATTTAACAACGAATGGATAAATTTTGACAAAACATACTATAAAATAAAAGTTGCCAAAACCGGTCTGCACCGCATTACCTATGCCGCGCTTACCGGTTCGGGAGTGCCGGTTGAGCAAGGAAGCAGCTACAAAATGTATTTCCAGGGGCAGGAAATACCGCTGTACCTAACCACCGAAGGTAGTTTTGGAACTGCCGATTATATTGAATTTTATGCCGAAAAAAACGACGGCCGCCTCGATACAAGGCTGTACCTCTACCCCGGTTGGCAACCCAACCCGTATGTAAGCATGTTTTCCGATACCTCGGCATACTTCCTTACCATTGATGAAGTTGGGCCAAACAAACGCTATACCGATACGCCCAACAACCTTGCCGGTGCGCCTGCCAAAGAACAATATTTTATGTTTGAAAGCGTAAAGCAAAACGTAAATACCTTTTACGGCGGTAAGCCGGTGCGGCTTGGCGGTATTAACACCAACTATGCCGATTTTGAGGACGGCGAAGGGTTTGTGGGTTCGGCCATTGAAGCGGGAGCAAGCATTAACTACAACATTTCTACCAAATCGGTATATACCGGTACCACGCTGCCGGCAGATACCGTGCGGTTTCAGGCGCGGGTGCTGGGGCAATCGAACCTGTTAGACCTCATACCCGACCACCGCATACAGGTAAAGGTAAACGGAACTCAAGTAGTTGATTATGAATTTGAAGGCTATACTTCGCAAAACCTGCAGTTTGGTTTTCCGGTTTTGCAACTTACCTCGCCCAATACACAGCTTAATTTTGCATCGCCCGGGCAGTTAGGCAATAGCGCCAATTTGTTGGTAAACCGCAACAGCGTGCCCTTTTTTACCGTAACCTATCCGCATAGCTTTGATTTTAACGGCTCGGTGATGTATAAATTTACCATACCCAACAACGCCGCCAAATACCTTGAAATTACCAACTTTAACGGCGGAACCGCCCCTGTGCTGTACGACCTGACCAACAGCCTGCGTTTTTTGCCCGATGTGGACAACTCATCGGGGCAGCCCGTTTACCGGTTCCACCTGCCACAGGCGGCATCACTTCAAGCTGAGCGAACCCTCTTTTTCAGCAATACCTCCACAACTATTCCCACTTTGGTGGTTACCTTGGTTTCGCAACTTACCGAAACGCATTTTACCAATTACAACCTGCCCGAAAACCAGGGCAATTACCTTATTATTACCAACAAAGCGCTTATGCAGGGCGAGGTAAATGAGGTACAACGCTATGCAGAACACCGAAGCTCGGCAGCCGGCGGCAGTTACAGCGTGGTAGTGGCCGATATTGAAGAACTATACGACCAGTTTAGCTGGGGTATAACCAAACACCCGCTTTCAATAAATAATTTTGTGCGCTATGCTGCCGTTTCCTGGGGCACCCCTCCGGGTTACCTGTTGTTGCTGGGTAAATCTATTGGCTACCGCGATTCTTATGCGCCCAATAACCCGGCCAACTACAACCGCAACTTAGTGCCTACCTTCGGGCATCCGGCATCGGATATGATGCTCAGCAGTGCTTACCCTGCAGCCAGTTTTCTTAACCAACTGGCAACCGGCAGGGTGCCGGCCAATACCCCGCAGGAAGTAGCCGGTTACTTAGATAAGGTGATTGAACACGACAACCTGCTGAACAACCCCTCCTGTAACCCACAAGACCGCGAATGGATGAAACACGCCATGCACATTGCCGGAGGTTCTAACCTGTCGGAGGCAGAATTGTTTTTTAATACCCTGGAAAGCTACCGCCACAAATTTGAAGACGTGCATTTTGGCGGTGAAGTGGTGAAAACTTACCGCAGTTTTTCGGCAAACCCCGTTGATGCCGTTGACTTGGGCAACTACATTAACGAAGGACTGGCAGTTATTAACTTTGTAGGACACGGCGCAGGCGGTTACTGGCAGGTGGATATACAAGCACCGCAGGCATACCAGAATTTTGGAAAATACCCCTTTATTATGGCCAGCTCGTGTTTTGTGGGCGATATTCACAGCTACGATATTGACCCCATAACCGGACTGCCCCAAACCGCCATGTCTGAAGATTATGTGCTGGCCGATAACCTGGGCGCCATTGGGTTTCTGGCTACCGTTTCATCGGGGTTTCCGCTGTATTTAGACCAGTTCAACAGCAAATTATATGACCATTTTTGCAGTGACAATTACAATAAACCTGTTGGCTACTGCATAAAACAAACCGTGGCCGATGTATTTGCCGCTTCGCCCAATGATGCCGGACCTAAACTTACCTGCCAGGAATACACGCTCGTGGGCGACCCGGCCGTGGTCATTAACTCATGGAGCCGTCCCGAATACGTGCTGGACCCTGCCGGCATTACCATTTCTCCGCAACAGGTAACCGCCGATGTGGATACCTTTACCATCAACGTGGCACTGCTTAATTTGGGTATGGCCGTTGCCGACTCCTTTACCCTGCATGTGCAACGAACCTTTCCCGATGGTTCGCAAACTGTATATAGCAAGCGTTTTGCTTCTACCCTGTACACCGATACGCTCTCTGTACAAATACCCACCGGCGACCCGGCCGCAGTAGAGGGGGAAAACAATTTTACCGTAACCGTTGATTATAACAACGAAATAGCCGAAGACTGCGAAGACAACAATACAGCAGGCAAAGGTCTTTTTATATTTTCGGATTTATTGATACCAATTTACCCCTGCAACTTTTCTATAGTTCCGGAACAAACCGTTACCCTTAAAGCCTCTACCGGGCAACCCATATTGCCCGAATTAAACTATGTAATACAAATAGATACTTCCGAACTTTTTACCAACCCCCTGGCAACAACTTTTATTGCCAGCAAAGCAGGGGTAATTGAATGGCAGCCTGATATTAATTTTATTGAAAATACCGTTTACTACTGGCGGGCAGCGCGGCAGCAGGAAAACCCCGACAGCAATAACTGGAAAGGCAGTTCATTTATTTACCTGCCCGGCTATGATTCGGGCTTTAACCAATCGCACTACTACCAGTTTACCTATAACCAACTCCAGCGCATTACCCTCAGTTCTTCAAGCAGGAAATTCCTTTTTCAAACAGGGCAAAACACCTTAACCGCCACTAACCAATACGACAATTTTGGCGCTGCTAATTTTTCGCTCAACGGAACACCGCTGGAACCCGTCAGCTACTGCACCGCCGACGATGCATGTAAAGGAGGTATTGCCATTGCCGCTTTTAAACCCGATTTAACCCTGGAACCCATGCTTTCGGAACGCATAAGCGGAAGCGGTTGCGCCGGACGCGGGCAGTATGGCAACCTGCACTGCTCTTTTGACGACCGCTACGTTTTTGAATTTAACACCTCCGATGCAGCACAAATAGACTCTATGGTGAGTTTTCTCCAAAACCACATACCCGACGGGTATTTTGTGCTGGCATTCAGCCTTAATGCGCACCGCCTGCAAACCTTTGACCCGGCACAGCAGGCCGCCCTGCAATCTGTTTTTAGTGGCATGGGCATACCCAACCTGTTTGATGTGCCCAATTCGCAGGCATTTATTGCTTTCGGGCAAAAAAACAACCCCGCTTTTGAAGACGTACAACTGCTGTTCGGGCCCACCTCTTCTTCCAATCCGTTGAGCCTGAACAAAACCATTGCCACAAACGCAACATCGGGTACAATTGCCACACCTGCCATTGGGCCGGCCACCACCTGGAATGCCGTGCAGTATGACTTAGGAAATTTTGCTGCATCTGATACCCTGTTTGTGTACGGCGTAATGCCCGGCAACCCCGATGCGCTGCTGCAAACCATTGTGCCCCAAAGCGCTGTTGGCGGGCAATACCTTGCCCCCGCAGCCAATGATTATGCCTTTTTGCGCCTGGCACTGAAAACCACCCATCTGGAAGAATTTGCCGAACCAACCCAAATAAACTACCTGCGCGTGTTGTTTGCCCGCGCTCCCGAAGTGGCGCTCAACTATCAAAACCATTTCTACTTTTATGCCGATACCCTGCAGGAAGGCGAACTCCTGCAACTGGAATTTGCCGTTACCAATGCTGAAGCCAACCCAACCGACAGCCTGCTGGTGCAATACACCATCATTAACAGCGCTAACCAAGCCACCCAACTCAATGTGCCGCCCCTGCCGCCCATTGCCCCCGGACAAACGGTAAATGCCACCTTGCACCAAAGCACCGCCGGATTGCAGGGCAGCAACCTGCTGGCCATTGAACTGAACCCTCAACAGGCACAACCCGAAAAATTCAGGTTTAATAACCTGGTTTACCTGCCCTTTTTTGTGAAAACCGATAAAATAAACCCCTATGTTGATGTAACTTTTGATGGCAGACACATTACCGATGGCGAACTGGTATCGGCAAAACCCGAAATAACCGTGCGCCTTACCGATGAAAACCGCTACCTTGCCCTCAATGATACATCGGGGTTTGAACTTTACTTAGTCTATCCCAACGAATTGGGCGTGCCGGCCATCAGCAACCGCCTGTACTTCAGCAACCCCATGCTCACCTTTACCCCCGCCACTGAATCCAATGCGCAAAACGGCAAAAACACCGCCACCATACAATTGCTGCCCACCCTTGCCACCGACGGCTTGTATGAATTGCAGGTAAAAGGCAAAGACCGCAGCGGCAACCTGTTTGCGGCAAGCAATTACAGCATACGGTTTAAGGTGGTAAACACGCCGGCTGTTTCAAACCTGCTCAATTACCCCAACCCGTTTACAACCGCTACCCGTTTTGTGTTTACCCTTACCGGCTCCGAAGTGCCGCAGTTTATGAATATTCAAATCATGACCGTATCGGGACGGGTTGTGCGCGAAATCAGCGCCGCCGAATTGGGAACCCTGCACATAGGAACCAATATAACCGAATTTGCCTGGGACGGAACCGACCAATTTGGCAATCCGCTTGGCAACGGCCTGTACCTATACCGGTTTGTAGCTAAACTAAACGGGCAAACCATGCAACACTACGCCACCGGTGCCGATGCCTACCTCAAAAACGGATTGGGTAAAATGTACCTGATGCGGTAGGAGAAATGAGAGGTTAACCATGCAGGTAATATAAAAGCCCGCCCCGCTCGGGCTTCGCTTAGTCAGGGATTATATACCAAACACACAGAGCGCAGCAACGGGCAGGTAAGGTTGCTCCTTAATATTGCACAAAATTCTTTGCAAATAACCCGGTTTTTCTTGCGCCAATGCCCACAAGCCAAACGCTTTCTGTTGTGTTTTTAGACACTCTCCCGTTCTTCTGCTAACAGATGCTATAAACTATGTTCTGGAAAATGTGTAAGTTTTAATATTGCTGTAAGCTTATAGTTCCCACTGTGCCGTTAAACCATAACACATTGATGGCATTGGTGCCTTGCCCACTTACAATTGTACCACCTTGTACTGTCCACAAATAAGTAGTACCTTCAATAGCAGGTACGCTGTATTGATAGGTGCTATCGGGACACACATCACTGCTGCCGCTGATGATGGGAGAGGAGGGTATAAGGCATAAAAAGTTAGCTATCAAATTTCTGTTGGCAGAAATAGTGAACGTGTAACTTGCATTGGTGCTAACAATATTACCGCTTTCTGTCCAGTTGGTGAACGCGTAACCACTATTAGCCGTTGCTGTTACGGTAACGCTGGCCCCGCTTGTATAAGTGCCGCTGCCTGTTGTTGTGCCGCCTGCTGCCGGATTAGACGAAGTGCTGACATTATAATTCGGCACCGTGCAAAATGAAGTTAACAATGCAGCTAAACTGGTTGTGGTTATGGGATTATTTGAATAATCTGCATAAGTAGCCGCTTGAGTTGTATTTACCGAAGGAGGAAGTATGTAATTCCGTCTGTGAAGGCGGAAATAAGATGCAGCTGCACCACAACCGGATGCCGTAGCCCAATAATCGGTGCAAAGCCCTGTAGCTAAATGGAAGCCGCTGGCACCATAGGCAAACCCATCTCCAGTACAAATGTGTTGTGGATTTGTAGTACCCCCATCGTCATAGTATGCTTCAACAAAGGAACTTGTACCCAAGGGTATATCTGTTTGATAAGCGTAACTTACGGCAATGGATCCCTGATTTCCTGTATATAATTCCCAATTATTCGGGTTTGTGGTAATAAGGGCATCTTGAACACCATTAATTAAAACACCACCAGGATTTTGATTATTGTAATACATCATTCCAACAGCATTTGGATTAAGGTCAAGAACATCAAAAAATCCACCAATGGGGTGAACTCTGAAATCCATTTGATAATCCAACCTGCTTTCGGTGAATTTAATAGTCCATTGAGTGCCCACTCCGCTGTTAGCTCCCATTACAGAACGAATTGCCCTCACAGGCCCATTTTTTGATGTGACAACAGTTCCTCTGCTATCAGAAAATGTATCTTCACTTCTAAAACATGTGTTAGGTGCAACAAAAAATTGATGCCTGTCCAAAATATCTACATTGGTAGCACCTCCTGCTGTAATTTTCAATTCTTCTTCAATACATCTTTTGGTAAATTTCATGCTGTAATTAGCTGTTGTAACTGTTGAATTTTCTGTCATACCCCCGGCACAGATATCGTAAGCAGTCTGATAATTATTCGCATAAGTGAAATTATAGTTTACGTAACTGATACCGGCACTTTGATTTAATGTTCCGTTTTGTTGGAACAGATAAACATAACCGAGCAAGGCATTATTGAGCGGGTCGCGCAATTCAAGTTCACAAGTTGTATTGCCTACCACGCCTGAAGGAGGGGGCGGGCAGATATTAAGTTTTGACCCTGCATCTTTTGCCATAAAAACTAACTCATCGTCACTATCAAAAAGGAGATTTGTATCAGCTCCGGTAAAAGTATTGGTGTCAGCATAAAAAGCAATATCATCATACGTGTTGCTGTTATTTATGGTGCCAAATGCACACCCCAAATTATTGTAGGGAGCAGATGCTTCTTTCACTACCACTTCATCCACTTGCACAGGTATCTGTACAAGGTTGGTTCCGTTGAATTTATATGCTACAATGAGTGATGGCTGAACACCTATCATACAGGATAAGTTAATTCCTTTTACTACAACAGGGTCGTTGTTGCGGGTAGCACTATTTGGTGATGCAGTGAAATTGGCCACTAAATTTCTGTTGGCGGCAATAGTGAAAGTATAAGAAGCATTCGTGCTTACCTGACTCCCACTTTCTGTCCAGTTGGTAAATGTGTAGCCGCTATTTGCTGTTGCTGTTACGGTAACGCCGGCACCGCTTGCGTAAGTACCACCGCATGTTGTTGTGCCGCCTGCCACAGGATTAGCAGAAGTAGTTACGCTGTAGTTGGTAGTGTTCTGTGAAAAATTGGCCACCAGGGTTCTGTTTACCGAAATGGTGAACGTGTAACTTGCATTGGTACTTACAACATTACCATTCTCTGTCCAGTTAACAAAAGTGTAGCCACTGTTTGTAGTTGCCGTTACGGTAACGTTTGCGCCGCTTGCGTAAGTGCCACCGCCTGTTGTTGTGCCGCCCGCTGTCGGGCTTGATGAAGTGGTTACGGTGTAGTTGGTAGTGTTCTGTGAAAAATTGGCCACCAGGGTTCTGTTTGCCGAAATGGTGAACGTGTAACTTGCATTGGTACTTACAACATTACCATTCTCTGTCCAGTTAACAAAAGTGTAGCCACTGTTTGTAGTTGCCGTTACGGTAACGTTTGCGCCGCTTGCGTAAGTGCCACCGCCTGTGGTTGTGCCTCCAACTGTCGGGTTGGATGCAGTGTTTACACTATAACTAGTTGAAGAACAAAACGAGGACAGCAACGCCACTAAATTGGTTGTGGTAATTGGATTCAATGCATAACTTCTATAAGTAATTGCATTGGCAATGGTGGCAAATGGAGGTAACATGTAATGAAATCGCTTACCCACAAAATATTTTGGATCTGTTTGGCAAGCTGTTTCCGGTCTTCTTTTATCTGTGCACTTTCCTGTGGCAAGATGAAAGCCACTGCTGCCATATGCATTTCCATCACCTGTACAGGTATGCCTTGCAGGAATACTATCATTATAGTATGCCTCTAAAAAAGCATTGGCAATTGGGTTGGGCTGAGCAAGAGTAGAAACAACTAAATCTGTTTCATAGGCATAACTCACAGCCATAGTTCCTTGATTTCCTGTATATAAATCCCATTCATTAGGGGCGTTATTTACATACGGCTCCTGAACCCCGTTTATAATAAAACCGCTTTGATTTTGATTATTATAATAGGTCATACCTGTTGCAGCAGGACTCATATCGAAAACATCGTAATAACCACCTATGGGATGAACTCTGAAATCCAGTCTCCAGTCAACGCGGCTTTGAGTATAGAGAATCGTTATTTGGTTAAATGTGCCGCTATTAGAACCCATTACCGAACGAATAGCGCGAATAGGTCCATTTTTAGATGTCACAACCGGCCCATTTGAGTCAGAAAATGTGTTCTCAGATCTGAAGCAGTTATTGATCCCAACAAAAGCCTGGTGTCTGTCTAATATATCCACATTTGTTGCTCCTCCGGCAGATATTTTTAGTTCGTCTTCAATCCATCTTCCTGTCATTCGCATGCTGTAATTAGAAGTCGTTACAGTAGAGTTTTCGACATTGTTACTGCCATTACAAATATCATAAGCAGTCTGATAATTATTGGCATAGGTAAAATTATAGGTTACGTAATTAATTCCTGCATTTTGATTTAATGTTCCGTTTTGTTGAAACAAATAAACATACCCGAGTATGGCATTATTCAGCGGATCACGAAGTTCAACTTCACATGTCGTATTATTGACCACACCCGAAGGTGTGGGTGGGCAGATATTGAGTTTTGCACCTGCATCTTTGGCCATAAAAACCACCTCATCATCACTATCAAACAGTGGATTTGTGTCGGCGCCAGTAAATGTATTGGCATCCGCGTAAAAAGGAACATCCCAAGGCACATTCGCATCAGACTGTCCGAGACACCCAACCGATCCATAGGGTGTTTTAATGTCTTTCATCACAACCTCGTCTATCTGAACCGGAATTTGCACCAATGACGTACCATTAAATTTATATGCTACTATAAGTAATGGTTGCACACCTATCATGCAAGATAAGTTACTTCCTTTAATAACAACAGGGTCGTTGTCACGTGTTTGTCCAAATGTAATACTTGTTACAAACAATAACATTGTAAGCGTTTTTAATTTACCCATGTTTTGTCAATTTGTTTTCTTCTCAAATATATCAATTAATTATCAGGATGCAAATTTGTTAATTAGGGTTGTTGCCATCTCACCTGTTACTCCACATTTCCCTCCATTCCCCATTCATCCCGTAACACCAAAATACAAAGCCCAACCAATTTAATTTCAAAGTTATAGAAAAAAACTAACTTGCCAAATTTCATGCTGTTTTAATTGATTTTTTGGCAAAGAAGTTTCTGTTATTTTTATGAGTTTCTAAAAAGTTTTTTTGTAACTATTTAGGTATTCTACGGTATTTACATTTTACCGCAAGCAGGAACTTGCAAATTTAGCAGTTTGTATAAG
>MTCR01000087.1 GCA_002212725.1 Sphingobacteriales bacterium TSM_CSM | reverse complement strand
TTTTTGCACTCATGTTTAAGTAATTTTTGAGGGCAAGCTATTTCAGGACACCACACCGGTGCTTTGTTAAAATGCGGCATTGTGCGGCCAAAAATAGTAAATTTTACCACAACTGCTTTAATGCGCACGGTAAAAGGTGTAATTTAGCGGGCAAATAGCGCAAAAGCCCAACAATTTGTTGGGATATTTGTACTTAGTTTATTGCCGTTTGGCATGATTTACCTTTTTTTACACAACATTTAACCATAGTAAATAGCGTTCATGAGCCGAGATGCCTTTATTTATGAAGCCATAAGAACCCCGCGCGGAAGGGGTAAAAAAAGCGGTGCCTTGTATGAGGTAAAGCCTGTTGATTTGCTTTCTGTTTTGTTTAAAGAACTGCAACAGCGCTGCCTGCCCGATACCTCGCAGGTGGATGATGTAGTGCTGGGCTGTGTTACCCCCATAGGCGAGCAAGGTGCCGATATTGCCAAAACAGCCGTATTGTATGCCGGCTGGAGCCAACAGGTGGGCGGTATGCAACTGAACCGTTTTTGTGCATCGGGTTTAGAGGCGGTAAACCTGGCAGCCATGAAAATCCGCTCCGGTTGGGAAGACCTCGTTGTAGCCGGCGGCATAGAATCTATGTCGCGCCTGCCAATGGGCAGCGATGGTGGCGCCTGGATTACCGACCCCGAAGTGAACCGCCGCCTGGGGTTTGTGCCGCAGGGTATCAGCGCCGACCTTATTGCCACCCGCGAGGGGTTTACCCGGCAAATGGCAGATGCTTACGCCCTGCAATCGCAGCAGCGGGCTGCCCATGCCGTACAAAACGGCTATTTTAACCGCTCCATAATACCTGTAACCGACCAAAACGGGCTGCTCATTCTGGCACATGATGAACACATACGACCCGATACTACCCTGGAAACCCTGGCAACCCTGCCGCCCTCTTTTGCCATGCCCGGCGAACTGGGTTTTGATGCCGTAGCCATGCTGCGCTACCCCGAAGTGGAAACCATCCACCATATTCATACAGCCGGAAATTCATCGGGCATTGTTGACGGCGCTGCGCTGGTATTGGTAGGAAGCCGTGAAAAAGGCGCCGCCCTTGGTTTAAAACCCCGCGCCCGCATTGTTGCAGCAGCCGTTTTGGCCGATGAACCTACCATTATGCTGCAAGGCCCCGCGCCGGCTGCCCGCAAAGCACTGGCAAAGGCCGGCATGAACGCCTCTGATATTGACCTTTGGGAAATGAACGAAGCCTTTGCTGCTGCCGTACTCAAGTTTCAGCGCGAAATGAATATACCCGATGAACTGCTCAACGTAAACGGCGGCGCTATTGCCATGGGACACCCGCTGGGCGCTACCGGTGCCATGCTGTTGGGAACCGTGTTAGACGAACTGGAACGCCGGAACCGCAGTACCGCCCTCATAACCCTTTGCGTTGGCGGCGGCATGGGTGTAGCTACCATTATAGAAAGATGTTAATTTTTTTCAGACTTTAGACAGAAGGCAAAACACACACTTTTGATTTAAAACAAATAATTCATAACTCATAACTCATAACTGACAAAAGTGCTTTATTACGATATTTTACCCAGTCAAATAGCGGTTATTACCTTAGATAACCCGGGCAAATCTGCCAATATTATTAATGCACGCTTTGCCGATGCCTTTTATAAAACCCTTGTCGAGTTAAAAAACAACCAATCGGTAAAAGGCATTATTGTTACCTCTGCCAAAAGCACCTTTATGGCCGGCGGCGATTTGGAGTACCTCTACGGCTTACGACATCAGCCCGAAGCAATCTTTCGCGAGTCGGAGCAACTTAAGGCGCTGTTCAGAATGCTGGAAACCATAGGCAAACCGGTGGTGGCTGCCATAAACGGCCCGGCATTGGGCGGCGGTTATGAACTGGCACTGGCTTGCCATTACCGCATTGCGCTGGAAGATGAGCGCCTGCGCATTGGCCTGCCCGAAGTAACGCTGGGTTTGTTGCCCGGTGCCGGAGGGGTGGTAAAATTAGTGCGCCTTATTGGACTGCAGGCAGCCACACCCTACCTTATGGAGGGAAAAAAAGCCGGCCCGCACGAAGCGCTTAAAAACGGACTTATCCACGCCCTTGCCGCCAATACGGAAGATATGATGCAGCAGGCTGCCGCCTGGATTGAAGCCAACCCCCACGCCCGCCAACCCTGGGATACCGAAGGCTACCGCATACCCGGCGGCGATGCCAAAAACCCAAAAATTGCCCAAATGCTGGCAGTAGCACCGGCTGTACTTACCAAAAAAACATACAACAACTACCCCGCGCCGCAAGCCATTCTGAACACCGCAGCAGAAAGTACCTTAGTTGACTTTGATACCGCCTGCCGCATTGAGTCGCGTTATTTCACCCAACTCCTCAGCGGACAGGTGGCCGAAAACATGATACAGGCCTTTTGGTTTCAACTTAATGCCATTAACCAGGGCGCCAGCCGCCCGCCGGGTTTTGCCCACCACAAAACCCGGAAAGTGGGTGTTTTAGGCGCCGGTATGATGGGCGCCGGCATTGCCTATGTAAGCGCCATGGCAGGCATAGAGGTGGTACTTAAAGATGTTACCGTTGAACAAGCACAAAAAGGCAAAGAATACTCGGTAAAACTGCTCGATAAGCAGGTGCAGCAAGGCCGCCTTAACACCGAACAGCGCAATCATATACTAAACCGCATTACCCCCACCGCCAAAGCCGAAGATTTGCATGGCTGCGATTTAATTATTGAAGCTGTTTTTGAAGACCGCCAACTAAAAGCAATTGTTACCCAAGAGGCCGAAGCACAAATACCACCCGATGCTGTTTTTGCTTCCAACACCTCTACCCTGCCCATTACCGGCTTGGCCACCCAATCGGTAAGGCCGCAGCAGTTTATAGGGTTGCACTTTTTTTCGCCCGTTGACAAAATGCAACTGGTAGAAATTATAAAAGGCAAGCAAACCAATGCCCAAACCCTTGCCAGGGCTTTTGATTATGTGCTGCAAATTAAAAAAACACCCATAGTAGTAAACGACAGCCGCGGCTTTTATACCTCGCGCGTGTTTGCCACCTATGTAATGGAAGGCGTTACCCTGCTGGCAGAAGGCCAACATCCGCGCCGCATAGAATCGGCAGGATTACAGGCCGGTATGCCCGTGCCACCACTTGCCCTGCTCGACGAAGTTTCCTTGTCCTTGGTATTCGATATTCGGGAGCAAACCCGTAAAGATATGGAAGCCGCCGGACAGGAATACGAAAAAACACCCGCTTACCACGTATTAGAAAAAATGGTGAAAGAATTTGACCGGCCCGGAAAAAAAGCAGGTAAAGGTTTTTACGACTATCCGCCCGATGGCAAAAAATATTTGTGGCCCGAATTAACCAACCATTTTCAACTGCAACCACAACAACTGCCCATGCAAGACCTTACCGACCGGCTGATGTTTATTCAGTGTCTGGAAACCGTGCGCTGTATGGAAGAAAACGTGGTAATGAGCGTGCCCGATGCCAACATAGGCAGTATTTTCGGCTGGGGGTTTGCACCATTCCAGGGCGGAACACTGCAATTTATCAATGCTTTTGGGCTTCATAAATTTGTGTACCGCGCCCAAACATTGGCCAAACAATACGGAAGCCGTTTTAACCCGCCTCAGCTCTTGCTGCAAATGGCAGAAAGCAAACAACAGTTTGACATGGATTTTAAAGCCTCTTAACCCTGCTTACAGAGAATTAAGCGCCGGAACTCCAAAGTTTACGCATATTTATCGGGTAAAAATGGTAAATTTGCTGCTGTAATAACGGTGTACGCAATACACTTAGCCAAAATTAAGTTTTATTATGCCATATACTTATGAATACCCGCGACCATCTGTTACGGTGGACTGTGTTGTGTTTGGCTTTGATGACAAAGAACCCGACCTGAAAGTGCTGCTCATACAACGCGCGGCCGAACCCTTCAAAGACTGTTGGGCGCTTCCGGGTGGTTTTGTAGATATGGACGAACCGGTAGAAACCGCCGCCCTGCGCGAACTGGAAGAAGAAACCGGCTTAACCGATGTTTTTCTGGAACAACTCTATACTTTTGGAAACCCCAACCGCGACCCGCGCGGTAGAGTTATTTCGGTGGCTTACTATGCCCTTATTGCCCCGGCCGACAAGCAAATTGCCGCCGCTTCCGATGCTCAAAATGTGCATTGGTTTTCGGTAAACCAACTGCCGCCCCTGGCTTTTGACCACCACCTCATTCTGGAAACCGGCCTGCAGCGCATACGGGGTAAAGTAAGCTATCAGCCCATCGGGTTTGAACTGCTGCCCGAAAAGTTTCCGCTTTCGGGATTGCAAAAATTGTATGAAACCATTTTGGAAACCCCGCTCGACAAACGCAATTTCAGAAAAAAAATTCTCAACATGGGCATACTTAAAGAATTAGATGAGTTTCAGCAGGACGTATCGCACCGGGCTGCCCGATTATACCGCTTTGACAAGGCCAAGTATGAACAGATGGTAAAAGAAGGTTTCTATTTTGAACTGAAAGAACAGCGCACGCGCGAAACAAAAAGAAAAAAGTAAACCCAAAAAACTAAAAAAAGCAACCTTTTACCCGCTTTTTTCGATTACTTATATAGCCGGCTTGATAAGAGAAGCAAATGCAAGAAAAGGGGTATTTACATACATACTCAAAACTTGCACAAAAAAACAACCGCAGAAGCCCAAGCAGCAAGCATTTTGGTGTTTGCATAAAAATGGGCAAAAAAATACCACTCTTACAACTCTTTAAACACTTGTAAAAGAAAGAAAAAAACAAATTTCAAATAAATAATTTCAACAAACGGGCATTTAATAGTATGAATATGCGTAAATTTAGCCCGTAATTCATGTAAGAACTCCATTCAAAACAGATGTATAAGTTTTTGGGCATATCATTGCTGTTTATCGGCTCGGTAGGGTTGTATGCCTTTACCTGTTCGGGCGGTTCGGGAAAGAATAGTACCGCATCAACCGACGGGTGCATAAACAGCGGGCAAAACAACGGTAAACAAGTACAAAAAGAAGTTCCTTTATCTACCGATTACCAATACACCGTATCGGGGCTTACCGTTTTGTACGAAAACACCAACACTACCGATAACGATACCCTTACCTATATTTGGGATTTGGGCGATGGCACTACCGTTTCGGAGCAGGTGTTTGAACACACCTATGAAACAATGGGTTCTTATCGCACCTGTTTAACCATTATGGACAATGATACCCGCAAAACCCTTTCGCAGAAGTGCAAAAACATTGAAATTTTAGACCCCGATTTGTGCGATGTAACCTGGGAACCTGTTTGCGGCTGCGATAACCAAACCTATATGAACGCCTGTTTTGCCGAAAATTACCACGGCGTTTACTACTGGCTGCCCGGCCCCTGTGCCGAAATTGACTTTTCGCTCAACTGCGATTTTTCGTATGAGGTAAATGACCTTACGGTGTTATTCATTAACACGTCGGTTGGCAATTTTGATTCGTATGAATGGGATTTCGGCGATTCAAAAACCAGCGAGCAACGCAACCCGCGCTATACTTTCAGGCAGCCGGGCATTTACAATACCTGTCTTACGGTAAGCAGTGCGGTTACCAAAAAAACGGCAACTATTTGCCATGAGGTAACCCTTACAGCATCGGCACATGCACCCAAATAAGCACAGCCAAAAGGGTTAGCTGCCAAATAAACCTTTCAGTTTGCTGAAAAAACCGCCGCTTTTACCGGTTTGCTCCGGCGGAACAGGGGTAATTTCCTGTTGTTGCAGGGCGTGGGCTAAACTTTCGTCAATGGTGTCTATCAGCACTTCATCGGCTGTAGCCTGAGCAAGGGGCAGCGCTTGCCGGTAGGTTTCCACCGCTTTTTGCCATTGTTTTTCTTCTTCATAAATACCGGCAATCTGAATATGGCAGTTGGTGGCCTCAAACGGGTTACCCGCTTGGGTAAACTGCTGTATGGCCGTTTGAAAATAGGCAATGGCTTCGGGGTATTTTCTTACAGGAACCAACAGTTTACCGGCATATGCATTTACCATAGCGGCTTCGTCATGGCTGCCGGCTTTTTCAAAATAAAAAGCCGCCTCGCCATAGCATTTCAGCGCTTGTTCGCGCTTTTGGTGGTGTGCCATAATTTCGGCAATTATCTGGTAAACCGAACCCAGGTATTGGTCGGCATCGCATTTTTCGTAGTTTTCTATAGCCTGTTTGTAGTATTCCAATGCTTCCTGAAACTGGTTTTGTATGCGGTACACATCGGCAATGGTAGCATAGGTTCCACCCAGTTCTTCCCAATCTTCGAGGCGTTCTGCCCATTCTACCGATTGCTCCAGCGCTTCCAGAGCAGCATCCCAGTTGTTTTCGGCAACATGAATTAACCCTATTCGCTGATAGGCTTTGGCAAGTTTTCCGTTGGCGTGTGCGGCTTCAAACTGCTCCAGGGCCTGCAGGGCGTATTCCATGGCTTTTTCGTAGTCTTCCTGTGCGCGGTGGTGGGCTACGGCCAGCTCATACAGCACGTCGGCTTCGGTTATTTCGGGGTGGCTTTCTGCTGCCTGCTGTTTGGTTAAAGGCAGTGCGGCTTCCAGGGCGGTAATGGCATCGGAAAATTGCCGAAGGTCTGAGTGGGTTTCGGCCAGTTGGGTATAGGTTTGCAGCAAGGCAGCAACATCTTTTTCATCGGCATTTTGCTGTTGCTCCAGCACATTGTTGAGTTGTGCCAGTTTTTCATTTAATTCATCGGGTGTGAGTTTTGCTTTCGGCATATTTACGTGAGATTTTGGTGCGTATATAAAATAAGGCAGCAAGATAGAAAAGAGCGGGGTAAAACTCAATTTTTAGCATTATTTTTCCAGTTGGCGCTATATACCAGCACTATTTCTATTTTGCGGTTGCGGCTCATGGGCGGCTCTGTTTCGCGTTTCCACTGATACCAGGAGTATGCGGCGCTTGAAAACAAGGCAGGGTTAAGACGCGACTGACCGATGAAATAGCGCACCACATTGTTTGACCTTGCTGCCGACAAATCCCAGTTATCGCGGATACCGCTTTTCCACAGGTTGTTAAATTTGCGTATGCTTACCGAATCGGTGTGTCCTTCCACCATTATCTGGTCATACAGTTGGCTGTTGTTGCCCAGGGCAGAAAAAACGCCGAGGCAGCGGTTAAGCATGAGTTTACCGTTGTTTTTAAGGGTATCGGAGCCGAGGCCAAACAGCAGTTCTTCGCCAAACGACAGGCGTTGTATGTTGCCGTTTATGCTGTGGGTAATTTTACCATCGGAAATTTCTTTGGCAAATTCTTTTTCAAAGGCTTCTAAAAACTCACTTTGTTTGGCACGCACCGCCAGCAGTTCCAGGTTATCGCCGCCCGAAAAATAATCGTAAACAATGGTAAAAACAGCCACAATAAACAAAGATAAAATGGCATCAACAAAAACGGTCCAGTAGTTTACCTCTTCGGCAATAACCAAGCCACCGTGGCGATAGGTGTTGTTATCAGTTTCCATAGCAGGCCATTGAGGGGTTATTTAAGTCCGAAAAATTTGAGAATTTGCTGCACAAAACCGGGCAACCTTGATTTTTTCTGTTCTGCCAATCTTTGTTCCAGGGCGTTTATCTGTTCTTCAAGGCGCTGATATTCGCGGGCATATTCGGCAATTTGTTTTTGTATGGCTTCATCGGCCATGGCGCGTGCTATCTGTTCAACATATTTGGGGTTGGCCAATTTGTTGGTGGTGTCTAAGGTGCCGGCCATGCGCGATAACTGGGTGGGCAGTTCCATGTTTAAGTTGCGCATAAGGTCTTGCAAACCTTGCAGTTTAAGCCCCAGTTCATCTAATTTAAGCACTTCTTTTTGCACGGCTTCCTGCACCATGGCGGCAAAGGTATTGAGCATTTGTTCCAGCGAATCGAGGGTATCTTTAAACTTTTTGGTGCTGATATCGAAGCGGTTGCTGGCGCTTTGGGTGTTGGAAAGGTTGCTTCTTGACAGTTCAATCATGCTTTTGAGTTCCTCTTTGAGTTGCAGGTGCTGCTGTTGCGACAGTGCAATAATTTCTTTGAGCCAATCGGAAAAACTGAATTCGGTGTTATAAAGGCGGTCGGTAAGTTGAGCAATAGTGGCGTTGTGCAGGTTCAGGGCTTCGGCAATTTTATAGGTTTCGGTTCCTTGTCCGGTGTTGGCTGTCATGGCATTTACCGCACCATGCATAGCAGTAATGGTTTGCGACAGGGCGTCTTGCGCCTGAATGTAGGAGTCGATACTGGTTTTAAGGTTGGCGGTAAACTGCCGCAGGTTGGTAAAGTCTGCGGCAAGATGTTCCGATGTAAGTTGCATACTTCGGGCAATATCGTTTACCATTTGCGTGTTGAGGGTAACTTTATCAACCAGTTGTGCCACCAACGCCTCTTGTTGGGGCGGGTTAAAAAAAGGTATAAGGCGGGTGGCGGTAAGCGTTTCCAGCCGCGAAAAAAACTGCTGCTTTACCCAATTAAGCGGCAGCAGCAGCAAACCCAGCACTATAGTGCCCAACAGCCCCCAAAAACTGGTTAAAAAGGCATCTTTCATGGGTGCCAGAATGGTTTTCATGCTTTGGGTGGCGTGGCTGTACGATTCGAGCAACTGCCGTATGGTATCGGTATTTATTTCGTCAAAAACTACCCGAATTTGCCCTACCATCTGGCTCAATCCGTAAAAAGTGCCAAACAAGCCCAGCATAACCATTGCCGAACGGGCATAACGCAAAAAATTAGATGCCGCCGATGCATTTTCGCGCAGCACATCATTATCGGTAAGGGTGCTGTGCACCACCGGCTGTTGTTGCATGGCAATGAGGTAAATACTTTCGGCGCGGTTTACCGCAATACCGGGCAGGCAGTTTTTTACCAACGTTCCGTAACTTTGTGCCAACGTTTGCGTTTGCTTGTCGAGGTAAACAAAATTATCTTGCATTTGCTGCAGGGCTTCGTTTTCGTGCAGCACAAACCGAAGCAGTTCCTTTACCACTATGGCCGCCGATGCCAGAAAAATAATGGTAATAAGGTAAATAATCAACTGCCCGAAACCCGATGCTACAAAATACCAATCGCCCATGTAAGTTGCCTGTTTTTGTTAATTGGAGTGCTGATGGTTGTGCATAAGCGCGTTCAAATTTAGGGCATTTTTCTATGTTTTACACACCAACAAAGGTAAAAGCGCAAAAACAAGCTGAATTTACCGCTTCACCGCACGGCAACAGGTAAAAACTTTGCTGCCCGAAGCAGACCGTTTGTCGGGCATACGACTTTACACAGGTAAAAACTGCCGTTACTTTGCGGCACAAAAAAACTGTTGGTTATGAAATACGGCTTGTTTTTAATTTCGGTATTCATTGGCGTTCAGGTTGCAACGGCACAAGATGCCGTGCTTCGGGTCAAACACATAAATCACGTAAACGGGCTTGCCATAGAAGGCTACGACCCCGTTGCTTATTTCACCGCCCATTCGGCCCAAAAAGGCAATCCGCAGTACACCTTTACCTATGGCGGCATTACCTACCGCTTCGCCAGCCTGCAAAACCTGCAAACCTTTAAGGCAAACCCCGCTGCCTACGAACCACAATACGGCGGTTGGTGTGCTTACGCAATGGGCAACACCGGCGAAAAAGTGCCCGTTGACCCCGGCACGTTTAAAATTGTAAACGGTAAACTGTACCTGTTTTACAACAAATGGCTTAACAACACACTTACTTCATGGAATAAAAATGAAAAACAATTAAATGCCAATGCCAATGCAAACTGGAATAAAATCTACCGCTAATTTTATTGCCTGGGCAGCGCAGGTAATTGCTGCCGTTATTTTGCTGCAAACGCTGTATTTTAAGTTTACCGCCGCACCCGAATCGGTGTATATTTTTTCTGCCCTTGGCGCCGAACCTTGGGGGCGCATTGGGTCGGGTATTGCAGAGCTTATAGTATCGGTATTATTACTCATTCCGCGCATGGCATGGTTAGGCGCATTGGGCGGTTTGGCGGTTATTTCGGGGGCTATTTTATCGCATCTTACCATTTTGGGCATAGAAATACTAAACGATGGCGGAACCCTGTTTATGCTGGCAATAGCCGTTTTTGTGTGTTGCTTTGCTGTAGCCTTGCTGCGCCGCAACCAGATTTTGCAGGCCGTTGCATGGTTGCGGCAAAAGTTTAAGTAGCCGGCACAAAACCATGCGGCGGCAAAAATGTTATACCTTGCAGAAAAATCAATACCGCTATGGCTTACCGATGTATGTACGATTGCCTGCTCGATTTGGAAAAACACGGCCACCTGGTGCGCATAACCGAAGAAGTGGACCCGCACCTTGAAATGGCCGCCATACACCGCCGCGTATATGAAGCCGGCGGACCTGCCCTTTGGTTTACCCGCGTAAAAGGCAGCCGTTTTACCTGCTCCTCCAACCTGTTTGGCACGCTGGAGCGCAGCAAGTTTATGTTCCGGCATACATTAGCAAAGGTGCAAAAAGTAGTAACCCTTAAAGCCAACCCCGAAGCGGCGCTTAAAAAACCCTGGCAATACTTAGGCGTGCCGTTTACCGCCCTCAACGCCCTGCCCATGCGCAGCCGGTTGGGTGTGCCGGTAACCTATGCCCAAACTACCATAGACCAACTGCCGCAAATAAAATCGTGGCCAATGGATGGCGGCGCCTTTGTTACCCTGCCCTTAGTTTATACCGAAGATGCCGATAAACCGGGCGTTATGAACTCCAACTTAGGTATGTACCGCATACAACTAAGCGGCAACCAATATATACCCAACAAAGAAATAGGGCTGCACTACCAACTGCACCGCGGCATTGGCGTACACCAAAGCAAAGCAAACGCCAAAGGACAACCACTGAAAGTAAGTATTTTTGTTGGCGGACCACCCGCACATATCCTTTCGGCAGTAATGCCCCTGCCCGAAGGGCTATCGGAACTTACTTTTGCCGGCGCTTTGGGCGGCAGGCGTTTCCGCTATGCATACCGCGATGGGTTTTGCCTGTCTTCTGATGCCGATTTTGTGATAACCGGCTACGTTTACCCGCACGAAAATAAACCCGAAGGGCCCTTTGGCGACCATTTGGGCTACTACAGCCTGCAGCACGATTTTCCCCTGATGCGCGTACACAAAGTTTGGCACCGCAAAAATGCCGTATGGAGTTTTACCGTAGTTGGCCGCCCGCCGCAGGAAGATACCAGTTTCGGGGCGCTCATTCACGAAATAACCGGCGCCGTTATCCCCTCCGAACTGCCCGGACTGCACGAGGTAAACGCCGTAGATGCCGCCGGCGTACACCCCCTGTTGCTGGCCATTGGCAGCGAGCGCTATACGCCCTACTACACCGGCCGCAAACCACAGGAAATACTTACCATTGCCAACCATATTCTGGGTTTTGGGCAAATGTCGCTGGCAAAATACCTGCTTATTGTTGCCAAAGAAGACAACCCGCAAATTTCCACCCACCATATTGACCATTTTCTGCAACACCTGCTGGAGCGCATTGACTGGACGCGCGACCTGCATTTTCAAACCAAAACCAGTATTGATACCCTGGATTACAGCGGAACCGGACTGAACACCGGCTCAAAAGTGGTAATGGCCGCCGCAGGTGAGGTAAAGCGCACCCTTGCCGCCCAACTGCCACCCAATTTTACCCTGCCTGCCAAATTTTCCCTGCCCAAAATTGCGCTGCCCGGCGCCCTGTGTATAACCGCCCCGCCCTATACCGCCGAAACCGAAGCCACAGAACAGGTAAACCAATTAACACAACACCTTTTGCAACAAGGCGCCGCCCACCTGGAAGGACTGCCCCTGATAGTACTGACAGACGACAGCGAATTTACCGCCCGAAACCTGCGCAACTTCCTGTGGGTTACCTTTACCCGAAGCAACCCCTCGCACGATATACACGGCGTTGACAGTTTTACCCAACACAAACACTGGGGCTGCCGCGGCCCGCTTATTATTGATGCCCGCATAAAACCCCACCACGCCCCGCCCCTTGTTGACGACCCCGATATTGAAAAACGGGTTGATGCCTTGGGTGTAAAGGGTAAATCGCTGCATGGCGTTATTTGAAATAAATGCCGGTTTGTGCAGCTACGCCGGTAAAACCTGCCCGGCGCTGCTTTGTTGGTAATTACGCAATGCGCGGTGCATTACCGCAAACCACAGCGGCGGAAAAAGTGCCAGCAACATCATGCCCGGGTAGCCGGTGGGCATTTGCGGGCTGTCTTCAAAATGGCGCAAAATCTGGTATTTTCGGCTGGCCATATAATGATGGTCTGAGTGGCGCGAGAGTTCGAACAATAAAATTCTGCCTACCGGATGGTTAGAGTTCCACGAGTGGGCGGGCAGGGTTCTTTCATATCGGTCGCCTTTCTTTTTTCTGCGAAGCCCGTAATGTTCAATGTAGTTAACCGTTTCGAGCAGAAAAATGCCGGTAAGTGCCCCAAAGAGGTAAAACACCAAGGTTTGAAGCCCGAAATACAATCCGATGCAGGCAACAAAACCCAACTGTATAACCTGAAACCGCAGCATTTCGTTGTGCAAACTCCAAAAGGGCAGGTTTGCTTTATTAAGGCGTGCTGCTTCTAATTTCCAGGCAGAAATCCACCCGCCCCAAATGGAACGGAAATAAAAAGTATATACTGTTTCGCCATAGCGGCTCGATGCAGGATCATCATCGGTTGAAACGTTTTTATGATGGCCGCGGTTATGCTCAATAAAAAAGTGCATGTATAGTGTGGTGAGCAACAGCATTTTGCTCATTATTTGCTCATAGCGGGTGCTTCGGTGCCCCAGTTCATGCGCCACATTTATTCCCAAAACGCCGCAGGCCATTCCAAAGGCAGAGGTCATGCCAATTTTTACATACATGGGCAGTGCTTCATTGCCTATGGAAAACAAAAAGTATAGCAGGATAAAATACTGCAAGGGCACCATACCGTACACCAGCAGGTCGTAAGTTTTGTCGTTTTTGGCAATTTCTTCTTCCCATTGGCTCAGGTTTTTGGTTGAGCCGGTGGTAAAGAGTTCAATAAAGGGAATGATGATAAATACAAATACAACTGCCGAATAAGACCATGCATTGGCATTAAGCAGCGAAAATAACACAATCAACGGGGCTACATAAGCAAGAAAATACTTTAAAGCGTGCAATTTCATGGAAAACCGGTTTTGCTGTTGCGTGAATGTATGCAACAAAAGTAGCAACTTGCACAGGTATATTTTAGACGGCAGCGTACAAAAGGGCAAAAAAAAACAAAAAATTATTTGGGGTTATTTTTGTGCATTTCGGCCACCATAAAACGTATTTCATTTAAATAGGCGGTAAGCCATTCGTAGGTTAGGGTTTCTTCGGTTATGCGCAGGTAAAAGTTTTCTACGGTTAAGTTTAACAGCAACCTTGCCAGATAGGTATTGCCGGCCAACCCCAGCGCTTCGGCCCACAGGTTCAGGAAAGCGTTTTCAACCGGCAGATGCGCTTTCTGAAAGCAATTGTTAAATTGGGGAATATGGCGCAGTATTCTCAGTTGCCGGTTAAACAAAATGTGTTGTTTGGCGTTTAAAAGCAGATTTAGCATATCGGGCACCATTTTTTTACAGTTTTTTGCTTTTTCGGCAATTTCTTTGCTGCTGTGCAGGTGTTGTTGCAGCAATACTTCGGTAAACACTTCCATATCGGCAAAAAAATGGTAAAAGGAAGATTTGCTTTTCCCCGTTTTTCGGGCAAGCGCTTCTACCTTTAAACCCGCAATGCCTTCTTTTGCAAAGGTTTCATAACCCGCTTCCACCCATATTTTTTGGTTGTCTTTGGTCATTATAACTGCCCGTTGCAGGTAGCTTTTTGCCTGTTTGTAATAATAACTGGCAGCAAGATACATAAAACCGGCACCAACTTGCCAAAAAATGGCAAATTTCTGCTGCTGCCCTGCGGGTATTGCCCCAATATGGCATGGCAATGCAGTTATTATACCGGCATACTACAGGCATATCCGTTCAATGCCGGGTATTGAATGCACCAACTGATGCGGGAACATTCTTGCAGCAAGCGCCGGATTACCCGGTTTTGGGGTTACGGGGTTTGCCTATAATATTTAAATTGCGGGTTTTACCAAACAACTCCTCCGATTTTTTATTATATGCTTCGGCTGCTTCTTCGGCAGTTTCAAAAAAACCGAGGTCGTATTTTACCCTTCCCTTGTAAAGCACGGCGCGGTATTTGTCGCGTTCGGGGCTTACACCCCGGTAGCCGGTTTTGTTGATGGTTTTTTTCGTGTTTCTTACCGCAATAGAGCGGGGCACCCACCTAAGGTTATCGGTTCGGCAGTCTAATTTGTTGCCGTTAACAA
This sequence comes from Sphingobacteriales bacterium TSM_CSM, assembly GCA_002212725.1. GTDB lineage: Bacteria > Bacteroidota > Bacteroidia > Chitinophagales > UBA2359 > UBA2359. Next base: position 19,572 of record MTCR01000087.1, on the reverse strand, counting down.
TGCTTACATACAGTTTTTGTTCCGATTCGGGTCTGCTTACAAAGCGCTCGGCAATGTATTTATGCAAATATATAGTTTCGTTTTTGTACCCGCCATTATTCAGTGGGTGGTTTTTCTGAAAAAAAACATACCCGTTTGAGTGGAGGCGGAGGTTATCTAAAAAGCCAATGGCATTCAGATAGGTGTTGTTCATTATAAATTCATGTACATCTGCCGAAAGGAGCGCAAATTTGTCTGCATTTTTGAGTTTTACTTTAAAAATCATGGTTGTTTAAATAGCAAAGTGAAGAGGGTATAAGTGAGGGCTGTAGTATTGGTAGTAGTATTTTATTTACATAAAGAAAGATAGTATTTATATGTTTTTTGACGATTGGGGGCGCAAAGTTGTCACTTTTTTTTTAAAAAAATGCTTTTCCCATTTATAAAATACGGAGAAAATGTTTTTTTGACAATTTTATTGCAATAATTAACATAACATTAAATCAATACCCGATGAAATTGCCTTATAAATCATGTAATTAATTGTTGAAACAGGGTGTTATTTGTTTTGCCTGTGCGGCGGGCATAGTTTGCAGCAGTATTTCCCGGAAAAAAAGGATGCCCGCTACTGCCGCATTGAGGCATAGGTATGGGCAGCAGCCAAAACACGCAAAGGCGGTTTTATGAGCGCTGTTGTTTTGCTAAAATGGCATAACGGGTAGGAATAACCGCATTACCTTTATATAAGAACAGTGCTTTGGTAAACTCGGCGCCTAGCAGCAGAATAATGGAAATGTAATACACCCAAAGCAGCAACAACACCAATGAGCCGGCCACACCGTAGGCGCTTGAGATACCTCCGCGGCTAAGGTACAGGCCTATAAGGTACCTGCCTGCGCCAAACAACAAAGAGGTAACTACTGCTCCCCACCACACATGGCGCCAGCCAAGTTGAACATCGGGTATAAATTTAAAGGCAAAAGCAAATAGCAACACCGAAAGCCCATAGGAAACCACAAAATTAATCAGTCGCAGAAAGTCTATAGAGGAATCGGAGAGATGGAGTTTGAGGTATTCTTCAAAAATGGAGAGCAGGGTACCGTATAACAACCCCAGCACCACAAAAACCACAATAACCAGTATAATAAGGAGCGCCACCAACTGGTCTTTAAGGTATTTTGCTATCATGTTGCGGGTTCCTTGCTTGGCCTGCACTCCCCAAATTATGTTGAAAGCCCATTGCAGTTGCACCCAAACGCTGGTAGCACTGAAATAGGTGCTTATAATTCCGATGAGGGTAATGCCAATACTGCCTTGGTACTGAAATGCGCTGATGGCTACTTCATGAATTACAGCCGCAGCCTGTTCACCCACAAAAATAGAGAGGTTTTGGTCTATTTGCCCTTCTATGGCCGAAGCGCCCAGAAAATTGCCCAACAAGAGCAAAATAACCATTAAAATAGGCGAGAGCGATAAAATGGTGTAAAACGCCAGCGCTGCGGCCAAACTTGGCACATGGTCTTGCGAGTAATGGTAAAGGGTGTTTTTAACAACCTCGGTAACCGGTAAAAACAATTTCGGCACGGGGTAAACAGATTTAATACGGCGAGAAAAACGGCATAAAAACAAGCAATTTGTTATGGCTGCCCGTTAATAAGCCGGTGCAAAGTATAATAAACGGCTTTACAAACTGCGGTTTACTTATTTAGGGCGAATGCTCCCTGAACTTAAAATTAATAGCATCGCACTTGCGCATATTAGAACTCAGCGCCACTTTATTTTGCTTTTTACCGTCAAAAATAGTGAGTGCGGCGGTATTGGGCGGGCGGCTGCCTTCGTTATGCGCGTAAAGCACCAGGTAGTTATCGGCGTTTCGGTTTATGGTTATTTTAATTTTGCGCTTTTTTTGGGTAAGCGGGTATTCTTTTATAAGCCATTGGTCGTTAAAATAAACCGAAATAGTGTCGCCGTCTTCGTACTCTTCGTCCCAAACCCATAATTCAAGCTCTTCGTTATCAACAATTACCCTTTTTCCCGAAACCACTTTGCGGTCGCCCAATGAGTCGGGAATGTTTCGCGATGTGTAGGTAAGTTTTAGTTTTTCCAGTTCAGGCGCTTGTTTTTGGGGTGGCAGCAGTTCTACGTTTTTATCGCGGTTGCCAATATTTACCACAAAGGTAGAGTCTTTAACATCGGGTTTTTTAAATTCGGTTTGTTTGGGTGGTTGCGGCAGGGTTTCGTTTTCAATTACTTTTCGCCATTGCCACATTTTAATTTGGTCGTCGTTTCCGCCGGTAATAATAAATTTGCTGTTGGGGGCAAAGTCAACGCTGCGCACGGCGGCCTGATGGCCGGTGAGGTCGCTGTTAATGTCCATAGAATTCAAGTCCCACACTTTAACATGATTTTTAGTATCGCCGGTAACCAGGTACTGCCCGTCGGGCGAAAACCCGATTTGCGTATCGGGTCCGGGCACGGTTACTTTCCATGATTTAATTAGGGCGCCGGTTGTGGCATTCCACAGCGAAAAACTGCCGTTTTTGCACAGGCTGCCTATACGGGTATTATCGGGGGTATATTTTACGTCAACCACTTCATCGGGGCAGGCGTTAATGTTTTGAATAACCTTTTTAGAGAAGAAGTCAATTACTTTAATACCCTGTTTGCTGCCTGCCACCAGGTAGTTGCCGGTTGCGGCATAATCGGCGCAGGTAAAACTTTGCCCGTTGTTGCTAAGTATAAGGCCGGGTTTTGAACCTGACAGCAGCGGTCGCATGGCGTTAATATTGCCATCGGTGCCGCCAAACAACACCACATTGCCATCGGGGCTGTAAAAGGCAAATTTGTAAAAGGCGTCTGGTTTTCCGCTCAGTTCCCGGGCATTTACCTCATAAATCACCTTATTCTGTGTCAACTCCCAAACTTTCATAAACCCGTCGCGTGCAGTGCTTACTAAATATTGCCCGCCGGGATAAAAATCGAGATGGGTAATTTCGGCCGTATGCCCGCTGTTGCGCAAAATATGTACAATGTCGCCCGTATTGGCATCCCTAATGAGTATCATGCCCTGGTCGTTGCCGCTGGCAAAGGTTTTACCATCGGGGCTGTATGCTACGGCGGTTATAGCGCCTTTTCCGCTGCTGAACGCCTTGTAGTCATCAAACCGCTGTGCATTTGCACTAATACAAAAGGCTGCAATAAGAAACAAAGAAACGGTAAGTCTTTTCATAATGCTGCAAAATTAAGCTATTCGGCCAAACCTTTTATGATATAACGCTTTTTAAGCTTCAAAATTTGAACACAGTGCTGTTTTTGGAGTATATGGCTTTGTTTGGGTTTAAACCAAGGTTGTTTATACCCAATAAAAATTCTCTTATTTGAAGTCCAAAAATTTTTTTTCGCATTTTAAAGTAAAATTCTTGTCACAGAAAAGTAAAATTTTTAACTTTGGTCGAAAATCGGGAGAAGCATGGCCGAACGTAAACGGGCAGTACTTTTTCTCTTCTTTGTACTGCTAATTATTTTGCATCTTTTTTTAATGTTTGCTTACACAAGTTAAGCAGGCAGTTTGCATTGTTGTACTTATTTAGGTCGTACTTTTGTTGGTGATGTTCTTCACTAAATTCCTTTCATTTTACTGCAAAGAGCGCAAAGGTTTGCGCAAAGGTTTTTTTTTGCTCTTTATGGTCAACGCTGCAAATCAGCAGGGAGCAAGAGAAAATGCCAGGATTTACAGATAGCACCTAAATAGTTATGCGTTGTTTTGGTTTGGTTTGCGCTGTGTGTAACAAGGGGCATTTAGGTAACGGACTTTGGCATATATGCTGAAGTCCGTTTGTGTTTTATACATTTTGGCAGCTAAAATGGTTGTTTGTGCTTTGCCGCCGGGCATTTGTTAAGCCAAAGTTAAGCTATCCTTACAAAGGGGTTATGTTTCTATTATGCTTTATTTTTAAGGGTTTTGGTGTAATTGGCCGCCCTAATTTTGCACCGTACAATTTAAAACAACGCAAAAAGTATGAGAAACTTAACCTTTTTATGTTTCATTTTTTTAATTGGCTTACCTCGCATTTACGGGCAAATCGCTACCGGAACAGTAATTGACCCCTCTACCAATGAAACCCTGATAGGGGTAAATGTGAGCATTGAAAACACCACATTTGGAACAACCACCGACCTTGACGGCAACTATACTCTTAAATTGCCCGAAGCAAGTACCGCTTATGTATTGGTGTTTAGCTACATAGGTTACGAAACCAAGCGGATTGAAGATGTATGGGCCGATAAAAACGGACAGGTCAAAATAAACGTAACTCTTAAAGAAGCCTCGCAAGAGCTGGTAGAAGTGGTGGTAACGGCTACCGTAAGGCGCGAATCGGTGGCGGCCATGCTTTCCTTGCAGAAAAATAATGTAACCATTGCCGATGTAATGCCCGGCGATGTAATTAAAAAAACACCCGACCGCAACACCGGCGAAGTACTGCGCCGGGTAAGCGGAACTACGGTGCAGGAAGGTAAATTTGCCATTATACGGGGGTTGAATGACCGCTACAATGCTGCCATGATTAACGGCGCTCTGATGCCCAGCACCGAACCCGACCGCCGCGCCTTTGCCTTTGACATGATACCCAGCGCCATGGTAGATAATATGGTAATTTACAAAACGGCCGGAGCCGATATGCCATCGGAATTTGCCGGCGGTATTATACAGGTGCAAACCCGCGATGTAGCCGACCAGCCATTTATAAACGTGCAGGCAGGCGGTTCTTACAATTCCATTACCACTTTTAAGACTTATAGCCATTACAACCAGAAAACACCTTTTTTAGGATTAGACAACAGCAGCCGCGCACTGCCCCAAAATACCCCCGATAACCTGAGCGCTTTTACCAAACCCGAACGTGCCGAGTGGACCAAACAACTGCCCAATATATGGGCAATACAACCCTACAAATCGGCACAGCCGGGGCAAAGTTTACAGGTTTCGGGCGGGTTGAACAAAAAACTTAAAAATGGCGACCAAATTGGGTTTATTGCCGCAACTACCTACGGCTATTCTAACCGTAATGTATTGGTTGACAGGCAGGATTTTGACCTGGATGCTAAAATTTACGAAGCCGCCGACCGCCAGTTTACCCAAACCATGTCGTGGGGAAACCTGCTCAACGTGCGCTATCTGCTGCGCGGCAACCACAAGTTTAATTACCAGGGCAGTTTTACCAGCAACACTACCGACCGTTCGGTTGCCCGGCAAGGTTATAATATTGCCAACTCCAACAATTATGAGCGCGGCAATTTCTTGTCGTACACTGCCACCCGGTTGCAAACCCACCAAATTTCGGGCGAACACTTTTTGCCTGCTTCCAAAATTAAAATTAGCTGGAACGGCAACTACACCCAAATTAACCGCATAGTACCCGATATGCGCGGCATTACCTACCTGCTGCCCGCCGATGCCGATACCGAAGACACCACCTACACAGCCGAAATTCCGTTGGGTTCTCCTTCGTTCAGATATGGCGGCCGCTTTTTTTCTGATTTGAACGACCGCGCTTATGGCAGCCGTGCCGATGTAAGCATTCCGTTTAACCTGGCAGGGCAGGAGCAAAGTGTAAAAGCTGGCGCTTTTTACCAATTAAAATCGCGCGAATTTGATGCCCGGATTTTTGGTATGGTGCGCGCCGCCGGCGTACCGCTGGCCATACGGCAATTGCCGGCCGACCAGATTTTTGCCTCCGAAAACATAAGCCCTACCCTGTTCAGGCTAGAAGAAAGCACCAATTACTCCGATAAATACGGGGCACAACGTGCCGTAACTGCCGCCTACGCCATGTGGGACGCCAAAATAACCGGTAAATTCAGGGCTGTGGCCGGCGCCCGCTTTGAACAAGCCGCACAGGATTTGGTAATTTACAGTTTTAAAGGCGACTCTACCCTTAGCAAAACCTTTACCGATGTGCTGCCCTCGCTCAACCTGTCGTATGCCCTTAACAACAAGAGCAACCTGCGCCTGTCTGCCTCACAAACCATCTCGCGTCCCGAGTTCAGAGAACTTGCACCTTTCGGGTTTTATGATTTTGAACGCCGGCTGGTAGTAACCGGCAACCCCAATTTAGACCAGGCATCGGTTATTAATATCGACCTTCGCTACGAACTTTTCCCCGAAAATGCCCAGCTGTTTTCGGTTAGCGCCTTCTACAAAAAGTTCTTCAACCCCATTGAGCAAACCCTTAACAGCCCCGGCGCCGGCTCGTTCATTATCAGCTACACCAACGCCGCCCAAGCCAATAATTATGGTATGGAACTGGAACTGCGCAAAAACTTCGGGTTCATACACCAAAAACTCGAAAATATGGTATCGTGGGCAAACATAGCCTATATCTACTCCCGCGTTGAATCTACCGATGATGCCAACCCCATTAACCGGCCACTGCAAGGGCAATCGCCTTATGTGGTAAACCTGGGTTTGAGTTATAACTGGCAACAGGCCGGCCTTAGCGCTACCGTTTTGTATAACCGCATAGGACACCGCATTGCCGAAGTGGGCGACAATGGCGAAGGATTGCCCGATATATACGAAGCAGGCAGAAACCTGCTCGACCTTCAGTTAAGCAAAGACTTTTTGAAAAACGGCAACGTGCGCTTTACCGTAAGCGACCTGCTGAACGAGCCTTTCCGCTTTTACCAAAACAACGATAACAACACCAAATATAACAAAAACACCGACCAAACTACCATAACCTACAAAAACGGGGTAAACCTGGGCATTACAATAGGTTATAAATTTTAACGCTTAAAAAACAAAAATTTTTGTCATGAAAAAAAATCTACTGTTTCTGTTTGTGCTGCTTCTGTTTGTATGCATTGCTTTTGCTCAAAATCCGGTGGTAAGTGTTTCGGGCGAAATTACCGCAAACACCACCTGGACCAACAGCAACGTGTATTTGCTGCAAGGGTATGTGTATGTTAAAAACAATGCCACGCTTACCATTCAGCCCGGTACTATTATTAAAGGCGATAAAGACAGCAAGGGAACGCTTATTATTGCCCGCGGCGCCAAAATTATTGCCGATGGCACCGAGCAAATGCCCATTGTTTTTACCTCAAACCAGCCCGCCGGCGACCGTACCTACGGCGACTGGGGCGGCCTTATTATTTGCGGCAAAGCGCCCGTAAACAAACCCGGCAGCGAAGGCGAAATTGAGGGCGGGGTAAACAATGCATCGGGCGATGCCTTGTACGGCGGAACCGACCCCAACGACAACTCAGGCATACTGCGTTATGTGCGCATTGAGTTTCCGGGTATTGCCTTTACCGACAACAACGAAATTAACGGCCTAACCTGCGGCGGCGTAGGTGCCGGAACCGTAATTGAACATGTGCAGGTAAGCTACAGCGGCGATGACTCTTTTGAGTTCTTCGGCGGAACGGTAAATGCCAGATACCTCATTGCTTACCGCGGATGGGACGATGATTTTGATACCGATTTCGGCTACTCGGGCAATATACAGTTTGCCGTTTCCCTGCGCGACCCCGATATTGCCGACCAATCGGGTTCAAACGGCTTTGAGAGCGATAACGACGGCTCGGGTACTACCAACACGCCATTTACCCAACCTGTATTTTCTAATGTTACCATTGTTGGCCCTGTGCTTGATGCAGGTAATACCATTAACGCCAACTACCGCCGCTCCGCACATATTCGCCGCAACAGCCGTTGTTCTGTGTATAACTCGGTACTCATGGGTTTTCCTACCGGTTTGCTGTTAGACGGCGCCGCCTCGCAAACGGCTGCAACCAATAACGACCTGCAAATAAGAAACACCACCATTGTTGCAACAGACCCCACCAAAATTCTTACTGTAGAAAGCGGCAGCACTTATGATGCGGCTGCATGGTTTAATACGGCTGCTTTTGGCAACCAAACCGCCACTACTATTGCATCGCAACAGTTGACCAACCCGCAAAACCTTGATGCGCCCGACTGCCGCCCGCAAACCGGCTCGCCCCTGCTTGCCGGCGCCGATTTTACCAACCCCCGCCTCAGCAATGGCTTTTTTACCCCCACCACCTACCGCGGCGCTTTTGGCACTACCGACTGGACTGCCGGCTGGGCTAACTGGAATGCCTTAAACACCACTTATGATACCAACACCGCCGTTGTTGATTTTTTAAACAATACCGCGGCTGCTAATTTGCAAATTACACCCAACCCCAGCTATGGCCAAACAAACCTGCAATTTGAGGTTGCTGCTGCCAACAGCCATATACAAATTCATGTTTGCGACCTTGCAGGCAGGATGGTAAAAACCGTATTTGACGGTGTTATGCAAAAAGGCAGTGCAGACTTTTACTTAAATACTGCCGAATTGCAGACCGGCTTGTACCTGATTAGGGTAACCGAAAACGGAGCAACTGCCACGGCAAAACTCTTTGTAAAATAGGCGTAACTATTTGGGTACTATCCTGTAAACCCCGGCATTTTCTCTTGTTCCTTGCTAATTGGAAGCATTGACCAAAGAGCAAAACAAACTTTGCGGAACTTTGCGTTCTTTGCGGTAAAATGAAAGAATTTCAGGTAAGAACATCACCAATAAAGGTACAACCTGAATAAATACAAATAGGCACTTTCTTTTCCTTGCAGCCATGAGTATATGGCACATTTTATTTGATTGACAAGTTTCCATACTTTTTTTTACGCCCTGCCCTTTAAAGGCGGGGCGTTTTTTTTGCCTGTAACTACCCGGTTTACCACTGCAGGTGTTGCTATTTGGGAACTAAATTATAAAAAACAACAGCCCGAAAGATAAAAATTGCGCCTGTCTTAGCTTGTGGCAAAACACAATTATAAACTACCCAACATTCAGTATTCGGGCGGCATGTGCCATTTTAATGGCGGTAACAGCGGCTTCCACGCCTTTGTTGCCATGTTTTCCGCCGGCGCGCGCCAAGGCCTGTTGGTGGGTTCGGGGGGTAAGTACGCCAAAAACAAACGGGGCGTTATACTCCAAACCCAGTTGCATAATGGCCTGCGAAACGGCCGTGTTAATGTAATCATCGTGTTTGGTTTCGCCGGTAATAACGCAGCCAAGGCAAATAAGCGCATCGGGTTGTTTGCTTTTATACAAAAACCGGGCACCCAGCGGCAGTTCAAAACTTCCGGGTACGTGTTGCAGATAAATGTTATCTTCCTCGGCGCCGTGCAGCAACAGCGTATTTACACAACCTTCCAGCAGGGCAAAGGTAATATCGCTGTTATAATCAGATACCACAATGCCAAAAGTCATTGCCGCGGCAGAAGGCACCTCATGGGCGTTGTATTCAGACAGGTTTTTGAGAAATGATGCCATAGTAGTAAATAGAAATATTTTCTTGAAAAAGGCGCGCTTAAATTAACCCCAACTGTTCTTTGCGCCTGAAATCTTTAATGAGCAGGTGGTAAAAAAATACACCCAGCACGTAAAAAGCGGCGGTTATGTAAATAATATAGCCATAGCGCAAATCCATTTCGCGCAGATAGCGAAACACTAATGAACTGAAAAACCAACTTCCCGACCAAATAGAGGAGGTAATAGCGCTTACCAACTCCTGATTTTTTTTGCCCACGTAATACATGGTCATTTGCGAGGTCATGGGGTTGGCTAAGTTCATGAGCGGTTGCCTTATAATAAAACAAAAGGCGGCAATATACAGGGCAAAAGGCCAATGGCTTATAAAATCGGTAGCGCCCAGCAACATAAGGGCAACAATGGCCAACAATTGGGTGCCGGTTATGGCTTCGTAGCCAAATTTTCTTTTTACCAGCGGTGCCTGCAAAGAGAACAAAGCCACCACCACCCCGGTTACCGACCCAAGGAGCGAAAAACTATCGGAGTTAAGCCCGAAAACGTGGAAAAAAAACAGGTTCATAAACGGTATGGTAAGCCCGGCGCCCACGGCAATCATGGTGGTAGGCACAATGGCTTTGGCAATAATATCCCAATCGTAGTGGTGCAGTGCCGGGTTATTGCCCGAATGTTGTGCTTCGGGAATTTCTTCTTTTGCCGGCATTTGCCAGATAAACCATGCGGCGGCAAATCCCGATAAGGAGAAAATTTGCAACAACAGTTTATCGGTAAAAATATGAGGGTTAATGCCCGACAGCAACCAAATGAACAGCCCCGCCACAATGGTGGCAAAACTCCACACCGATGCGTTGAGCGAAATGCTCTCGGTATGGCCGGCAGGGTTGGAGTTGCGCAATATAAAAGGCAATATGGCTATTTGGTTGGCGGTAAAACAAATACCCCAAATTATAAGGCTTATTTGCAGCAACCAGTTTATTTTATGGCTTACCGCTTCCAATATTATGAGCGAAACAACCGGCAGTAAAACGGCCGACAACAGCAGCATCGGCCTGATGCTCCGCCCGCGTATATACAACCCGAAAGGCAGGGCAAACAGCACCACACTCATAAAACGGTAGGCAGTAAAAGAGGCTATTTCGTGGTCGGGGTAGCCGCTTTTGGTCATGTACAGGTTAAGTATGAGCGTAAAACTGGTATTAATGAGCTGCAGAAACAATTCTGCAACTATAAGATACAGTATGTTTCTGTCAACTTTTTGGTATGCCTTTAAAAAACGTAACACGGCAAAGCAGGTTAAATAAAGTTAAACGGTTTACCCTTGGGTAAGGTTCAAACCCATATCAATGCGTTGTTTAAAATTCTGCCCGGCGAGGCTTAAAACAGAACAGCTAAAGCAGAAAAGGCATAGTAAAAAACAGATGGTAAACAATTGCCGCCAATTAACCCGTGTTGCCATAGTTGCAATGCACGCATTTTGTTGTATTTTTACCCCCTGCAGGCAAAATTATCAATACCATTTTACACACAGCGCAAATTATGAGCCATAGTACTGTTTTACCCTTTATTTTGTTGGTAACTTTTTTTACCGCCCGGGCACAAAACATTGATGTAAAGCCCTATTTACAGGATGCCGAACCCAACAGCATACGCATAATGTGGGAAACCTCATCGGGTACCGAAAGCACTGTTGAGTGGGGAACCACCCTTGCTATGGGCAACACTACATCGGGTAGTGTTGAAACCGGTTCGGGATTGTCGCAAATTCATCAGGTACAGCTTACCGGACTTACGCCCGATACGCGCTACTACTACCGGGTTAAAACCGGCAATACCTTTAGCAGCCGGTATGAGTTCATTACGCCGCCGTTAAAAAATTCCGAAAAATCGTTTAACATAGTGCTGATGAGCGATATGCAGCGCGACCTTTCGAACCCCGGCAAGTTTTACGAAATGTGCAACAGCGGGGTAATTGATTATGTGGTGGATATGAGCAGCGGCGACCTTCCGCTGGAAATTGGCTGCCTTATGTTTCCGGGCGATTTGGTTGACAACGGGTTAAACTATTCCGAATGGAAAAATACCTTTTTTAACCCGGCCGAAAACCTGCTGGCCTTTGTGCCCGTTTACCCCGTTTTGGGCAACCACGAACTCAATACCGGCACCTATTTTAAATATTTTTCCCTGCCCCAAAACGGAACACCGGGCTATGAAGAGCATTGGTGGTACAAAGATTACTCCAACGTGCGTATGATAGGCCTCGACTCTAATACCGGCTACCGCATTCAGGCACAGTTAGACTGGCTGCAAACCGTGTTGGACAATGCCTGCGCCGACCCCGATATTGACTTTGTTTTTGCCCAATTGCACCACCCCCACCACTCTGAACTATGGCCGGCAGGCAATTTAGATTATACCGGCAGCGTAATTACCTTGCTCGAAAATTTTTCTGCCCAGTGTGGTAAACCCAGCGTGCATTTTTACGGACATACCCACGCCTACTCCAGAGGAAACAGCAAAGAGCATAACCATGTTATGATGAACGTGGCCACCGCCGGCGGCAATATTGATTACTGGGGAGAATTTCCGCAAACAGATTACCCCGAACATATTATTAGCCAGGACGACTACGGCTTTGTTTGGGCATCGGTACAGGCGGGCAGCAACCCGCAGTTTACCCTTAAACGCATCAGCCGGGGTAATGAAGGCAACCCCACAGACAACGTTCTGCGCGACAGCATTCGCGTTAAACGGTACAACATGCCGCCCAATCAGCCCATTGGGTTGTTTCCTGCCCAAAACGAGCAAATATCGCCCGATTGTAATGTGCTGTTTACCGCCGGCGCCTTCTCTGACCCCGATGGCGACCCGCAAGGCGCTACCCAATGGCAAATTGCCACCGATGCTGCTTTTTCCAATAAAATTTACGACGAATGGCGGCAGTATAAAAACGAATACAACAACACCGATACCCAAGCCGGCGATAACCTGACTAATGAACTGATTTCCATTTTGCAGGAAAACACCTCCTACTACTGGCGTGTGCGCTACCGCGACCAAAGCCTGGGCTGGAGCAACTGGAGCCAACCCATCAGTTTTCAAACCACGCCGTCTGCTTTATCTGCCAATCTGCTGCTAAACGGCGGCGCCGAAGGTGGAACCGCCAACTGGACAGAGGTGGCCGGCTCTTTTGAGTCTATTACCAGCGGACAATGTGCCGGAAACAATGCCCATACCGGTTCAAGGCTGTTTGCCGTTGGCGGTGTTTGCGAAGATAACCCCTACGGCGAAGGCCGGCAGGATATTGACGTAACGGCTTATACCCCTCAAATTGCCACCGGCAATACAAGGGTAAAATTTGGCGGCTACCTGAGCGACTACAACGGAACCGATTTCCCGCAGTTCCGGCTGGAGTTTTTAAATGCCTCCAATGCGCTGCTGGCGGCTACACCCACTTACGGGTCGCATTCGGGTACGTGGTTTTACCACAACGAAACAGCCAATGTGCCGGCATCGTGCAAAAAAATCCGGTTTGTTTTGATGGGTACCCGTGAAGCCGGCAACGACAATGACTCATACTTTGATGATATGTTTCTGAAATTAGACACCCTGAACTGCGGTACTTTGTATCCGCCGTGCATAACCCAGCCCACCATTACCGTATCTTCGGGCAGTGCCGAAGCCTGTACCGGGCAGGTAGTTACCTACACCTGTACCCCTAACCTGGCCGGGGCTGTTTACGCCTGGACACTTAACGGAAACGGTACTATTTTATCGGGACAGGGCACCTACCAGATTACCGTACAATGGAACAGCGGGGCTGCCGGTTCGGTAAGTGTGGTGCAATCGGTTCCCTGATGACAATGTTGGCCGGCTCTTTACAAAGTTGTATTTATGGCATAAGTCCTTCAGCAGCCGCAACGTCACAACAAGTAAAACACAAAGAAACAGGCAGCGCGTTTTAGTGGCATAAAACGGTAAATACAAAATTGGGCAGCTATACGAATAGGGGAAAAATTATATAAAACGGCAGTTCAGGAAGGTAATATCGTCAGAGGGGGGTTGTGTACCTTTAAATGCATTAATAGCGGCAACCAGATTAGTGGTAATTTCGCTAACGGGCAGTAGTTGCTGTTCGGCAAGAAAGCGGTACAGGTTTTCTTCGGTAAAATACTCGCCGGTTTCGTTTTCCAGGTCAACCAAGCCATCGGTATAAGCCATCATGAGCGTGCCGGGTTGCAGTATTTCTACCCCTTCATGAATAAACGGCAGTTTATCTAAAATGCCCAATACGGTACACCCGGTTTGGAGCAGGGTTTGCCGGTTGTCATGCAGCAGCACCGGAGGGTTGTGTCCGGCGTTAATATAGTGCAGTTTTCGGGTGGCAAAGTGGTAATGAGCAATAAAGAGGGTAACAAAATGGTCGCCTCCGGTAATATCCATTACCCGGCGGTTAAGTTTAGCAATGAGTTCTTTGAGTTCAAGACGCTCGCCGGACAGTGCTCGCAGTACTGCCTGTACGTTTGCCATCAGCAAAGCGGCGGCAATACCTTTACCCGAAATATCGGCAATACAAATCATAAATTCGTCATCACTTACCGGCACATAGTCGTAATAATCGCCGCCAATGTTGTTGTGGGGCAAATAAATGGCGCTCATTTGCAGGCGGTGGTTGTTGGGCAGTTGCTTGGGCACCATCATATTTTGCACCTGTGCAGCCACTTCCAGTTCTTTATTAAGGCGTTCTTGTTGGAGTTGCTGTTTAAACAGGCGTTTGTTTTCAATGGCAACAATAATGATGTTGGTAATGGTTTGAATGAATTTTATTTTTTCATCCGGCGAGTCGGTGGCGGTGCTGTTCAGGTCGCCCAAAAGGAGGTAGGCAAGGGGGCGGTCTTTGTGGTAAACCGGTATTACCATTTCAAAGCAGTTTAGTTCGGGGGTGGGCGGTTGTCCTTTAAACCGGGTTATTTCTTTATATTTTACCAGATGTTTTTCTACATCGGTAGCAATAACTTTTGCTTCCTGCTCCTGCAATCCGTAGCAGCAGACACAGGTCCATATTTCGTTTTTATGAAAAACGGCAAGTTTGTCAACGCCAATTTGTGCCCGCAAAATAAATTCATAAATTCTGAAAAGCGTTTTGGAAGCATAATTGCTGTTAATGGCTTTGGTTACTTCCAGCAATGAATCTATTTGCAGTTGTTTGGTAAGCAGTTGCCGTTTAAGTTTATCAACATCTTCTTTTACCATATTAAGCTGCGCTGAATGGGGGTTAAACAAAAAGGCTGCCGCAAAGGTACGAAAAAAGCGCGGTGAAAAAATGCTACAGCCTTGTTTTAACATCCATGGCATCGCGCAGGCCGTTTCCCATAAGGTTAAAGGCCAGTACCAGCAGCATAATGGCAGCGCCCGGGGCAAGCGCCAGAAATGCCTTGCTTGTTCCAATATAACTGTAATACTCGTTCAGCATGGTTCCCCAGGAGGGTGCGGGGGGTTGCACGCCAATGCCCAGGAAGCTCAACCCTGCTTCAATAATAATGGCGTTGGCAAAATCGGAGGCTGCAATAACCACCACCGGGCCTACAATATTTGGTAAAATATGGCGTGCAATAATGCGGAAATGGCTAAATCCCAGGCTTTTGGCGGCCTCAACAAATTCCTTTTCTCTGATGCTCAAAATTTGCCCCCGAACTAAACGGGCAACTTCTATCCACATGGTTAACCCCACGGCTAAGTAAATTTGCCAGAACTCGCGCCCCAGCGCCAATACCAAGGCAAACACCAGCAACAACAGGGGAATAGACCAAAAAATATTAATAAGCCACATTGCCGCTTCATCGGTTTTACCCCTGAAGTAACCGGCCACCGAACCCAGGGTTATGCCAATAACCAATGAAATTAAAACCGCCATTAACCCTACAGATAAAGATACCCTTACACCCAGAATGAGGCGGCTTACGTTGTCGCGTCCAAATTTATCGGTACCCAGCAGAAATTGGCGGGTTTTCAGATGTTGGTTTTGTATGGTTTGCTGCAAGTCGGCTATGTTGGCTTGTTGCTGCTGCCCGTTGTAAAGGGTAAAAGACAGAGTATTGCCGTTTTTTTCAATGGGTTTGCGTTCATCAAGGGCATACGCCACATCGGCAATTTGGAAGGTGTCGGTGGCGGTAAACCCGGTCTGACCGGTGTATCGCTCAACAAACAGGGTATCTTCAGAAAAGCGGTATCCTGTAAGCGGCACCGGTTTATAGTTGGTTTCTATACCCGATAGCAGCATTTTAAATATACTTGCCTGCACCGGTGGGCGGTTTTTATGCACTTTCAGCAGGGTAACGGTAAAACCGGGCGGTTGAGTGGCTATTTCCAGAATTTGCTCGTTGGCATCGGGGGTATGGTCGGGAGCCAGTAAATGCCCGAATATGGCTACCAAAATGGCAAGCCCGATAATAACCATGCCTGCAACGGCAGGGGTATTTTTTTTAAACCGCCGCCATGCTTTTTGGTTGGGCGACAGGTATTCGGGTTGGGGCATTGTTGGGAGCGTTGTCATCTGTTTTAGACAGGGTTGTGCGTTTTCGGGTATTTTTTCTGCCAATGGGCGGATAGTGTTATCTGTACCTTGTTTTTAGGGGGTTTGGCGCGGGGTAAGTGTTATTTTACCGTTCTTCCTTTCCAGGTGTATTTACCCAGGTTGCCCCAAATGCCAATTACTGCAATATACACAATGTGCAGCAATTGGGCGGGTAAAAATAACCATAATAATTTACATCGGCCAAAAAAACGGGCGCCAACGGTTAAATAAATAAAGTCGGCTATACATTTTGCGGCAAATTGCATGGCAACTATCATGCAAAGGTTAAAAGCGCCCGACAAACAAGCGGTAAAGTTGAAAAGCAGCAGCAAATTAAACAAAAACACCAGAATAAGCGAGGCGGTAATGCCGGCATCGGGGTATTGTCCCGATTTGGAAGCCCATCGCACTCTTTGATTTACAAATGCCTGCAGCGTAGGCTGTGCACAGGTAAAAACAGTTGCCCCGTAATTTTTTAAAAACCGTACACCACCCGGGTATTTTCGGGCTATTTTGGCCATGAGCAGCATATCATCGCCCGATGCCAGGTGGTCTATATCCTTAAAACCGCCTACTGTTTCAAATGCGTGGCGGGTATAGGCCAAGTTTGCGCCGTTGCACATATTTCCTGTATGCAGGTATGCCATGGCGCCGGTAGTTACCATCATACCCATAAAATCGAGGGTTTGGAAACGCTCAAAAAAAGTGCGCTCGTTTGTAAAACATACCGGGGCAGCAATTAACTGCGGGCGGTATTGCTCATAAAAACCAACCAAGGTATTCAACCATTGCGGAGCAGCAACACAATCGGCATCGGTGGTAATAATAAGGGGGTTGCTGCTGTGTTGTATGCCTGTTTCAATGGCTTTTTTCTTGTAGGCGTTTACCGGTTGGGCATCGGGCATAAAATCTGCCAGCCGCAGCACTTTAATTTGCGGGCAAAGTTGCGCCATTTCTTGGGCCAAAGCAGCCGTATTGTCATCAGAATGGTCGTCAACCACCATTATTTCGAGCAGGTGCGGGGGATATTGCTGCAACATTACCGCCCTAAGACAGGCAACAATATGGGCTTGTTCATTGCGGGCCGGTATAATTATAGTAACCGGAGTTTGTGGTTTAAAACCCGCCGCTACCCGCCAACCGGGCAAACAAAGCCAACCCGTTATATAAATGCCCATGAGCAGGCAATAAAACAGGGTTAGCAGGCAACAAAAAGCCTTAAAAATTAAAAATAAACTTAACACGCTGCGGCAAGATGCACAAAACCCCCATGAGCAGTTTTGCTAAAAACTGAAATCAGCAGGTGGTTTGCAATTCTTCGAGCCGGCGGCTGTATTCCAGAATAAGCTGTACCGAAGATTTACTGGGCGACCGCATTTCAAATAAATCGAATACCGTTTGCCCCAGCAGCAGCGAATGGTATGCTTCTTTTAACTGCCAGTTTTTTTCCAGTTCCTGTTGAATGTTCCTGTTTTCTTCAACAGTAGTTTCGTTATAAGCATAGCGCATTAAATCGTTGTGTGTAATGGGTAAGTTCATAGGCTTCGCCTTTTTGTTATTTTGGTGAATGTGCAACAAAGACGCATAATTAACGCCCCGAAGTTGCATGGTATTTTGCATTACACAAAAAAACAGGACAATTTTTGGTTAAAAAAAGTAAATTATGCCTGCAAGCAGCAGGCTGTTGTTTGCCAATGGCAAAAAGTAAGCAAAGAGGGGGTAAAAACATGGGTGTAATGGGTAAAAATGCGCTGTTTCGTTCAATAAACAGCCTTTTCATGGGGCTTGGCGTATTTTTTTTTAAGGGCGGCAAGATTTTACTCAATGTTACGGTAAAATCAATTTTGCCCGGTTTGTTAAATTGCATAAATTCTTGTTCGGGAATTGTTATTTTTACCCGTTTTAGCACTATTTTTACCCATAGTTACCAAAATTCACGCCAATATGTCGAAAAACCTGAGTGAACTATCGGGCCGTAAGGGCTTGCAGCACAATTTGTTTGAAGCGTTGCAAAAAACAGCAACCGAAAAAGGCACACCTTCTGTTGAAGAAATGGAGAACTTGGCCGATGAATTTTTAATGGGCAAGGCCAACCTCTATGGCACTGCCACTTTTTACGATTTTTTAAAGCCCGAAAATGCGGGCAAAAAGGTATATGTGTGCAATGGCAGCGCCTGCCTTACCGCCGGCACCCAACAACAACTTACGTCAGAACTGCAAACCTGTTTTCCGGATAATGAAATTGGCAATATGTGCTGTTTGGGGCGTTGTCACGAAAACAATGCTTTTCACTACAACGGGGCAAATTATTCGGGCAAAGATATAGAACGGCTATCCGACATCTTACAAGGTTCTGTTCAACTTTCCGATAACTACCACGTTGGCGCATCAGGGGCGGGGTTGCTTACGGCTCCGTTTCCGGGTATTGCTGCGTTTTACCAAACCTGGCGCGAGGCACTGACCAAAACACCCCAGCTACTGCTGGAAGAGTTAAAAACATCGGGCTTGCGGGGGCGTGGTGGTGCGGGCTTTCCAACGGCTTTTAAACTGGAAGCGTGCCGCAATACGCACGGCAGGCAAAAATTTATTGTTTGCAATGCCGATGAAGGCGACCCGGGCGCTTACTCAGACCGCTACCTGCTGGAAGAGCGGCCACATCTGGTACTGCTGGGTATGATGCTGGCCGGCTATATGGCCGGCGCCAATTGGGGCGTATTGTATATACGGGCAGAGTACCCGCAATCGGTGGCAATTATGCAGCAGGAAATAGCCAAATTAGAACAACTCGGGTTGCTGGGCGACAATATTCTGCATTCGGGTTTTAACTTTCATTTTAAAGTTGTTAAAGCACAGGGCGCTTACATTTGCGGCGAGGAAACAGCCCTGCTTTCATCCATAGAAGGACAGCGCCCCGAAGTGCGGGTGCGCCCCCCCTACCCCACACAACAGGGTTTGTTTAACCGCCCAACGGTGGTAAACAACGTAGAAACCCTGGCCTGTGTGCCATTTATTGTTGCCAACGGCGGCAAAGCGTTTGCAGGCATTGGCAAGGGTAAATCTACCGGCACCAAACTGCTGTCGTTAGACGGGTTTTTTAACCGCCCCGGCTTATATGAAGTTGACATGGGTACCCCGCTGCAAGCAGTTGTTAATGAATTAGGCATGGGTTTTAAAGAACCCGTTAAAGCCCTGCATATTGGCGGCCCTTTGGGCGGGTTGGTGCCCGTTCATAAAATACCCGACCTTACCATTGACTTTGAATCTTTTGCCCAAAACGGTTTTCTGCTTGGGCACGCATCGGTGGTGTGCCTTCCGCAGCATTTTCCGGTAATTCAATACTTAGAACACTTGTTTGAATTTACCGCCCACGAAAGCTGCGGCAAGTGTTTCCCGTGCCGCCTGGGGTCGGTGCGCGGTTTTGAACTGCTCAACAAAGCCCGCACATCGGATTATAAAATTGATAAAACCCTGTTCTCAGATTTAATAGAAACCTTAGAAACGGGTTCGCTTTGCGCACTTGGCGGCGGGTTGCCGCTACCGGTAAAAAACGCCCTGCAATACTTTGAAAACGAGTTAAACCCTTTTTTTAGTGCTTTGGCATTGTAGTTTAATGCATTAACTTTGCGAACAAAATGCATTAACTTTGTGAATAAAAATCAAAAAACATGAGTCGTC
>MTCR01000153.1 GCA_002212725.1 Sphingobacteriales bacterium TSM_CSM | reverse complement strand
CTTCGTGTAAATGGGTGGCAAATGAATGGCGCAAGGAGTGCAGGGTTACTTCCTTTTTTATTCCTGCCTTTATTTTTGCCACCGAAAATACTTTTTGTATGCTTCGGGTACTGTATTGCTCCTGAAACTGTCCCTCAAACAACCACTCTTTGGGTTGGTATGTGGTGTAATAGGAACGCAATTCTTTCAGTAAAAGTTCCGGGAGCATGACGCACCGGTCTTTTTTTCCTTTTGCTGCTTTTATGCTAATAATCATTCTGCCGGAGTCTATGTCTCTTAGTCGTAGGGCAATTATTTCGCTTACCCTTAATCCGCAGGCATAGGCCAAAAGCAGCATGGTTTTGTGTTTTGGGTTGCTCACTTTAGCCAACAGGGTTTTAACCTCTTGTTGGCTCAAAACATTGGGCAGGGTGTGGGCTTTTCGGGGAAAGGGAAGCACCAAATTCCAATCGGGCTGTTGCAGCATTTGTACATAGTAGTAGCGCAGCGAGCAGATAAAGGTGTTTTGCATAGAACCCGACATGCCCTCGCGCACTTTTTGCACCAACCATTTTTCGGCTTGGCGGGCGGTTATGCTTTGCGGGTGTTGAAAGCCAAATGCCCGGCAGTATTCTTTAAAAGCACTCAGGTAGTTTTTAATGGTGTGCCAACTGTATTGCCTTGTCATTAATTGGTCTGTGTAATTGGTAAAAACCGGTTTCAACTCATCGGGTATATCCTGTAGCCATTGCGTTTGCGTGTGCAGCCGGTGGTTGTATTTTTCGGGTACATTTTGTTGCAATACATCGGGTGTTGTTTGTATGCGGCAACCTATGGCTTCAAAACGCTGTATCAACCCTTGTCTGATGGAAGCTTTGTTCAGTATGCCCCATTTTTTTCGGGCTTTATCGTAGTAGCGGCTTTTGGTAGTTTTTATAATTTCAAAAGCAGCGGCGGTGTAAGGTATATCTAATAAAGCAAAATTGGGCAGGGTAGGGTGTAGGGTAATGTGTACCTCAGTCAGGTTTTGGGGTGTGTTGTTTGAAAAATGAAGTAATGGTACAGGGTTGGCAGTTAATTTTGATAAAGCCCGGTAGTTGCCTTTTCGGGCAGGCACATACCAATGTTTATCTGTTTTTTGCCATTTTGCACCGGGTATGGCTTTTATGGCGTTTACCACAGTTGGGTTGTATGGTGTTGCTACTATCCACCCTTGGTTATTGCTGTGTACGGCTATGTGCAAGGCGGCAGGGTTGTTTGTTTCTGTTTCCTGTGTTGATGGGTTACAAACAACGGTACCTGTTTCGGTTTGGGGCGAAACATTTGCTATGGTGGCGGTTTGGTGTTCTGTATTAGGTTGAACAGTCCGCAAATGGGCGCTTGGCACAACAATTATAGGGTGAAACGCAGTTTTTAATTTTGCGTAAACTTCTTTATCATAGGGTAAATACCAACATTGGCAGGTTTTGCTGTATTTTAAACTGCCGCATTCCCGCAAAATAGCTTTTGCAAGCGCATCGGGATAGGTTTTTATGCCTATCTTTTTACCCTCGTTTTTGTATTGAAGCGGAAAAATAGTGAGCGGCATCATATTTGCGCGAAATAGTTTGTTATCGGCACAAAAATAAAATGCCTGTTCCATTTAACCAAATTTATTTGCAATTTTTGGTTAAATTTTTTTCTGCGTTGTACCGCTTTGTTAAACCATCAGCACCGCGCTGCTACTGCGTTCTTTTAAGGTTAAAAACGCCGTTGTTTATGTTTATTATTTCGCCGTTGGGATTATGGTAGTAATCATACAATTGGCCGTTAAATGTGCCGGCTATGCGCTTACCCACCTCGTCGTATTTTGAAATGGTAAGGTTAAGGTATTTTACAAACAACACGGCATTATCTAAGGTTATGGTAAAATAGCGGTCATCGGGTATTTCAAACAGGGGCGGTTGCGGTTCCTGCAAAAAATAATAACCGGTTGTATCGCCCGGAAAATAAATTTCTATATGTGCATTGGCATTGTCCCATTGCGCCAGGGCTGCTATATGGGTAAGTCCCGTAGAGTCAATATAGGCGGCCTTTGTAACCAAATCATTAAAGTCTGAAAAGGTTATGTATTTTCCGTTGTAGGCGCTGCCGCCGTTTACAATAAAACTCACTTCGTTTTCCTCTTCATTAATAATAACCGGCGGCGGGTTTTCTTCTTCTTTACAGGCAGATTGAAGGGCAACCACGGCGGTTAAAGCAAAAAACAGCAACATGTATTTATAGAAAAAGGCAGTTACTTTCATGGGTATATTTTGTGTTTTAGTAAAACAAACGAAAAAGCAACCCTTTTCGTTGGTGCTTTATGGGTCTTTTGCCACAATAATTTGCAAAAATAGCCAAAATTTATACAAATGGCTAACAATTATACCGCTTGCCGGTTTATTGTGGTATCTTTGTTGTAAAAGCACAGGCACTATGATTCTGTCATTTAAAGAATTATCGCAGGCCAACCCGTTGCGGCAGTTTTTGCTGGTTGGCATGTTGGCGGCAATATGTATGGTGTTGGTAAACCTGTTAAGTTACAGTAAAGAGGCGGCCTGGTTTGTGGGTTCGGCCTCGCTGGGTTTTTACGTATGGGTAAATGCTGTGCTTGCTTTTTTTAACAAGGGTAAATGGCTGGTTTATATAGGGTGGTCTTTTGTGTTGTTTTGGGTGTTGTTAACGTCCATTATTTTGTTTGCCACCCTGCTTTCGGGCATAAGCCTGTTGCAGTTGCCGGAGTATCAGCCGTTGTTTGCTGCCACCTTTATTTTTTACTCCTGCGGCATAGTGGTTTGTACCATTATAAGAAATGTTGCCAAACTCATGGAAATTCACTACTAAGGCAGGCAACCCTTTTTAAAAACCCTTCGTTGTAATAAGTATTTAGCCGTAAATGCGTTGCTGTTTTTAAAAAAATAGGCAATACTGTTGTAAGTTTGCGCCCGGTAACCCTTAAAAAAAGCAATCATGAATGGCAACAGCAAGGGAAAGGTTTTAATAACCGAAGTAGTACACCCGGTATTGCAAACCGAACTCAGCAATTTTGGTTTTGAATGCCTGCACCTGGAAAAAACAACCTATACCGATGTGCTGCAAATAATTGACCAGTATTGCGGGTTGGTTGTTCGCAGCAAAATAAAGGTTGACCGACAGCTCATTGACAAAGGAAAACAATTGCGGTTTATTGGAAGAACCGGTTCGGGTATGGAATTGATAGATGTGGAATATGCCACACAAAAAGGCATTTCGTGTCTTAATTCGCCCGAAGGCAACTGCAACTCGGTAGCCGAGCATGCTACTGCAATGCTGCTGTGCCTGCTGCACAACGTAGTAAAAGCCGATGCCGAATTGCGGCATTGCCAATGGAAGCGGGCCGAAAATACCGGATTTGAACTAATGGGCAAAACAGTGGGCATTATAGGCTACGGCAACACCGGCAGCGCATTTGCCCGAAGGTTAAAAGCCTTTGGCGTAAAAATACTTGCGTATGACAAGTATAAAAGCGGGTTTGGCGGCCGCGGCATTACCGAAACCACCCTGAACACCATTTTTGAACAGGCCGATGTGGTAAGTTTGCATGTGCCGCTTACCCCGCAAACCCGGCACTGGGTAAACAGCTACTTTATTGCGCAGTTTCAAAAACCGGTGTATCTTATCAACACCTCGCGCGGCGAGGTACTTAATACCCCTCATGTAATACAGGCGTTGTACGGCGGTAAATTAAAGGGCGTGGCCTTAGATGTTTTTGAAAACGAAGACCTTGCCACCTATACTGCCACCGAACATAAATGGCTTGAACAACTGTGCCGGCACCCTCAAACCGTAATTACCCCACACATTGCAGGGGTTACACACGAGGCAACTTACAAAATGGCCGCTATACTGGCAAAAAAAATAATACATCATGCTACCTCAAGTTTGTAAAAAAAAGTAGCTTTGCCATTTTAATGGTTATTGCATCAATATTGCGTCATAATTTTATGGCCGGGTAGCACAATTAAAGCATTCTTTTTAATTTTACCCGTTCATTCATAAGGGTTTTAAATTTTTTAAACTTAAAACCCCCTTACAAAGAGTAAAAAGAATTAATAAAACATAAACTTACGTGTATGAGGAGACTTTTATTCATGTTTGCTTTTTTCCTGATGGGTTCGGGCATTGCGCTTGCACAACAATCGGGTGAAATTCAGGGAAAAGTAACCGACAACGATACGGGCGAACCCATTCCCTTTGCCAACGTATCTATTACTGTAAACGGTACTTTACAAGGCGCTCAAACCGACTTTGACGGGTTTTATTCCATTAAACCCATTCCGGCCGGTAGCTATACGATAAAAATATCGTATGTGGGCTACCAAACCAAGCAGTTCGACGGCGTAATAGTTTATGCCGACCGCATCACCTTTCTTGATGTACAGGTTTCGCAGCAAAGCGAGGTACTTCAGGCCGTAGATGTTGTGTCTTACGAGGTGCCACTTCTGGAGGCCGATAAAACCTCTACCGGGCAAACCGTTACAAAAGAGCAGATTATGAAAATGCCTACCCGTAACGTGGCTTCTATTGCCTCGCAAACGGCGGGGGTATTCCAGTCAGACGAAGGCGGGTCGTTAAACGTAAAAGGGCAGCGCTCAGAGTCTACCGATTACTATATTGACGGTATAAAGGTGCGCGGCAGCCCAGCCGTACCGGCTCAGGCAATTGAGCAGCTAACGGTAGTAACCGGCGGTGTGCCCGCCCGCTTTGGCGATGCCACCGGTGGTATTGTAAACATTACCACCCGCGGGCCATCGGGTTCTTGGGGCGGCGGTGTTGAGTTGGTTTCTTCCAAATTTCTTGAACCCTACGGCTATTATCTGGGCAACTTCAGCCTTTCGGGGCCCCTGCTCAAGGTAAACAAAGGGCAACCCAACGAGCGTCCTATTTTGGGCTTGTTCCTTTCGGGCGAATACCTGCACGAAGCCGACGACGATCCCTCGGCAGTAGGTATCTGGCAGTCAAAATCCGATGCCTTGCAAAACATCAGAAGTAATCCGTTGGTGCGTTCCGAAACAACATCGGGCTTTCTTAAAAATGCCGACCTTGCCACACTTGACAACTTCGAAAAAGTAGATGTGCGCCCCAATGTAAAAAAAGACGAAATTACCGCAGCCGCCAAACTCGATTTCCAGCCCGTTCAGAACATCAACCTTACTTTTGGCGGTACTGCCAACTACCTGACCGGCGGAACCAGTGGCTTTAGCAGGGATTTTATGCGCCGCTTCGAGTTGTTTAATGCAGAACACATGCCTTACAGCGATGCGCAAACCTACCGCGGATATGCCCGCTTAACCCAGCGTTTCAACTCTACCAACCGTACCGCCGAAAACGCCAAGCCCTCTGTATTTTCAAATGCTTATTACTCTTTGCAGTTTGACTATACCAAAACCTTTAACACTTACCAGGACCCCGTTTTTGAAGACCGCATTTTTGACTATGGCTATGCAGGTAAGTTTTCCACCTTCCGCGAAAGCTCTTACGATGTAACCACCCTTGAAAAAGACGGCATTACCATTACCGGACTCGAATTTCAGGGCTTCAGAGATACCCTTGTTACCTATGAAGCAGGTGGGGTAAACATCGATAAAGATAACCACAACCTGCAATATTACCAACTGGCCGCCGGCAATGGCAGTGCCTTTTATACCAACCTCGACCAAATTCTGCTCAACGGCGGTATTATTAACGGCAATGTTCCGGCTTCGCTTAACTCTTCCTACAACCTGTGGTACACCCCGGGAACGCCCTACGGCGCTTACCAGAAAGATGAAAACGACCAGGCGCGCGTAGTATTTAACGGCTCTGTTGACATTAAACGCCCCGGCGCTTCAGACCGTAACAAGCACGCCATAGAGTTTGGTTTTGAATACGAACAACGTATTGACCGCTCTTACGATATTTTCCCCATAGGTTTGTGGAACCTTATGTTTGACCGTATTGCCCGTTTCGGACGCGATATTGTGCGCGACCTTGACAACCCCATTCTGCTTATTAACGGGCAGGCCATTCCCTTCTCGGAATACGACGGACAATCGGCCGTATTTAACCCCTACACCGACACTATTACCTATAACCTCATTCGTGCCGAACAATCTTATTTCGACCGCAAATTCAGAGAAAAATTCGGAATTGGCTCGCTCGATATTGTAAATGTTGACGAATATCGCCCCGAAGATTTCTCGCTCGATATGTTCTCGCCCGATGAACTGTTTAACAACGGAAATAATTATGTAGCTTATTCGGGTTTCGATTACCTGGGCAACAAACTCACCAGCCAGCCCGCTTTTGAAGATTTCTGGAAAGAACGCAACGAAGCCGAAGACATCTACACCCGACCCATTGGCGCTTTCCGCCCCATTTACATGGCCGGTTTTGTGCAGGATAAATTTGCGTTTAAAGACCTTATTTTTAACGTAGGTGTTCGGGTTGACCGTTATGACGCCAACCAAAAAGTGCCCAAAGACCTTTACTCGCCCCTGTATGCTACCCGCAAAGCCGGCGAAGTAAGCAACTTAGGCGCTCACCCCGGTACCATTGGAGAAGACTATGTGGTATATGTTGACAATGAGGTAAACCCCAGCCGTATATTGGGCTACCGCGATGGCGTACAATGGTACGATAACAACGGTTTAGCCATATCAGACCCCCGCATTTTGGCAGCAGGCGGTACTATTAACCCCTACCTTGCCGCCCCGCTTACCGATAACCCCGAAGGCGATGTGAAAAACGAAAATTACGACCCCACCTTAGCCTTTGAAGATTATAAACCCCAAATTACGGTAATGCCCCGCGTAGCCTTCTCTTTCGAAATTTCTGATGAGGCTATATTCTTTGCGCACTACGACATTTTGTCGCAACGCCCCCAAAGCCGTTCATTTACCACGCCCTACGATTATTACTTCTTTGCCGAAAACGCCATTGGCGGATTGTTTAACAACCCCAACCTCAAACCCGAACGCACCGTAGATTACCAAATCGGGTTTAAACAAAAAGTAAGCAGCTCATCGGCAATTACCATTTCGGCTTTCTACCGCGAACTGAAAGATATGGTGCAGGTAATTAACGTACCCTTTGCCTACCCCAGTTCCTACAACACCTTTGGCAATATTGACTTTGGTACCGTTAAAGGGCTTGAATTTGCCTTCGACCTCAGAAGAACAGGCAATATTCAGCTGTCTGCCAACTATACCCTGCAGTTTGCCGATGCAACCGGCTCGGGCGCTACTTCACAGGCCGCTCTTATTGACTTTGGACAACCCAACCTGCGTACCGTTACCCCCGTAGATTTTGACGCCCGTCACATGCTTAACATGAACGTGGATTACCGCTACGGAAACGGCAAAGACTACAACGGCCCCAAACTGTTCGGAAAAGACATTCTGGCCAATACCGGCTTAAACCTCATTTTCCGCGCACGCTCGGGCACACCCTATACCAGGCAGGCCAACCCCACGCCTTCTGCACAGTTTGGCGTTCGCTCACAAAGCCAGTTAGACGGAACTATTAACGGCTCGCGCTTACCCTTCAACTTCCGCGTAGATGCCCGTCTGGAACGCGACATTCCGCTCCGCTTCGGACGTAAACAAGGAAAAGCCGACCGCAATATTAATATTTACCTGCTTGTGCAAAACCTGCTCAATGCCGATAACGTGGTGAACGTTTACGGATTTACCGGCAGCCCCGATGACGATGGTTTTATCAATTCGGCAGCAGGCCAGGAAGTGGTGCGCGCACAGGTTAACCAACAAGCCTTTGTTGACCAATATAATATTAAGGTAAACAACCCCAACAATTACAGCATTCCCCGCAGATTGCGCTTAGGGTTAATGTTTAACTTCTAAAACCATTGGTAAATACAGTTGCCCGGATAACACACGTTATTGGGGCAACTGTTACACAAAAAACTTTAAAATTTTGTAGTCATTCAGCATAAAAACTCAAAATATGCATATAAGAACAATTACGCTCGTTTTATTTGCTTTGTTTGCCCTTAATTTGGCACAGGCAAAAGAAAATATTGGCACCACCAATGCACCGCCACCCGCAAGCGGTAAAAATGAAGCCGCAGATTGCAACGCTTCTACTGCACAAATAGATTTGGATGTAAACAATGTAAGGACAAGACTGCTTACCGGCGGCGACCTCTGGTGGGACCCCGTTGCCGGACAGCCAAAGTATGAAGTGCCCAAAGTGCCTACCGGTTCCGACCAGCAATCTTTGCACTCTATTTTTGCCGGCGCACTGTGGATTGGCGGTATTGACCAGTTGGGGCAGTTAAAAGTTGCCGCCCAAACCTACCGCCAAAGTGGTAACGATTTTTGGCCCGGCCCCTTAGACGACAACGGACAGGTAACCCAGGAAACCTGCAACCAGTTTGACCGTTTCTGGCAGGTTCGGGGCAGCGATATTGACGATTACCTCGGACGTTTGGAAGCCGCAGGCGGAACATTGCCGCCCGGCCAAGTGCCCGATAATATTTTGCAATGGCCGGGTAAAAACAACCCGTACTTTACCTCTTTTGACCTGCCGGCCAACAAAGAACTTGCCCCGTTTTTTGATACCGACGACGACGGCGTGTATGACCCCACCAAAGGCGATTACCCGGTTATTGACCCCAACTGCGGCGGCGTGTATGCCGACCAAATGATTTGGTGGATTTTTAACGACCGCGGCAACATTCACACCGAAACCGGCGGCGAAGCCATCGGGCTTGAGGTTGGCGCAATTGCCTTTGCCTTTGCCACTAATGACGAGGTAAACAACATGACCTTCTACAAATACCTCGTAGAAAACAAATCTACCCAACCTATTGACAGCGTTTTCTTCGGTCAGTGGGTTGACCCCGACCTTGGACTCTATACCGACGACTTTGTGGGTTGTGTGTCTGAAGAAGGTTTGGGTATTGTGTATAATGGTGATGCCGTTGACGAAGGTTATTACGGCTCTACACCACCTATGCTGGGTGTTGACTTTTTTCAGGGGCCCAAAAAATTAATAGGAACCGATGCCAATGGCGACCCCCTGTATCAGGAATTGGGAATGACCTCATTCCTTTATTATAACAACGACTTTTCTATTACCGGCAACCCCGAAAACGCTTCGCACTTTTACGGCTATCTGGCAGGTGTATGGAAAGACGGAACCCCCTTTACCTACGGCGGAACCGGCTATGGCGGAACTGTTCCCTATCCGTTTATGTTCCCCAGCGACCCGTCTGACAACAGCGAAAGCGCCTGGTCGGAATGCTCGGCCAACAATACTCCGTTCGACCGCCGCTTCCTCCAGTCTTCGGGACCGTTCCAACTCTTCCCCGGCGCACTTAACGATGTTATTGTGGGCGTAGTTTGGGTTCGCGATGGGCTGCAATATCCCTGCCCCTCTTTTGAACCCCTTGTTCGGGCCGATAAAAAAGCACAGGCATTGTTCGACAATTGCTTTAAACTGCAAGATGGTCCGGATGCCCCGAACATTCTTATCCGGGAATTAGACCAGGAACTCATTATTTCTTTGTGGAATGATACTCTCATTTCAAACAACGCCTTTGAAAGCTATGCCGAACCGGATATAGTGCTGGCCAACCAGGGATTTGCCGACTCAATGTACGCCTTCCAGGGGTACAAACTGTACCAGCTGAAAAGCCCCACCATTTCACCGGCAGAGTACGGCGACCCCGACAAGGCCCGCTTAATTGCAGTGGTAGATGTGAAAGACGGCGTAACCAAACTCATTAACTGGACCATAGACGGAACAGTTGGCGCATTGGTTCCCGAACTGAAAGTGGAAGGCGCCGACAATGGTATTGTAAACTCATTCCAAATTACCGATGACCAGTTTGCAACGGGCAATAAAAGGCTGCTGAATAATTCAAAATACTACTATTCTGCCATAGCTTATGCCTACAACCCGCACGAGCCTTATGACCCCGCCAATCCGTCGCCTACTGCGCAGCTTTCGCCTTATCTTGAAGGGCGTAATAACATTAAGGTATATACGGCCATTCCGCACATACCCGCCCCGCAACGCGACGGTATTGTGCTGAACAGCGAGTTTGGCGATGGCCCGGAAATTACCCGCATTTTGGGTTCGGGCAATGGCGGTGTGGCTTTAGAACTCACCGAAGAAAGCGTGAACGGAATTTTGGCCAACGGCTCGCTGCAGAATTTAGTGTACCAGGGAGGCAATGGCCCGCTCAATATTAAGATATTTGACCCCTTCAACGTACCCGAAGCCGATTTCAGGTTAACCATGGAAGATGTAACTTTTCCTGCCTATACGCAGCCTTCGGCAGGCTCGTTGACCTTAGACAATGATAACGAGGTATTCTTGTACTCTTCACCGGGCAGTGCAGGCGTATCGGGCTTTACCTACAACTTAACCGACAAAGAAGGCAATACCGACATCGGCAGCGTGGTAATTATTACCGGCGCTCCCGATTTAACCGATATTTACGCCTTTGACAATACGGCGGTAATAGCACAAGTGGTTGGCAATACGGTAAATATTCCGCTGTTTAACAACGATTTTGCACCAACCGGCGTAGCGCTTACCCTTGCCGAAGTGTTTGAACCCGAACATGGCATTATTACCGCCATTGATAATGCAACAGGCGTTATTACCTACCAGGC
Organism: Sphingobacteriales bacterium TSM_CSM; assembly: GCA_002212725.1. Lineage (GTDB taxonomy): Bacteria > Bacteroidota > Bacteroidia > Chitinophagales > UBA2359 > UBA2359. The sequence goes on along the minus strand of MTCR01000153.1, from coordinate 23,317 downwards.
CGATGCCGGCTTTACCGGTCTGGAAAAATTCAGCTATGAAATATCGGCACCCGGCTATGCCAATAAAAAGGCAACCGTTTATATTATGGTGTACAACGACAGTGTGCTGCCGGCAGAAGCATTGAATGCCGTTGACGACCTGTTCTCGGTAGAAGCAGGTACAAGCACCGAATTAGATGTGCTTGGCAATGATACCGGTAAAAACCTGAAAGGCACGCTGGTATCGCCCAAAGCCCGGTGGACGCTGCAAAATCTTACTTCGGGACAGGTTTATACTTCCGAAACCGATATTGCAAGCGGATATTCACAGGCTATTGGCGGATGGGAAGACCAATCGCTTGGTTTTACCATTGCCATACAGCAGCAATCCATACCCGGCAATACCGAAAATGCGGTGTTAGGCTCATCGCTCACTTTTGACGATGTACAAAAAAGCTGGATGTCTTTGGTTACAGACGATGAGGGCTTTTCGGCATTTAACTGGATACGCTCCGGAACCGATGAAAGTTCTGAAAACAGCGAAATTAACGACAACCAGTCGGCATCGGGAGATTTTTACGACCCCGACCAACTGTATGAAACCGTTTTGAGCGGCAGAATTGCACCTTATTGTTTAACCAATAATAACTTCAACTCGGCATCTACCTTTAAACCGTTGGCTCCTGCTTGTTCCGACTGTTTTGGCGACCCAGTTACAGCACCCGACCCGCTGTTTACCTTAGACAATATGCACAGTATTGATTTGGTATTTACTCCCAACAAAGACTTATGGACCCAATGTGTGGTGGTGGAAATGGGGCGCGACGCCAACATTACCGAAGGTAAAGCCGATAAAAACAGCTTGCGCCGTAAACCATCGTGGAACTACACCAACGACAGCTACTCCGCACCCTTAAGCGGCAATACCATAAACCCCGGCAGCGAATACTATGTGCTGGGTACTTCGGCAGCGGGCATATCTTACGTAAACAATACCGGTACAACGGTTATTGTAAGTGCCAACCGCTTCTTTAAACCTGCCGATATTGACGGTGCCACCTCGTTTACCGCTATTAACGGCGCACAACTTTACAACGCCGCCGACATTGGACGTTCATGGTTCCCGGGTTATGCCGTTAACCTCGAAACCGGTCAGCGCCTGAACATCATTTTCAGCGAAAACTCGTTTCTGGGCAGCGAAAACGGCGATGACCTGAAATGGAACCCCACCTCCACGCTGGTTTCTCCGCAAATTTCAGCCAGCCGTTTACGGGTGGGCGGCGAGCATTACGTGTATGTAATGAACAGCCCATACGATGGCGGCGCTACTTACCAGCAAGAGTTGGTAGATGCGGTTATTAATGCCGATATTACCCTTAAACGTGCGGTATATAACGAGGCTATGTGGGTTACACTGCCCTATTTAACACCCGGTTTTGAGTTGTTGCCGCTTTCGGGCGGGGTAATACCTACCGAAACAACCATAAAAGTACGGGTTGCCCGTCCTTATGTGCAGGAAGCGGCTACCAACCCCAGGTTGCAGTACGAATTCAGCTTTAAAAATCTGGCAGCCAAAAAACAGCAAACCGAAGTGGCAAAAAGCGCCATGGATTTGATAAAAATTGTGCCTAATCCCTATTACGCGTTCTCTCTGTATGAAACTACCCAGTTAGATAACCGCGTAAGGATTACCAACCTGCCGGCAAGAGCCAATATCTCTGTTTTCTCTTTAGACGGTACGCTTATAAGAACTCTTAGGGTAGATAACAGCTCCCCCAATATAGATACGGCTTCCGGTGGCGAGGCGGGTAAAGAGCAGATCAATTCTGTTGACTGGGACCTTAAAAACCAGAAAAACATACCTATTGCCAGCGGCGTTTACCTCATACACGTGCAAGCGCCCGATTTGGGAGAAGAAGTTACCCTTAAATTCTTCTGTATATCCAGACCCATTGACCTTGACGTATTCTAAAATTAAAATGACCGGCGGTAACCTGCCGCCGGCCATTTTCCTTTATTAACTAAGTTGAAAATTAATTTCAAATGAAAAAAATAATTACTTTAGTAATATTAACAACCATTGTGCTTCTGCCGGCACAATTAAGCAAAGCCGGTAACAAAGACAGGGCAGGGCAGGCCGGTGCCACAGAACTGCTCATTAACCCCTGGGGGCAAAGTGCAGGTTTGCATGGAATGAACAGTTCTTTTGTGCATGGTGCCGAGGCAATGCGCAATAACGTGGCCGGACTAACTTTTATTAACAAAACCCAGTTGGTGTTTGCCAACAGCATGTGGTTAAAGGGCAGCGGCGTAACCGTTAATGCGCTTGGCTTTGCGCAACGCCTGGGCGAAAGTAATGTTTTGGGAATTAATGTATTTTCCATGGGCTTTGGCGAAATACCCGTTACTACCGTTTCTGCCCCCGAAGGCAATTCCGGGGCAACTTTCCGCCCGCAATTGCTTAATTTGGGCATTGCCTATGCGCGGTCTTTTTCAAACAGTATTCATGTGGGCTTTCAGTTAAATATGATAAACCACTCTATTGCTGACGCCAATGCTTTTGGCGCCGCCTTCGACATGGGAATTCAATATGTAACAGGCCCCGATGACAATATTCACTTTGGCATTTCGCTGCGCAATGTAGGAACGCCCATGCGATTTGCCGGCGACGGTTTGGCAACCAAACTCGAAGCGCCCCAAGGTTATTCATTTACCGTTTCGCAACGCACCGAAAAATATGAATTGCCCTCTACGCTTAATATTGGCGCGGCCTACGATATTTTAATGGGCGAACACCACCGCCTAACCGTTTTGGGAAATTTTACCTCTAACTCTTTCTCGCGCGACCAGTTTGGCGGCGGCATTGAATACGCTTTCCATGAAATGTTTATGCTGCGAGGCGGCTACCGATACGAAGACGGTATTGCCAAAACCCTTGACTTTGAACAGCGGGCAACAGCTTACACCGGGCTTTGCGGCGGTGTTAGTGTAGAAGTTCCGTTTAAAAAGGGCGGAGAATCGGGCTTGGGCATTGATTATGCCTACCGGGCTACCAACCCCTACAATGGAACCCACACCATTGGTGTGCGTATTAATCTCTAAGAAAAAAAGTTTGCTTTGTTGAACTAAGCTGCTTTTCTTGTTGTTTCATATACTTGCAAAAGAAACGTTTCTCTTACCGGAAACGTTTCTTTTTTTCAAAGGCTGCCGGTATAAATGCCGCAAACTTTGAAAGTTGTAAAATGACATTGACTTACTTTTTTTCAATAAGAAACTTCGGGCACCCCATAAGTGCCCGAATTAATTTTTATTGTTTTAAACCGAAATTTTTTCAAAATCATGGAGATTAAGTATTATACCCGCGAAGGGTTGGAAAATCTGAAAAAAGAATTGCAAACGCTTAAAACAAGCGGGAGGGCAGATATTTCCAGACAAATAGCAGAAGCACGGGAAAAAGGAGATTTGTCGGAAAATGCAGAGTATGATGCTGCAAAGGAGGCACAAGGCATGTTAGAACGCAAAATAGCACAACTGGAAACCGAACTGGCAGCGGCCCGCTTATTAGACGACAGCAAACTCGATGCCTCAAAGGTGGCAATTTTGTCGAAGGTGAAACTTAAAAATTTATCGCTGAATAAAGTTACCGACTTTATGATTGTTACCGAAAATGAAGCCGATTTAAAATCGGGCAAAATATCGGTCAATACGCCAATTGCCAAGGGGTTGCTTGGTAAGTCGGTAGGTGATGTGGTTGAGGTAAAGGTGCCTTCGGGTGTAATGAAGCTGGAAATACTGGAAATTTCGCGTTAACCGCAAACTATAAAGCAAGTTTTGTGACTTGCCAAAAAAGAGGCTGTCCGAAAAGGGCAGCCTCTTTTGCTATAAATAAGCGGGTTTGTAAAAGGTATGGCTGCTTAACCGGCTTCAGGAACACTTTTTCTTATTGCACTGCCATTTGTTTTACAGGCATAAACCAGCAGTGTACCGTTTTCGGTTTCTATGGTTTTCTCATAACTGAAGTTTAACCTTTCAAGCAGTTTTATGGAAGCGGTATTACCTGCAACGGTAATGGCAAGTACGGTTTCGTGTTGCAGTTTGGTTGAAACATACGCTAAAATGGCGCTTGTTGCCTCGAAGGCATAGCCTGTTCCTTGGTAACAAGGTAAAAAAGCAAACCCTATGTCAAAATGCGGCAGGTAATTTCGTTTAAGATAGGTAACAAGTCCTGCCGGCGCATCATCGGGTTTTAACTTTACCGTCCAATAATACAAGTTTTCGGTTGCCAGAATTTTATCAATATAATGAATGGCATCATTTTGGGTATATACCTGCTTGTTGCCAATAAACTGCAACCAGCCGTCGGTATTAAGCAGTTGCAAAATAAAGTCCGCATCTGCAGGGCAAATGAGTTGCAGGGTAAGCCTGCCGGTTTCAAAAGTATGCTTCATGGTTGTTTTTGATTACGGGGGAGTTATATCATTTTATGTCAATAACCCACATGGTTTAAAGCGATTTTGCCTAAAAAATTATTTGCAGAGTAGCATTAAGTGCAGCGCCGGTAGTGTGATTGCAAAAAATACTGCGGCAAATATACACGCAAATTAAAGACTTTGTAATTTAGTAGGGAAAATGGGTGTATGAACGATATTATTCAAATTGCCACGGCAGAAAGCCTGTGGCTAACGCAGTACGATTTTTTTGTGCGGTTTTTGGTGGCCGCCGGCATTGGTTTTGTAATAGGTCTGGAGCGGGAAAGGTCTTTTTTACCGCAACAGATAGAAATATTTGCCGGTGTACGCACTTTTACACTGGTATCTATGATGGGCTTTCTGGCAGCCTTTCTTAAATTTTACCTTTCTACCTGGATTTTTGAGGTTACTTTGTTTGGGCTAACGGCCTTTACCATGGTTGCTTATGTGCTTACCTACCGCAACGGGCATACAGGCGGCACTACCGAAGTGGCGCTTATTGTTACCTACCTGCTTGGCGGCATTACGCTAATGGGGTATATTCAGCTAAGCCTTATTGTAACGGTATTCATGCTCATTATTTTATCGCTCAAAGTTGAAATTAAAACCCTCATAGGCAAAATTACCAATGATGAGTTGTATGCATTTATTAAGTTTGTAGTTATAGCATTGTTAATATTGCCCTTTTTGCCCAACAAAAGTTATGGCCCTTATGAAGTATTAAACCCCTCTGAAATTGGTTGGGTAGTGGTATTAACCTCAGCCATTGGGTTTGTTGGGTATATATTGGTAAAAATTTTGGGTGCCCGAAAAGGCATATTGCTTACCGGTATTTTGGGCGGATTGGTTTCGAGTACTGCTGTTACGTGGAATTATTCAAAAAAAAGCCACGAAATGAAAGATTATACAGTGCATTGTGCGATAGCAATATTAGCTGCAAGTACCATAATGGTTGTGCGGGTAATGATTTGGCTGTATTTGTTTAATGCCTCCCTGCTTCCGGCAATGCTACCGCCTTTGTTACTGCTGTTACTGTGCAGTATGGGGCTGATAATTTTTTGGTACCGAAAATTAGTAACAACGGCTCAGCCCGATACCGAAGTGCCATTGGGCAACCCCCTGAATTTGCGCGATGCCTTGTTTTTTGGCGTAGTATATGGCGGAATTTTGCTTTTGGTGAGCGCCGCCAACCAATATTTGGGCAAGAGTGGTATTTTAATTGCCAGCAGCGTAGCCGCCCTATCTGATATTGACGCCATAACCATATCTCTTGCTAAATTGGGCAATACAGGCATTGATGCAGCAACAGTACAAAGTGCCATTTTGCTTGCCGCCCTCAGCAATACAGTGGTTAAGGCCGTAATTTCTATCTGGTTTGGCAGTGCCTCTTTGCGCCGGTATATGACCTTGGGTTACGGTATGGTTTTTTTAACAGGGTTGCTTGGATTTTTGTGGCTACTTTTCAGTTAAGGAAACTACCATTCTTGCAGGTTAATGCTTAACCCTATGTGGTTATTGCCACCGGCGGCATGGTAAATGGCTTTGGCATAACTTACCGAAAACCGTTTAATGGTAATGCCCGCCCCAAATGAAAAACCCGATAGGGTGCGTTTGGCAGCTATGCCTAACTCTTGCCGCCGCAAGTGGTTGTACCCAAAATTTACCCTGAGCGCTTTACCAAGGTACAACTCGCCATTAAAAACAAGGTGGCGAAACAATTTGTCGGCAATGTATTTTTTTTCTTTGGTATCTTGTCCGGTGTCAATAATTTGGTCTTGTTGCAGGGCGGGGTCGTTATAACGTATGTTCCAGGTATATAAATGGTGGGCAATAATGCTTAGCCTGAATGGCAGGTATTTCAGCCTTTGCGAAATGCCTATCTGAAGGTCGAATGGCAGGTTTTCGCGCGTGCCGTTGTAAGTGCTCAACTGTGTTCCGATGTTTTTTAACACCACCCCTGCCGAAAACTGTTTTTCGGGGTTATGGTATTGGGCACCGGCATCTACGGCCATGCCAAAAGAGTTGTAGCTTTCCAGGTGCGAACCTATGAATTTGAGATTTACCCCGTAAGAAAGGTTTTTATATTTTCTGCCGGCGCCCAGCGTAATAGCATATTCGCCACCGCTAAACTGTCCGGTTTCGGTTCCGGTTTCGTCGGTTTGGGTAAATTTGCCGTAAGAAACGTATTGTATGCCTGCTGCAAAGGTGGTGGCAAGGCTGTCGAAATGGCGCGCATAAGCCGCATAACCATGCTGTATGCCGGCCAGGTATATATCGTGGTTAAACTGCGCCTGTTGGTGCATTTCGGGGTTGTATAGGGCAGGATTTTGAGTGCCAAGGCTCACATCGTTGTCGGCAAGTGCAATTTGGCATCCTCCTAAAGCGTTTAACCTTGCAGAGGCAGGCAGGTTTAAAAAGGCATAAGTATATTGCCCGCCCGTAACTTGTGCAATGAGGCCGGCCGGAAGCATAAACAATAAAACCGCTAACAACTGCTTTGCTTTCATATTGGTGAGTTTGTGCCGGTAAGGTAGATAAAAAAAACACACCTGCGGTTGCACGGCAAAGTTAATGCCTACAATTTCTGCTTTGTCTGATTACCGGCAAAGCAGGACTACCACCTACATGTCAGGAATAACTAACAGGTATTGTTGCTCATTACCCTTGTGGGGTAGCTATATGCCGCTGTAACCCCTGTATTCTGCCGGCATTTAGGGCAGAATGTTATTTTTTTGAAAACTCTTCGGTAAGCAGTTGGTCAAGTTGGGCGGCATCTATGTTCATGGCAATAATTTTGCGGTCTTTGTTGAGCAGGTATAATTCCGGGGTAATATCAATATGGTATTTCAGGTAGTATTTGCTTTCGTAGGTGGGGTCAAATACATTGGTAAAGGTAAGTTTTTCTTTGGCTATATAGTTTTTCCATTTGGCGTCGTCGGTTTCGGTGGCAATGGCAAAGACGTCAAAAAAGCCTTTGGGCTTCCATTTTTCATACACTTGTTTTATCAGCGGGGTTTCCTTTTGGCAATGCTCACAATCGGGGTTATAAATATATACCAGTAAATAAGGCGTTTTCAGGTCGTACAAAGAGCGGTATTGACCGGTGGGGTCTTTGGCGCGCACATCTTGCCCGGTTTTACCCAACACACTTACGCCAATTTCGGCGGCTTGTTTGCGAAGGCCTTTTATTTCGGTAGAGTCTGACCAATAGGCCAGTTCACGGGTAAAATATTTGTCAATCATATAGGCATATACTGCCTCGCCGCCCATTACCTTGGTTTTGGTGGCCTGGTATTGCAGGGCAATCCAGTTGGCTACAAATTTAAACATTTCTTTGTTTGCCAGCGATTTATCGGTTACGAAGGTGGCCGATTTAATGATGGAGTCGGGAATTTGCGGCGTGATTTCGGTAATATATCTTTTTAGTTTGTTGTGAATTACCGGTGTTCTCAGCAATCGCACATCCGAAAAATCAACGTCGTTCCAGAATTTTGAGCGGTAGAGGTAGCTTTGCATAATGGTATCCAGCGTTCCATCGGGTTTTTTGGGTTCTTCAATGGGCGGGTTTTGTCCGGCAATTTTAAACTTGGTAAAAAAGGCGGTGGGGTGGTTTTTCCTGAATTTTTCAACATGCTCTGCCCGTTCTGTAAGCAGTTTGTCTTGTTCTGCCTTGGCCTGCGCATATTCGGGCGAGTTTTTGGCTAACTGATTAAGGCGTTTTTGTATGTTTTCAAACTTTTTGTCCACTTCTGCCTGAAATTTGAGGCTTTCATACAGCAGGGTATTGTCTATGGAGCCGGTAACTTCCATATATTTTACAAAATCTCCCTGTTTGGTTTTCATGGAAAAATGCTGGTTAGCATCTATAATAACTTGAAAATTTTTGTCACCGGGCACTATTACAAAATACAAACCCGAAAGATAGGCCGAGTCGCGTTGAAAGGTAAAGGAGCCTTCGGGGCTTACTTTGGCCGAGTCGGCTAAGAAATTTTGGTCGGCATAAACGCCTACAAGTTTTGCGGTTCCGCTCATCAGCCCTTCAACGGTTATATTTATGAGGGCATCTTTTGTGGCCGGTTCGGCGCTTTGCATACCTGCCGGCACAGTGGTTTTGGTGTTGCCGCAAGCCATAATGGCGGTTACAAAAAACAACAGGGCAAGAAGTTTATGAAGCATGGCGGGTGTTTTTTTATTAAAAAACAGTTGAACAAATTTTTGCGACATATTGGTTTTAACAGGGTGCAAAGATACAATTTTTGGCCGTTTTTTTCCCTTTCGGGTTTTACTTGTGGTATTTGTAAGGGTTTGCTGCCCTGTTAGCGCTGCATTTACCGCAAATTACAAAGCCGGCTGCACCAATTGTGGCGGCCGGCTTTGAGTATAAGGTAAAACCTGCAAGGGCAGCAGGGGTAAACCTGTGCTGTTTAGTCCCTTCTGTTGAGCAGTGAAATGTAGTACAGCAGGTTGGCTACGGCGGCAAGTGCGGCCACCACATAGGTCATGGCAGCCCACCACAGGGCATTTTGTGCTTTATCGTGTTCTTCGTCTGTAACAATAGAGGCGCCGTTTAACCAGGCCAAAGCCCTTCGGCTGGCATCAAATTCTACCGGAAGCGTAATAAGGGTAAACAAGGTGGTAACGGCCAACAGCAAAATGCCCACCATAAGCAAAATGGGGCTTTTGGTAGCGGCCATCATAATTACACCACCCATAAGAATAAACTGTGCCAGGCGCGAACTAACATTTACCACCGGCACCATATTGGAACGCATGGTAAGAAACGAATAGGCAGTGGCGTGTTGTACGGCATGACCGCACTCATGCGCGGCAACGGCTGCGGCGGCCACGTTTCGCTCATGATAAACCACATCGCTCAGGTTTACCGTTTTGTTTTGGGGGTTATAGTGGTCGGTTAGTTGGCCGGGCACCGAAATTACCTGTACATCATAAATGCCGTTTTCGCGAAGCATTTTTTCGGCTACTTCCTTGCCGCTCAGCCTGATGGGCATTTTGGAATATTGGGTAAATTTCGATTTTAACATGCCGCTTACGGCCATGCTTACCAACATGAGTACTCCAAACATTAACCAATACATATTTCTTTTCTGTTTTTATGGGTTGTTAATAAATTTTGTTGACAGTGTGTTATTTTTATAAATAATTTTTTGGGTAAAAAAGTTCAATAAAACGGGCAACACTCCAATTTTATGAATGGGGTAAAACCCTTGGAAGCAAGGCGGCGGCGGCAGGTAAAACATCGGGTTTACCCACATCGAGCCATTGGTCGCGGGTAAGCAGATAGGCTTGTATGGGGTGTTTTCCGGCAATTTGCAGGTACAGGTCAATCACCGAAAAAACACCTTTCAGGGTACACAGTTCCAGTATTTGGGGTTGAATGAGTTGAATGCCGCAGAAGGCCAACTGTTGAGGCTGCCTGCACGGTCTTGCCATGCGTTTTTGCCCCGATGCGGTATTTTCCCAGCCGCAGAGTTGTCCCCGGCGGTTAAACAACAGGTAACGCCCCGATGTGCGGCGCTGAACGGCCAGCGTAGCCAGTGGTTGCTGTTGGTGCTGCAGGTGAAACTGCCTGAAATGGTGCAGGTTAAGCGTACACAATACATCGGCATTGCAAACCAACACCGGTTCATTACCTGCCAAATGAGGCGCAGCTTTCAGAAGCCCGCCGCCGGTATCGAGCAATAAATCGCGTTCATCGGATACAATAATCTGAACCCCGAAGTTTTGGTTTCGGGCAAGGAAATCGAGGATTTGCTCCGGCAGGTAATGCACATTTACCACAATATGGGTATAGCCAAACCATTTCAACCGCCTGATAGCAATTTCAAGCAGCGGAATTCCGGCAACTTCAACCAGTGCTTTTGGCTTGTGCAGGGTAAGCGGTTGCATTCGGGTGCCCAAACCGGCGGCAAAAATCATGGCTTTCATGGAACGGGTATATGGAGTTGGTGGCAAAATTTTATTTTTCGGCATGAAACAAATCGGGATAGCGGTAAAACCAGCCCCTGCCCCCGCATTGTTCGCAGGGTGTTGAGCCGCTGCTTTCTTTAAAACCCACTGCCCACCAAAACCGTTTTTTTTCTTTCATGCCCAATTTACCCCACCCGCCGCAGTTGGGGCAGCGTTTGCGGCGTTTGTACTCAAGGTTCCACAGGTAGCGCACCCAAAGGGTGGCCATAAATATACAACCCAGATAGGTCATATAAAAACCGTTTTCTCTGAAGTTATCTACCACAAAAAACAACAACAACCAGCTAAGCACTGCCAAACCGCCGCCCAGCGCAAGCCTTTCAGATAAAACGGGCGTCCAGTAGCGAACTAAAAAAATGCCGTAGTACAAAATAAAAAAGTAAAATACCCAGAAAAAAATATGCCCTTTAAACTCGGTAACCACTAAAAAACGCAATAAAAACAAGGCAGAAAGCGCCAGAAACACCAAATCTTCCAAATGGCTGTACCTGAAAAAACGATACAGCGTTAGCGCCCCGAAAAGCAGGAGCAGGGCATAATAGTGCAGATCATCTAACTGGAACGAAACATTAAAATAATTTTTTGCTCCGTAGTACCAAAGGTCAAAAAAGAAATAGCAATACAGGGGTAGTGCTACCGTAACCACCAACATAATAGAAAGCCGCAGGCGCAGGGTAATAATGGTGCTTTCTTCCACACCCCAATGAAACAAGTAGCCGCCCAGCCCTATGCCGCTGCATAAAATGAGCAAAATGGTGTAAAACAAGGCAGAATCAAACTGCATGGCAAAAGGGTGTGGTGAACAGGCTTTAACGCACAAAAATAAGAAAATTAATGCCTTTACCCAACACTTTGACCGTATGGCGCAGCTTTTACAGTTTCGGGCAGGCTGCATATTGCCCCCAAACACAAAAAAAGTGTTTTTTTTGCCAAAACTTTGCTAACGTCAAAATTAAGAGGTAATTTTTCGGCATTATTCATGTAAACCCTTAATTGCTTGTTTATGGGACTGTTTGACAAGTTTAGTGGCGAGTTTATTGATATTATTGAATGGCTCGACCCCACACAAGACACTATGGTACACCGGTTTGAGCGGCATAACAACGAAATTAAAAACAACGCCAAACTTACAGTGCGCGAATCGCAGGTGGCTGTTTTTGTTGACCAAGGGCAAATTGCCGATGTGTTTGGCCCCGGCATGTACACGCTTAATACCGAAAACCTGCCCGTATTATCTACCCTGCGCGGCTGGAAATACGGCTTTGAAAGCCCTTTTAAGGCTGAGGTTTATTTTGTAAATACCAAAAATTTTACCGATTGCAAATGGGGAACCAAAAACCCCGTTATTATACGCGACCCCGAATTTGGCCCTATGCGCCTGCGCGCCTTTGGCACTTATACCATAAAGGTGAAAGATGCAGCCAAATTTATTGACGAAATTGTAGGAACCGCCGGGCATTTTACCGTTGATGAAGTAACCGAGCAACTGCGCAACATCATTGTTTCGCGGTTTAGCGATACCATTGCCGAAAGTAAAATACCCGTACTCGACCTTGCCGCCAGCTATGACGACCTTTCTAAATTTGTGCATACCAAAATTTCGCCCGAATTTGAAGCCTACGGATTAGACCTTACCAAGTTCCTTATTGAAAATGTATCGCTTCCGCCCGAAGTAGAAGCCGCCCTTGATAAGCGCAGCAGTATGGGTATTATTGGCGATTTGAACAAATACATGCAATACCAAACCGCCGAAGCAATGGAAAAAGCAGCCGAGAACCCGTCGGGCGGCGCCAACGAAGGTATTGGATTGGGTGTTGGACTGGGTATGGTAAACCAAATGATGCAGCAAATGAAAGAAAATAAAGGCACTCAGGAAAATACCCAAAACCTTACCCCGCCCAAATTGCCCGAACCTTTGCAACTTTTTGTTGCCCAAAACGGCAAACAAACCGGCCCATTTACCGAAGCCGAACTGAAACCCCTTATTGAACAAGGTGCGCTAACCCGCCAGACACTGGTATGGAAAGCCGGCATGAACAATTGGGCGCCTGCCGAAACCGTGCCCGAACTAAACTCACTCCTGCAATCGGTACCACCACCGCTGCCACCCCTGTAAAGCCACTCCGAACAACATCATGTATAGCATTTATTGCTGTAACATAACGCCAAACATTTTCAACCAATAGTGGCCGGCGCTATAACATGTTTTGTGGCCGGCAGTACTCCGGTAAAGGGTTGCCGGCATACGCCCGCAATTTTTCCTGCTCTTTAGCCATTAACACTACACCCATGTCTGCCCCCGAAATTGCCCAACTGGTATTTAAAGAACTGAAATGCACCAACTGCGGCGCACTGCTGGTGTTTAAACCCGGAACCAACAGCCTGGTTTGCGAATACTGTGGCGCCAATAACGAAATACCCGTTACCGCCCAGCCCCCCGAAGAAATAGACTACGACGCCTTTATACGCGATTGCTATGATACCGAAGACATGCAAACGGTATTGCTGGCACATTGCGAATCGTGTGGTGCAGAAACTACCCTGCCACCCAATGTTACCGCTTCCGATTGCCCGTTTTGCGGCAGCAACCTGGTGGTAAAAGGCGCAAGCACCAGCCAGATTGTAAAGCCGAAAGGCGTTTTACCCTTTAAAATTGACCGCAATAATGCCCTGCAACTCTTTAACAACTGGCTGCGCTCGCTTTGGTTTGCACCCAACAACCTGGTGCGCTTTGCTTTGCAGGAAGAAAAACTGATTGGTATTTATATTCCGTACTGGACTTACGACAGCCAAACCAACTCGCGCTATACCGGTATGCGCGGCATCAATTATACCGATTATGTAATGCAGCCGGTTACAGTAAACGGTAAAACTACAGTCAGGCAGGTGCCCGTTACAAAAATACGCTGGACACCTGTTGGCGGTGCCGTAAATGTTGCCTTTGATGATATATTGGTGGTGGCTTGTACCTCGCTGCCCAAAGGTTATGTGGAAACCCTTGAACCTTTTGACCTGCAAAACCTGCTGCCTTTTGATGAAAAATACCTGAGCGGTTTCAGGGCAGAACGCTATCAGGTGGACGTTAAAAGCGGGCTGGTAACGGCCAAACAAAAAATGGATGTTGCCATTCGCCGGGCTGTTTGTACTCAAATTGGCGGCGACCACCAGCAAATCAATACCCTGCACTCCGAATTTTACAGCATTACTTTTAAGCATGTTTTGCTTCCTATCTGGATTAGTTCTTACCGCTACCGCAATAAGGTTTACCGGTTTGTAATAAACGGCCGCACCGGAAAGGTAAGAGGAGAGCGCCCGGTTAGTGTGGTAAAAGTTGTGCTGTTTACCTTGCTCATTGTAATGATAATTGTGTTAATTGCAGTAGCAACCGGTGCAAATAAATAGCCCGAAAAATGAGCAAAACCGCCCGCAAACAACCGCCGGCACCGGTAAAATATGCTGTTTATTTTTATGCTGAACCGGTAAAATTGATGGACGGCAGGGTAAAAAACTGCATTGCCCTATTGGTTTTGTGCTTTTTTACCCTGTGCCGGCTGTATGCGCAACCCGATACCACTGCTGCCCGGCTTCCGTTTATACAACAGGCAGTTACCCCAAACAAAGCGCGCATTTGCGGCGTAGCGGGCGGTTCGGCAGTTGCCTACGCCGCCACCATGATTGGGTTGAACAAGGTATGGTATGCCCAATATCCGCGTGGCAAATTTCGGTTTTTTAACGACAACGGCGAGTGGAATCAGGTAGATAAAATAGGCCACGCCTGGACAGCTTACTCAGAAAGTTTGTTTGCCAAAGACTTGTACCAATGGGCCGGTGTGCCGCACCACAAAGCTGCATGGGTGGGTGGCGCCTATGGGTTTGCCCTGCAAATGGGCATTGAAGCGCTGGATGGTTTTTCTGAAAAATGGGGCGCTTCGGTGGGCGATATTGTAGCCAATACTACCGGTTCTGCTCTGGCAGTTACGCAGGAGTTGCTTTGGAAAGAGCAACGCATAAGGCTCAAGTTTTCATCGGGCAAGGTGAACTACAACCAATATCCGCCCGAAGTAAGGCAACGCGCCCGCGAACTGTACGGCACTTCGTTTCAGGAATTGCTGCTTAAAGATTACAACGGGCAAAGTTACTGGCTATCGGTAAACCCGCGGGCGTTTATGAACAGCAAAAGGGTACACTTTCCGAAATGGCTCAACATTGCTGTGGGGTATGGCGCCGAGGGATTGCTGGGCGGGTTTGAAAATGTATGGCAAACCACCGGAGGAACAGTTTACAACTACAGCAATATACCCCGGCAAAGAGTATTTTACCTCTCTCCCGATATTGACCTCAGCCGCATAAAAACCCGTTCAAAATGGCTGAATACCCTGCTTTCGGCCCTGAATGTGCTGAAAATACCGGCGCCGGCTGTTTCATTTAGCAATACCGGAAAACTAAAGGGGTATTGGTTGTATTGGTAAATAAGGTATTGCATTAACCACGCCCGTTTACCGCAACTGCGTAATTTCGAGGTAATCGAGCAGGCAGGTGTTAATAGCGCCGTTCATATTTTGGTTATGCGGTTCGTATTTCAGGGCAATTTCGTGTTTGCCTGCCTCCAGCCACAAGGTAATAGGGTTGCTCATTCCCCAGTTAGACCACTCATCAAAACCCAATTGCGGAAATACCACCGCTTTGCCTTCGGGCAGGGCTTTTGAAACATACAGGGTGCGTATGGCGCATTTGTTGTCGGTATTAACCGGGCCGCTGCCGTTGCTGTAAGCAAAAACAAACCTGTATTGTCCGTTTTGCGGGGCGGTAAAGGTAAAATCAAGCGCAGTGTTTTGCACAGCAGTTAGTTCGGATGCCCCGCTGCCCGAGTAGCCCGTAATTGCTTTTGCCGTTGGTGGCGCTGCCTGTTCTGCTTCCAAACGTTGTACAATGGCAGGCAACACCACGCTAACCGGCTTGCTAAGAAATGACGACACCTGATTTTGACCAATGGCGCAAACCTGGTACTGCGCAAAATTTCCCGATGGCGGAAGCCGGTGACGCGTTTGTTCGGTAACGGCAAGTTGCCGCCCGTTTTGATACACCATATATTTTACCGCGCCGGCAATGGGTTGCCATTCCAGAAAATTGCCTTTTAGCTGCACATCGGGAGTTTCGGGCGAAAACAGGTTGTTTACGCGGTTAAATGGTTGCAGGGGCAATTCTTTTTTATCCAGTTCAATAACAAGGGTGTGCCGTCCTGTAAGGTTTGCCGGAATAAAAGGTTTTTCTGATACCTGTCCGTCTATGGTAAATTTCCCGATGCGCCTGCCATAGCCGCGCAGTTCAATGTCTAAAACGGCATTGCGGTATTTAAAATTGGTTAATTTTTTGGTTCCGTTATAGGGTTTGGGTACAAACGGGGTAAAGGTTATGCCATCGGGTGCCATATTAATGCCGTAAAAAATGCGGTAAACAGTGGCTAAGTTGCCGGCCACGCTCCACAGTTGCCTGTCCGAGTTTATTTCGGTGCCCTTATAATCGCCGTTGTCGGCGCTCATGTTTTCTTTGTTGGTGGCAAACAGGGCCGCCTGCCGGTAAATGCCGGCCAAACCATGTTCTACGGCGGCGGTATTGCCTGTTTTGGCGGCAGCCCAGGTAAAATAGGCCTGCACAAAAGGCCAAATGGCGTTGTTGTGGTAGGGCGGAATATCGGGTATTTGTGGGTAAAAGCAGGGTACACCGTAGGGCAGGGCAGGTGTGTGGGCAATTACCTCCTGCGCCCGGTTGGCATCGGCAATGTTAAACAACACGCAAAGCGCTTCGCCCAATGTTTCGGAACGCGCCGAAAGTACGGGGTAATCGGCTCCGTACAGGTATTGTCCGTAGTAGTTGTTTTCTTTGCTCCACAAC
Source organism: Sphingobacteriales bacterium TSM_CSM (assembly GCA_002212725.1). GTDB lineage: Bacteria > Bacteroidota > Bacteroidia > Chitinophagales > UBA2359 > UBA2359. The sequence goes on along the minus strand of MTCR01000153.1, from coordinate 6,989 downwards.
TGCCGGTTTATGTTGTTGGCCAACTGTTGGGCAAATTTATCGGCGCCGGTGGCGGTTATGCCCAGTTCTTTTTCCATTTGTGCCAAAATAAAGTGCGTTTGGCAGTGTACGGCATTGGTGCCTAAGTTTTGCGAGCGGTAAATATCTACCGGGTTCATCCAGCGGGGGTAAGACTGTTTGCGCCAGTCTAAAAACGACGATTCGCCCATTATTAAGCCGGTTTGCAGGTCTAACAGGGTTTTTCGGTCGTCGTCGGCACTGTTTTTTATGATTGGGTAAGCCGTTTGCAGCCATTCCTTATCGCCGGTGGCTAAGTAAACTTCCCAGGCTGCCAATGCCCAGGTCATGCGGTCGCTAGATATTGGCCAGGAGCCGCCGGTGCCGGTATCTTGCACAATGCGGTTGTTTTTTACCTTTTGCAGCAGGCTGGTTTTGGCCACATCGGGTTGCAGCATGGCCAACGACAGTAAGATGCTGTAGCTGATGTCGCGCGTCCAGACACCGTCCCATTTTTCGCCGGCCATAAAAGCGCCGTCGGGTCTTATGTTTTGCAGCATTTCTTCCAGCGACAGGTTGTACAAGGCATCAATAAGGGTAAAACCGCTGGTAAATTGCGGTAAATGGCTAAGGTCTTGTTGCAGTTGCCAGGTGGCGGCGGTAAAATTATCGGGGTTGTGGGCGTTCATTACCAGCGTTACTTCATAAATGCCGTCGCCATCGGGGTCTTTCAGTTCAAACTGCGGGCGCGAGGGCAGGTTTTCAAAATCCCAGCCCAACGGCTCAGAACCGCCGGCTACATATACGCCTTTAAAATCGGACTGTGCAATTTTATCGCCGTTGAAAGTGGTGTGAAATCCCTGTTTTTTAAAATCAGCCAATACCGCATTCATATCAACCCGAAGCACCAACTGTGTATTGGGTTCTAAGTACAGGTTGTCATTGGGCACGGCGGGGTTTGCTGCATCGGGTACGCCAAACGGTATAAGGGGGCTTGTTACCCGGCCGTTTTCGGGCAGCAACACCATGCGGTGGTTTACCCCAAACGGCAGTTCGTTATCTTTGCCGTTTATACTGAATTTAAACTCAATGAGCCGGCCGTAGCGGCTGTTTGCCGGGCTTTGGTAGTTGGTGGTGAGTGCGGTGGCGGTTTTTGCCTGTGCGGTGTATTTTCCCTGCACCACTTTGTTGGTGTAGAGGGTAAACACGCCGGAGCGGTACAGCGCTTTTTTCCCCAATTGTTGGGGCGGTGTTGCGCTTATAAACGGCAACAACAGCAAAAATAAGAACAAGCCGGTTTTGTGTTTTGGCAAGGCGGCAGCGGTATTTTTATACAAGTTTGGCAGCATGGCAGCGGTTATGGTAGTAAATTACAGTACGGCTTATTGGTTGTGAAGTGGAGGGGCAAGTAAATGGGCTTGTACACCCGGCAATTACTTATTTCCGTCGCACAATACGGTTAGTTTAACTGTCATCAGTGTTTTTAAGGTTATTTATTTCTTCCAACAAAATTGGTAGGTAACGAATAACAATTAACCAAATCACATCATCTGAAACCGAATCGTATCCGTGGATTATTCTGTTTCGGGTATCTGTTATTTTTCTGGAAGCACTTATTTGTATATTGGGCTCAATTTTTAAAATTCTACTCATTGCTTCCCCTATTATCTCTATATTCCGCTCAACTGCTCGCTTGGTTTTAGTATCTTTCTCAAATTCGAGGAAATTTCGGGGTTCGGGCAAGAAGTCATAAATTTCGGAAATAGCTTTTACTATATCCTCCAGCCAAACGTTGATTTCATCTTGCATATACCAACATTTTTTGTTTATTGATATAATTCTCAAAAACCTTGTTTCTGATTGCCTTTTGTTCGAGTAAATCTATTTTTCGCTTAAAAATTCTTTCTAACTCAAACTTCAGGTCAAAGTAATTTTCGGCATATTCAATTGGGTCGTTTGCCATAATTGAAACAATGAAATCAATATCACTTTCGGGGCTTAATGTATTGGTTAAAACAGACCCAAAAGCATACAACTCGGTTACCTTAAATGTTGAACAAGCATTTTCAACCTCAATTCTGTGTTTATCTATCAGTTCCATTAGTGTTGTTTTAAAAGTGAAATTAACAATTTTTCTGCCGTTTTGGTTTGTCCTGCCATTAATTGGCACTTCACCCATCGGTTCTTTTAGCGCCTCTGGCCAAATGTAAAAAAACTTCGTTCATGTTGGGCGCATCAAAAGTTTTTTTAAGGTTGCCGGGTGTGTCAAGGGCTTCTATGGTTCCGTCAACCATAATAGACACGCGGTTGCAGTATTCGGCTTCGTCCATGTAGTGGGTGGTAACAAATATGGTTAGTCCCTGCTGTGCAGTTTCATAAATCATGTGCCAGAATTGCCTTCGGGTAACGGGGTCAACGCCGCCGGTGGGTTCGTCAAGAAAGACTACCTGCGGGCTGTGCATAATGGCAATAGAAAAAGCTAATTTCTGTTTCCAGCCCAAAGGCAGCGATTTGACAATTTTTTTTGCTTCGGCTTGCATTTCGAGCAGGGTAAGCAATTCATTGGTTTTTTGCCTGATAGTTTGGTAACTCAACCCGTAAATGCCGCCGTAAAAGCGTATGTTTTCCGAAACGGTGAGGTCGTCATAGAGGGAAAACCGTTGGCTCATGTACCCGATGTTTTTTTTAATGGCTTCGCGCTGCCGGTACACATCAAAGCCGGCTACGGTTGCCTGTCCTGATGAAGGTTGCAGCAAACCGCACAACATTTTCATGGCGGTGGTTTTACCCGCCCCGTTGGCGCCCAGAAACCCAAAAATTTCGCCGCGCTGTACTTCAAAACTTATGTGGTTTACCGCGGTAAAATCGCCAAACTGTTTGGTTAGCCCGTTGGCATAAATTACGGTAGCAGGGGTACTGTTTGCCATATAAAACGGTTGGTTTGGTTGGGGTTGTTGCTGAATAATAATTTTTCTGACATGCCGCAAATGCAATTTTTAAATCGAGCTATTATTATATTGCATCTATTTTCTTTGAGTTGAACGCTACAATTTTTTGCCAGTTTATTCTACCATCATCACAAAATCTATTTGTAAAATCAACAGTTAGTTTGTTGATAAGAGCAGAATAGACTTCATAAAACTCATCATTTTTTTCTTTTGCTTTGTGTCCTATGGGTTTAATTATTTGGATATAAAAATCCTCTTGATTGCTTATCAATTCCCAAAATTCCTGCCCACATATTTTATAATAACCGTCTTTTATTGGTTTCATGTTTCTTTTTTTGCCAAAACAACAGCCATTTACAATAACAACTTTTTTGCCTGTTTCTTTTTCCAAAATTTCTTTGGCACTTTTGGCGTTGATTTTGAGTTGTTTTAACTGGCTTGAATTGCCCCAATTCCAACCTGCTTTTATTTCTATTGCGTAAACAGTGTTGTCCTTTTCAAACTCTAAATCCATACCTATTAAAGTAGATTTTTTAGCACCAAAAACCTTATCAGCTACAAAAATTGCTAAACCTTCAATAAAATGTCCGAATAACGTTTCTTCCTGAGATTGCAAAAAGGCATCTATGAAGCCTTTTATTAAATCTTGGGCTGTTTGCACATGTTTAGCACGAAACAAATATGGATTTTTCTGTTCCAAAATTTTGTCCAAATCTATTTTATTGGAAACATAGTCTAAACGTTGTTGATGAAAATGAGTAATATTTTTTTCAACATACTCATAAACGTCTTGCAAATCAATCTTGGTCATCGTTTTTTATGATTTGGGTTGATGTATGCGTATTTTCAATTTCGTAAATCCGAAAATTATAGTTGTCTTTTTGTTGCTTAGAAGATAAATCTGAAATATCAGAAGTAAATACTTCTGCATACTCTAATGCGGATTTTTCGTTATCTGCTTCAATTGTAACTAAAAATGATTTGGTTACTGCCACTTGAAAAGTTTGTTTCATCGTAATAACTGTTTAACGGGTTCAATTTCTTTTACCATCCTGTTGTAGTATTCGGGCAAGAGTTCTATGCCAATTGAGTTGCGTTTCATTCTTTGGGCTACAATCAGTGTTGTTCCTGAACCTGCAAAAGGGTCGAGTACTGTATCTCCTTCTTGCGTAAAAAGTTTGATAAACCATTCTGGTAAATTTTCGGGAAATGCTGCAGGGTGATTTTTGTTTTGGCACTCGGTTGCAAAATGCAAAACATTGTTAGGATAAACGGTATCTTTACCTACCCAATTAGAAATGTTTTTACCGAAACCACTTCCGTTTTTTGCATTATCGCGGGTTTTGTCGGTTTCACTTAAATTTTTCAGGCGCCCTTTTGCCCAATCGCCAATAGGAACTTTTACGGCATCCTGGTACATATTGAATTTTTTGTCTTTATTGAATTGTAAAAGCCTTTCCCAACTGTCTCTGAAACGGTTTGCCCACTTGCCGGGGTAAGAGTTTTTTTTGTGCCAGATAAATTCTTCTGTCCAAAACCAACCTTGTTTGCGAAGCGCCAGTATGAGCTCCATTACATAAGTACTTCTTTCGCCATCTACTACTTTCTCTTTAATGTTAAGTATAAAAGTTCCGGTTGGTTTCAGTACACGCAAAAGTTCTTGAGCAATGGGTAAAAACCATTCAACATACTTATCGGGAGCTATTCCGCCATAAGTGTTTTTTCGTTGGTCGGCATAAGGCGGGGAAGTAAAAATAAGGTCAATGCTGTTATCGGGTATTTGTTTTAACACTTCTTTGCAGTTGCCTAAAAATATGGCTGCCTTTACTTCTATCATGCTATACTTGTTGTTTTTGTTTTCCGCCCGTAAAGTTAATGATTCTTGCGGTTAGCATGTAGTTTTTTGTTTTCAATACTTGCCTGTAACACAACGGGGCAGATAAAAACCCGCCCCGTTGCTAAGGTAACAAATAAACCCTAATGGTTACCTGCCCTGTTTAATACCGTACCTGTTGTATGCCAATTACGCTGGCATTGGGTTGGTAGAGGTTAAAATCAGACACGGTAATCTGTTTGTCCAAGTTGGCATCGGCATCGTTGTAAACATTTGTTTGCGAGCCGGTATTGGCATAGAAGTTAAAATCGGCAACGGTTATAACCCCGTTTGCGTCAAAGTCGGCGGCATATAAGCCAAAAACGCCGCCGGTAAGGGCTTTTTGCTGGTTGACGCCAAAGGCCTGGGCAGCGGCGGTGGTAAAGTCATAAACCGATGCATTGGGCAGCCCTACCTGCGATGCGCTCATTACAGCCAAATGGTTGCGGTGGCGCACTATTACGTAGTAGTTGCCCGGCACAGCGCCCAAAAAAGAAGCGCCGGGAGTGCCGTCCACATCGCGCAGCGTACCGTCTGAAAGCAGGAACACCGCCCTTTTACCACCGGCAACGGGTGCAAAGGTTGCATCGCGAAGTTCTACATACAGCCAGTCCACCACATTGGCGGGCAGGGTTGCCACACCTTCGGCGCCGTTGTAGTTCCAGGGGGCAGTGTTATAGGGTTGCGTAAGCGGAAAAGCCGGCAGCGTTGACAACGTAGTATTCATGTTTGCACCGTTAAAAGCACCTTCTAAATATACTTTTGCCAGCAGTTTAACAATATTTTGAAAATCGGGCTGATGAAAACCCTGTGTAAGTATATTGCTGCCCGATGTAAGCGTGGCTGTTACCGGTTCTCCGATGGTATAAGACAAAGAATATCCGCCTCCCTGGGCGTACCCGCCGCCCGATGCCACTACCTGCGGGGTGAGCGATTGCGCCTGTGCGCCGGCTGCAACAAGGCAGAAGGTTAAAACCTGTAGAAATATTGCTTTTTTCATGAGAATGTTTTATGGTTTGTGGTAATATGTGGCAGCGATAATGCCTGAACACTAGTTTTTTTACTGCATAAAGATACAGAATATGTGTTTAGGTTGTACATTTTGTTTTGTTAATTGCAAAGTTGCGCCGTTTTTATCTGAAAAACAAAGAAAAAAAACGCCGTTTGTAGCTTTGCCGCGTCCCTTTTTTATACGTTGCGCTACCAAGGCATAGCCGCTCGCGCAAGGCATGGCTTTGCGGCATGAGTAACCACCGCACAAGGCTAATCCTTGGTTGGTTAACCCAACTGCAAGGAACAACCCAGCGCAGGCAAACAGTATTTACTTGTTTTGAAGCAGCAAAGATTTTATCTGCTGTAATTCGGCTTCTAATTTTTCAACTTTATCTGCTTTTTGTTGCAGTTGCTCAATCATTTGTTGCTGCTCTTTGATGGCCTGAATGGCAATAACCGCAAAATTATCGTAAGCTATGGCTTTCATACCGGTATCGGCTTTGGTATTTACAAAATCAGGAAAAACGGGTTCTACTTCTTGGGCTATAAAGCCATAAGAAAGAGGCGCATCAGGTGTATTGTCATTGTACCTGTAGGTTTTGGGTTGTAGTTGCATTATTTTAGGCAGTACTGCTGCAATCGGGCTGATGTCTTTTTTCAGCCGCATGTCGGAAGCTACTGTATAAGCTCCTGTTTCGTCAAGTATGTAAGCCTTTAAATTATCATTATAGTCAAAATTGTAATCAAGTGCGCTATCAATATAGGTGCGCCAGTTATTGGTACTTGAAGATAGTTCTGTTTTGATACCCCTTTGGAAAACGCCGCTTGATTGTTTTATATGTAAATCGGCAGTAGGGATACTTAACCCAATACCCACTTTTACGGCAGCAGAACCGGTACCGCCTAAAGCCATACAATTACTTGCACCTACCGTAGCAAATGCTCCTATGGCAGCAGCATAGTTCAGGTTATTGGCTGTTACATCGGCAAAATAGCCAAATGCCGTATTATAACTGCCGGTGGCATTGTTATACAATGCGCCATAACCACCGGCAGCATTGTTTGAACCGGTATTAAAAAAAAGTGCAGTAGCGCCAATTGCAGTATTATTTGAGCCATTAATCCCTAACTTTTCTTAAAAGTTAGGGAACAGAAAAATTTTTGAAGGAAACGGTTCA